>NZ_JARWOJ010000033.1 GCF_029868625.1 Nocardia neocaledoniensis | reverse complement strand
GCACATAGGCTTTCGCGTCCGGCCCGGCATGCAGGTCGACGTTCGACAGGGCGGTGGCGACGGCGGCGGCGATCTCGTGCGCGGCGGAGCGGGCGACGAGCACCGGGTCACCGGGCGTCGCCGGGGCCCCCAATAACCCCAAACCACACCCCGGCCTTGGGGTGCTCCGCGCGCCCCTCTCCGCTTTTCACGGAGCTCGCGCCACGTGTCCCGAAAATCGTCCCGAGGGTAGAGGTGGTGGCCGACCGGCCGACCTAGGGTGGGCGGATGGTCGATGAACGGGTAGCGCTCTGGCTGCGCGGGCGCACCGCGCATGTGGACGCGGCCATCGTGATCGTGCTGCTCATGGTGTGTTTCCTGGCCGGCGCTCTCGTCGACGCCGGCGCGGACTACTTCGCCTTCTCGGTGGCCTTGCTCGTGCCGCTGGCCTGGCGGCGCCGGTGGCCCGCGGGTACGGCCGCGGTGGTGGCGATGGTGGCGTTCGTCCAGTGGGCGACCCTCCAGGCCACGACCGGCGCGTTGCCCGCCGATGTCGCCGTGCCACTCGCGGTCTACACCCTCGCGGCCTACGCCGAGAGGTGGGCGAGCCGCGCCGGACTCGTCGTCGGCTTGGCAGGCGCGGTGCTGGCCGGCTGGAGTTGGCCGCAGCTTCCGATGCCGGTGTCGGCGCATGTCCTGGTGGGGGTGTCCTTCGCGGGCGCGGTCGTCGCGGCGTGGTTCGGCGGCGCCTGGCAGCGTGCCCGCCGCGGCGAGTTCGAGGCGCTGGCTCGGCAGACCGCCCTGCTCGAGCGCGAGCAAGAACAGCGGACCCGGCTGGCGGTGCTGTCCGAGCGGAACCGGATCGCCCGCGATATCCACGACATCCTCGCGCATTCGCTGGCCGTGATCGTCGCGCAGGCCGACGGTGGTCGCTATGCGGCGCCGGCCGAACCGCGGCGCGCGGTCGAGGCGCTGGCGGCGATCGGTGAGCAGGGCCGGACCGCGCTCACCGAAACCCGCCGGGCCATCGGCGTCCTGCGCGAGGACGACCGTCCCGAGCCCGATTCCGCTCCGGCACCGGGCATCTCGGACCTGATCCGGCTGACCGGCGACCTGAACGACGCGGGCCTACCGGTCGACCTGACCATCGATCTGGCCGGGGAACCGGTCGACACCGGCGTCGGCCTGGTGGTCTACCGCCTCGTGCAGGAAGGTCTGACCAATATCGTCAAACACGCCGGAACCGGTGTGCGCGCCCAGGTTTCGGTGTGCGTCGAAGACGCCGGCTTGCACGTCAGCGTCCAGGACGACGGCTGCGGCGAACCACGGTCGGGCCCCGCAGGATACGGCCTGATCGGCATGCGTGAGCGGATCTCCGCCTACGGCGGCGACATGGAGTTGCGCCGCCGCCCCGACGGCGCCGGGCACCTGCTCCACGCGCGAATTCCACTGGCGGGCAACCCGTGATCGGGGTGCTCCTCGTCGAAGACCAGGAGCTGGTGCGTGCCGGGTTCCGCATGGTGGTCGACTCCCAGCCCGATCTCCGGGTGGTCGGCGAGGCCGCCGACGGCGCCGCCGCGCTCGCCGTGGCTGGGCGATCTGCTCCGGATGTGGTCGTCATGGATGTCCGGATGCCGGGAATGGACGGCATCGAGGCCACCCGCCTGCTGACGGCCGCGCCCGATCCACCCAAGGTGCTGGTGTTGACGACCTACGACCTCGACGATTACGCGGTGGCCGCCGTACGCGCCGGTGCGAGCGGATTCCTGTTGAAACAGGCTCCGGCGGAGGTCTTCCTGTCCGCGGTGCGCAGCGTGCACGCCGGTGACGCGGTACTCGCCGCGTCCACCACTCGGCGCCTGCTCCATCGACTCGCCCCGCCGATCGATCCCGCGGCGCGACGGCTGGTGGCCACCCTCACCGGTCGCGAGCGCGACGTCCTCACCGAGATGGCCAGGGGATCGTCCAACGCCGAGATCGCCGTCGCGCTCGACATCGGCGCGGGCACCGTGAAAACACATGTGCGCCATATCCTCCTGAAACTGTCGGCGCGAGACCGGGTGCGGGCGGTGATCCTCGCCCACGAAGCCGGACTCGCGCGCGGCGGGCGCTAGCCCGTCACTCCCGTCGGCATCGGGTATCGGCGGCGGGCAGGACACCGTCGAGCAGATACCGCTCGACCGCGGCGTCGACGCAGCGCGAACGCTCGAACAGATAGACGCCGTGGCGGAACGCGCCGGTCACCGTCACCGAGCGCGACCCGGACAGCGCCTCGCGCAGTGCACGCTGTCCGGCGATCGGTGCGACCGGATCTCCCTCGGCGCCGATGAGCAGGGCCGGCGCCGAAGTGTCGATCTCGGTAGCCGGCTCGGCCGGGCGGGACGGCCACACCGCGCACGGGGTGAGGTGGCGGGCCAAGGCGCCGAACAGTGGTTCGGTGGCGCGATGGTCCTCGATGTCGGTGTAGTGGTCCTCGACGTCCCTGGCGGCGCGATCCGCGCACTGATTGGCCACCGTCGCGCTGAAACCGAACTCGGGGACCACCGCGGTCTCGGCGTAGAGGGCGAGTTTGCCGGCCAGGCTCGGCGGCGGGTCGACCACCGGTCCGCGCGACGCGTCGGACAGCGCGCGGACGAGGGCGCCGAATTCGGTGTACGACTCGTCGCTGTCGTCGACGGTCAGCAGCAGTCCGGGCAGCATGTCCGCGGTGACGGTGGTCCCGGCGATGCTCAGCGGACTCACAGCGACGCGCGCGACCAGGGCGTCCACCGCGGCGAGCACTTGCTCCTGTGTCGCGCCGAGGCCGAGTTGCTGGTCGCGGTCGGCGGCCCAGCGGGCCCAGTCGGCCAGTGCCGCGGCGGTGGCCGGTGCCGAGGTGCGGGTCAGGTCGGGGCCGGGCGCCCGCGGGTCGAGGGGACTGTCGAGCACCATCCGGTCGACGTTGTCACCGAACATCTGCAGATAGACCGCGCCGAGATAGCTGCCCCACGACCACCCCAGGTATGACAACCGCTCCTGGCCGAGCAGCTGCCGCAGCAGATCCAGGTCGCGCGCTACCGCACGGGTCGAGGCGTGCGGCAGCAGTTCCCGATGCGGTGCGCACCGCGCCGCCAGCGCCCTTGCCACGTCCACGGTGCGGTCGAATCCGGCGCGATCGTTCGGCGCGCCCTGCGCGAGAGCGAGATATTCGCCCGTCGGCCAGCCACAGTCGAGTGGATCGCTGGCTCCGAAGAATCGCGGATCAAGCCCGACCAGGTCGTAGCTTTCTGCGAGCTGCCGGGCGGCCGGGTGACCACCTTCGGGCCCGTCGACCAGCATCGATACCCCCTCGCGAGACGGGCCGGGTCCGCCGGTCTCCACGACCAAGGTCCCTCGACGGCGGGCAGGGTCACTCGCGGGGCGCAGGGCCACCGCGATCGTGACCGTCGGCCCGGACGGCCGCGTGTGATCCAGCGGCGCCTGGAACTCCCCGCATCGCGCGCCCACCGCGGCCAATCCGCGTCCCACGACGTCGTCCGGGGCGGTGTCGCAGTCGTGCCACTCGATCCGCTGCTGTCCTATCTGCGCGGGTGGCGTCCCGTGCGACGGCGCTACGCGATCCGGTGCCGCGCATCCGATCATCGCTGCCGCGGCGCACCCCGTCGCGACTGCGGCCGCACCCCGACCACTCGTGAGAATTCCCATGGTCGAACGCTATTTCCGCCCTGCCATCGCGCGCGTCTACCGCATGAGTGACTCGGGTGGCCGCGTGATCCACCGCGGGGAAGAGGCCGTCTCAGCAGTCCTGGAACCACGCCTTCACATATCCCGCGGATTGATAGACGTAGTCCCAGGCCCAGCGGGCCGGTGAGAGATGGGGTTCGGGGTCGACGAAGAGGAGTTCGCCGGGCCAGCACTTTCCGAGGATGTAGCGGGATCGGGAGATGTGGGGCGTGAAGGTGACGACGATGACGCGCGACCAGGTGCCACCGAGGCGGGCCAGTTCGCGGCCTTCGCCCAGGGTGGTGCGGGGGCTGGGGTCGAAGCAGATCACCTCGAAGCGGTAGCCGCCGTGGCAGATCCGGTTGACCATCGGGCTGTGTTCATAGGGGTTCGAGATCAGGACGCGGGGCGCGTAGCCTTCGGCCGCCAACCGCAATCCGAGCTGTTCGCGCCCGTCGTGCGCGCCGCCGAGCACGAGTATCGCGTCGGCCCGCGCCGGCTCGTCGACGCGCGGCCGCACATACACCGGCCACAGCGCCACCACCGCGACGATCGCCACGACCAGCGACGCCCCGAGGACGACCAGTACCCGACGCACCGCACGATGCTAGCGTCCACACCCGCGGACACCCGCTACGTGGCAATCCGAACCACGCACCCGCGCCGAATGCTATCCGCCCAGGTAGGCGCCCCGGAGAACCGACCGACCAGTCGACGTCTCCCCCTGTACACCAGATGTTGCGCCCGCTCTTGCCTCGCTGACGCGGCGTAGCCACGCGCGCGCCTTACCAACGGAACCATGCGATGCACAGTCTTCGGAACGGGGTACCTGGGGGCCACGCACGCAGCGTGCATGGCCGAGCTGGGGCATGACGTGGTCGGGGTCGATGTCGATCCCGGCAAGGTGGCCAAACTGGCCGATGGGGTGGTGCCGTTCTACGAACCCGGCCTGGAGGAGGTGCTGCAGCGCAACCTCGCCGCGGGCAGGCTGCGGTTCACCACCGACTACGAGGACGCCGCGGCCCACGCCGACATGCATTTCCTCGGCGTCGGCACCCCGCAGAAGAAAGGCGAGTACGGCGCCGACCTGAAATACGTGCACGCCGTGGTCGACACGCTGGCTCCGATGCTGGAACGTCCGGCGATGATCGTCGGCAAGTCGACGGTGCCGGTCGGCACCGCGGCGGCGCTCGGTGAGCGGGCCCGCGCGGCGGCGACGGTCGACGTCGAGGTCGCCTGGAATCCGGAGTTCCTGCGCGAGGGCTTCGCCGTGCAGGACACCCTGCGCCCCGACCGCCTTGTCCTCGGCCTGGACGGCAGCCGCGAGCGTTCGGGCTGGGTGGAGCAGCAGATCCGCGAGATCTACGCCGACCTGATCGCCGCCGAGATCCCGTTCCTGCTCACCGACCTGGCCACCGCCGAGCTGGTCAAGGTCTCGGCGAACGCCTTTCTGGCGACGAAGATCTCGTTCATCAACGCCGTCTCCGAGGTGTGCGAGGCGACCGGCGCCGATGTGACGATGCTGGCCGACGCGCTCGGCTACGACGCCCGCATCGGCCGCCGATTCCTCAACGCCGGCCTGGGTTTCGGCGGCGGCTGCCTGCCCAAGGACATCCGCGCGTTCATGGCCCGCTCCGGTGAGCTGGGCGCCGATCACGCGGTGGCGTTCCTGCGCGAGGTCGACAACATCAACATGCGCCGCCGCACCAAGGTGGTCGACATGGCCGCCCGCGCCTGCGGCGGCTCGCTGCTCGGCGCCAACGTGGCCGTTCTCGGGGCCGCGTTCAAGCCGGAGTCCGACGACGTGCGCGATTCCCCGGCGCTGAACGTGGCGGGGATGATCCAGCTGCACGGCGCCGTCGTCACCGTGTACGACCCGAAGGCCGTGGAGAATTCGCGGCGCGTGTTCCCGACCCTGAACTACGCGACCTCGGTGGCCGAGGCCTGCGATCGCGCCGACGTGGTGCTGGTCCTCACGGAGTGGAACGAATTCACGGCACTGACACCGGCCGACCTCGAACCGGTGGTTCGGTCCCGCTCGATCATCGACGGCCGCAATTGTTTGGACAGCGCAAGCTGGCGGGACGCCGGGTGGGTGTACGCCGGACTCGGCACCCCGTAGAGTGGCGATCCAAGCGGGGGCTGCCGGACATTTGTTCCGAGTGTGCAGGCTCCGCGTGTCGTCCGGTAGGGATCGAGATGGGTAGCTGATGAGTTCGGTACTGGGAGTATCGGTGGGGGCCGGGACGGTGCGTCTCGCGCGCCCGCTCCACAGTGGCCCGCACGGGTTCGTCCCGCCGTATTCCTTCGACCTGCAGACCATTTCGTTGCCAGAGCACCAGGCCGAGGAGTCGGCGGCCGACGCGAACGCCCTCGCGCAGGCCGCCCCGCCCGAGATAACGGCCACCACCGTCACCTTACGCAGCGACCCGCAGGCCAGGGCGATCAGGGCGGCGAAGGCGCGCCGG
>NZ_JARWOJ010000032.1 GCF_029868625.1 Nocardia neocaledoniensis | reverse complement strand
GCGGGGGGGGGCGGCTACCCAACCCCCCCAAACACCCCCCCCCGCCCCCCGCTCCCCACCCCCCCCCCCCAACGCCCAAACTCCTCACCGCAACACTAACGGGGGGGGGGCACGCGTCCCCCCCCCCGCCTTTCTCGTGTGTCAGTCCGCGGTGACCACGTCGAGTTCGCCCTCCGCGTACTGCGCGCGCAGCCGCTTCTTGTCGAACTTGCCGACGCTGGTCTTGGGCACCTCGCTGATGAAGGTCCAGCGCTCGGGCAGCTGCCACTTGGCGAACTTGTCGGCCAGGAAGCCCTTCAGCTCGGCGGCCTCGGCGGCGGCGCCCTCGGCCAGCACGATCGCGACCAGCGGGCGCTCGTCCCACTTCTCGTCCGGCACACCGATCACGGCGGCCTCGGCGACGGCCGGGTGGCCCATCACGGCGTTCTCCAGGTCCACCGAGGAGATCCACTCGCCACCGGACTTGATGACGTCCTTGGAGCGGTCGACCAGGGTGAGGTAGCCGTTGGGGCTGATCTTGCCGACATCGCCGGTGCGCAGCCAGCCGTCGTCGAACTTGTCCGGATCGATCTCCGCGCCCGACGGCGAGTAGTAGGAGCCGGTGATCCACGCGCCGCGGACCTGCAGCTCGCCCAGCGATTCACCGTCGTTGGGGACGACCTTGCCGTCGTCACCGACGAGCCGCGCCTCGACATTGGCGGGGAAGCGGCCCTGCGTGTAGCGGTAGGCCCAGGCCTCCTCGCCCTCCACACCCGAGGGCGCGTGCGCGACGCTGCCCAGCGGCGAGGTCTCGGTCATGCCCCACGCGTGCAGGATGCGCACGCCGTGCTTCTCCTCGAACGCGCGCATCATCGACGGCGGCACCGCCGAACCGCCGACGACGGCGGTGCGCAGGTGCGAGATGTCCTGCGGCTGCGCGGCCAGCCCGGCCAGCACGCCACCCCAGATGGTCGGCACGGCGGCGGCGAAGGTGGGCTTCTCGGCGGCCATCATCTCCAGCAGCGGACCCGGCTGCAGGAAACGGTCCGGCATCAGGATGTTGGCGCCCGACATCAGCGCCGCGTACGGCAGGCCCCACGCGTTGGCGTGGAACAGCGGCACGATCGCGAGCACGTAGTCGCCACCGTGGAAGCCCATGCCGTTGGGCGAGTTCACCTGCATGGCGTGCAGCCAGTTGGACCGGTGCGAGTAGACGACGCCCTTCGGGTCACCGGTGGTGCCGGAGGTGTAACACATGGCGGCGGCCGAACGCTCGTCGACGACCGGGAAGTCGAAGTCGGCGGACTGGCTGTCGAGCAGCTCGCGGTAGGAGTGCACGGTGACGCCCTCGGGCGCGGTGAGCGCGGACGCGTCACCGTTGACCACGATCACATGCTTGACCGTCTTCAGATTCGGCAGGTACTGCGCGAAGAGCGGGACCAGGGTGCCGTCGACGAGCACGACCTTGTCCTCGGCGTGATTGGCGACGAAGACCAGCTGCTCCGGGAACAGGCGGATGTTGAGCGCGTGCAGCACCGAGCCCATCGCGGGCACCGCGATGTAGGCGACCATGTGCTCGTTGTTGTTCCACATGAAGGTGCCGACCCGGTCGCCCTCTTCGACACCGAGCCCACGCAGCGCGTTGGCCAGCCGCGCGGCGTCGGCGCCGAGCTCGCGGAAGGTCATGGTGCGCACCCCGTCACCGGTCCAGGTGGACACGGTCGAATCCCCCTGGAAGGTGGCGGCGTAATTGAGCAGCTTGGCCAGCGACAGCTGGTCGTCCTGCATGGTGCTCAGCATCGAAAACTCCTTCGGTCCCGCGGTGGCATGAGCCACGTCACACGCGGGATGCTACCGAAGAGTCGGCCGGTGGTAACTGTTCCTGAGCACAACTATTCCTGTCGAACCGAGTGTTCATCGTCAGCCGTGCGGTCACCGATGCGGCGGCTCGGCATCGGGCCCGCGATGGTGCGCCGGCACACCCGGCCCTGCGTGCTCGGCGTTGTGCACCGCGTCGACGACGAGCCGGCGGACGTGATCGTTGTCCAGGCTGTAGAAGATCGTGGTGCCCTCGCGCCGGGTCCGCACCAACCGCGCCATCCGCAGTTTCGCCAGGTGCTGCGAGACCGCAGGGCCGGGTTTGCCGACCTCGGTCGCGAGTTCGTTCACCGACAGTTCCCGGTCGGTCAGCGCCCACAGCACCCGCACCCTGGTCGCGTCGGCGAGCATGCGGAACACCTCGACCACCAGACCCACCTGGTCTTCGTCGAGGGGCGGGCGGGGTGCTGCGGTCATGCGCAGATGATAGGCCGGACGCGGCTGCCCGCAGGTGGACGTCAGCGCAGGGCGATGTCGGCGAGCGCGGTCCAGTCGGCCAGCACCTGTTTGCGGCGGACCCGGTCGCGGCCGACCATCTCGTCGAGGGTGGCGCCACGGACCAGGTTGATGGTGAGCCAGAAGGCGCTCTCGAGCCGTTC
The DNA here is from genome assembly GCF_029868625.1 of Nocardia neocaledoniensis. Classification (GTDB taxonomy): domain Bacteria; phylum Actinomycetota; class Actinomycetes; order Mycobacteriales; family Mycobacteriaceae; genus Nocardia; species Nocardia neocaledoniensis_A. Next base: position 19,317 of record NZ_JARWOJ010000032.1, on the reverse strand, counting down.
ACGGGCGATCCCGGCGTCGATCAGCCCGGCACAGCGGTCGAGCAATTCGACGGTGAGCTCGTGCTGCACGCGCAACATCTCCCGGCGCAGTGGCTGGTCGTGCGCGATGCCGACGTAGAGCTCCACCGACGCGCGCCCGAGCTGACCGGCGAACGTCGCGGTGACCAGTTCCACCAGCACCGCGCCCGGCGACGGGACATCGGTGAGTGCTCTGGCCTTGCGCTGCATGGCTTCTCGCTGCCGCTCGGTGAGATGCCCGATGGTCTGGGCGAAGAGCTCGGCGCGGGTGTGGAACTGGTGCAGCTGCGCGCCGCGGGTGACCCCGGCCCTGGCCGTGATGTCGGCGATCGAGGCGCCCGCGTAGCCGACCTCGGCCAGGCTCTCGATGGCGGCATCGAGCAGCTGCGTGCGCGTCCGCAGGCTCTTCTCCTGGTGCTTGTTCGGTGGCATCCCCGGCATCGACCCAGTATAGACGCAGAAAATTCCGTGCTCCCTTGCACGCAATTCAGTGCTGGACGTAATGTATCCGCATGGCTGTCGACCGAATGCTGCCCACCGACGAGGCGCGCGACCTGATCGAGCTCACCCGCGACATCGCCGACAAGGTGCTCGAACCGCGCGTCGCCGAGAGCGAGAAGACCGGCGTCTTCCCCGACGGCGTGTTCCCCGCCCTCGGCGCGGCCGGGCTGCTGAGCCTGCCGTACCCGGAGGAGTTCGGTGGCGGCGCGCAGCCCTACGAGGTGTACCTGCAGGTCCTCGAGGAACTCGCGAGCCGCTGGGCGGCCGTCGCCGTCGCGGTGAGCGTGCACGGCCTGTCCTGCCATCCGCTGTTCACCTACGGCACCGACGAGCAGAAGCAGCAGTGGCTCTCGACCATGCTCTCCGGCGAAACCATCGGCGCCTACAGCCTTTCCGAGGCGCACGCCGGGTCCGACGCGGCCGCGCTGCGCTGCCGCGCCACCACTGTCGACGGCGGCTACCGCGTCACCGGCACCAAGGCCTGGATCACCAACGGCGGCCGCGCCGACTTCTACACCCTGTTCGCCCGCACCGGCGAGGGCTCGCGCGGCATCTCCTGCTTCCTCGTCCCCGCCGACACCGCGGGCCTGAGCTTCGGCAAGCCCGAGGAGAAGATGGGCCTGCGCGGCATCCCCACCACCACCGCCGCCTACGACGACGCCTTCCTGCCCGCCGAGCGCCGCATCGGCGAAGAGGGCCAGGGTCTTTCGATCGCGTTCAGCGCCTTGGACGCGGGCCGCCTCGGCATCGCCGCGGTGGCGACCGGCGTGGCCCAGCGCGCCCTCGACGAGGCCGTCGCCTACGCCAAGGAGCGAGAGGCGTTCGGCCGCAAGATCATCGATCACCAGGGCCTCGGCTTCGTCCTGGCCGACATGGCCGCCGCCGTCGACACCGCCCGCGCCACCTACCTCGACGCCGCCCGCCGCCGCGACGCCGGTCTGCCCTACTCGCGCCAGGCCAGCGTCGCCAAGCTGGTGGCCACCGATGCCGCCATGAAGGTCACCACCGACGCGGTCCAGGTCTTCGGCGGCTACGGCTACACCCAGGACTTCCCGGTGGAGCGCTACATGCGCGAGGCGAAGGTCATGCAGATCTTCGAGGGCACCAACCAGATCCAGCGCCTGGTTATCGCCCGCCACCTGGCCGGGTGAGCTATCCGGCAACGCGCTGATCATCACGCCTGCGCCCGATAGGGCAACCGTTCAGTAAACTGGACAGCGTCTCGAGACCTCGGACGAAAGAGGTGCGCGATGCTGTGGTGGCTGATCGTGATCGTCGTGGTGTGCGTGGCGGCCTTGCTGTACCTGCGCGCCGAACAGAACAAGCGCACGGCGCGCGAACTCGAGGAGGCCCAGGCCGACGCGCGGGTGACGACCGAGCGGCTCGGCGGCCAGGTCTACCAGCTGTCGCCCCGCAACGAGGCCTCCCGTCAGGCCCTGGCCGACGCCTCGGAGCGCTACAACGCCGCGGGCGGCCAACTCGACCGTGCCGATTCCGCCGCCAAGGCGCGCCTGGCCAAACAGACCGCCCTCGAAGGCCTCTATTACATCCGCGCCGCCCGCACCGCCATGAACATGGACCCCGGCCCACCCATCCCCACCCTCGACGGCCAGGACATCGCGGGCCAGGTCGACCAGCCCCGCGTCGTCGAACACAACGGCCGCCGCATCGCCGCCTCCCCCGCCCCCGCACCGGCCACCCCCAATTACTTCCCCGGCGGCCGAGTCGCGGGCCGCCCCGTCCCGGCCGGCTGGTACTCCGAACCCTGGTGGAAACCCGCTCTCATCGCCGGCGCCTGGGGCGCGGGCACCGCCCTCCTGTTCACCTCCCTCTTCGCCGGCATGCCCGGAGTCCCCTACGACGCCCAAGCCTTCGAAGACGGCACCGGCGAAGCCGCCCTCGACCAGCCGAACGCCGACGACTTCGGCCAGGACCCCGGATTCGACCCCGGCCAGGACTCCGGCGGCTGGGGCGGCTCCGACGGCGGTGGATTCGACGGCGGCGGGTTCTGACACCTCGACATCATCGACAGAGCTGGAGAACGAGAAAATGACGCAGATCGCGGTCACGTCCTTCGCCCATTCCACTGTCCGCCTCGAACAGGGCGATCAAGCCCTGGTGATCGATCCCGGCGCGTTCGCGCCCGCGGAGGCTTTCGCCGACGTCACCGCGTTCCTGATCACCCACGACCATCAGGACCACGTCGACGTGCCCCGGGTGGTGGCGGCGCTGACGGCCAACCCCGAGAGCCGCGCGTGGGTCAGCGCGGACGTGGCCACTCAGCTGACCGAGGCAGGCGCGCCCGCCGATCGCGTCAGCGCCGTCACCGGCGGCGAATCCTTCACGGCCGCGGGACTGCCGGTGCTCGCCCTCGGCGGCGAGCACGCCGAGATCCACCGCAGCCTGCCGTCGTCACCGAATATCGCGTTCCTGATCGACAACCGCGTCCTGCACCCCGGCGACGCCTTTCCCGCTGTTCCCGACGGCGTCACCGTCGATGTCCTGTTCCTCCCCGTGAGCGGACCCTGGATGCGCTTCGCCGACGCCGTCGATTACGTCGACACGCTGCGCCCCCGCGTCATCGTCCCGATCCACGACGGCGACCTCATCGACGCGGGCCGAGCCCTGACCGACCAGATGAGCGCCCTGTTCCCCGGCGACGGTAAATACGAACGCCTCCCCGTCGGCGAGCGCACCTTCCTCTGAACCCCAGCGTCTCACCGCCGACTCTGATCCCCCGGCCTCCGCACGCTATACTCGGCTCGGTCGAACCGGGGCCGACCACGCCCGGGCTCGTCCACCGAACAACCCCGCCTTCGTAGCTCAGGGGATAGAGCACCGCTCTCCTAAAGCGGGTGTCGCAGGTTCGAATCCTGCCGGGGGCACGAAGAACATGGGCAACCGTAGTAGCGGTTTCCCATGGCGTGCCGGGTTGCCCCGTACCGCCGCCCCTGTGGGCTGGTGGCGGTACGGGCCCCGTTTCGGGGGTCGTAGCAGGGGTCAGCGGTGCGGCGGCTATGGCGGCATCGGGGAGTGTTTCTTCGGTCAGGGTGGCGTAGATGGTCACGTGTTTACCGGTGTGGTCGTAAACGATCTTGATCCCGAATGCCTCGTACAAGTCACGTTGCAGGACATCGGGGGCGCGGGTGAGATGCAGCGTCAGCCGAGGCAGGTGCTCCAGGAGCGCGGGTTCGTCGGGACGCTGCCGGGCAGCCTGTTCACGCAGGGTATCCAGCTCGCCGTTCTTGCTGCGGCGTTCCTTTTCGAGTTCTGTGTAGCGGCGTCTCAGCCGTTCGGCCCACGCTTGGGACAACTCGTCGTCACCGGTGATCGGGCGGGATTCCAGCTCAGCGAGCAGGTTGTCCTGTCGTCGGGTGATATCGGAGAGCGTCTTCTCGATCGCGGCGGCCCGTTGTTCGAGGTCGTGGCCCTTGCTCGTGGATTGTCCGCGTAGCTGGTGGCGTAGCAGGGTCGCGCGGTCGGGGCCGAAGACGCGTTCGTTGAAGAACGTCTCGACGCAGTCGAGGAGCTTGTCTTCGCGCACGTACACCGCGCGGGGGTGGTCGGCGTATTCCTCGGGTTTGCCGACGAGATCGAGTTTGGGTTGGCAGGTGTAGTAGCCGTAGCCCTTGCGGGTTTTGCCGAACATCCTCTTGTTGCACTGCTGGTGGTGCACGAACGAGCGCAGCACGTAGGTGCGGTGGGTGTCAGGGTGGGAGTTCTTGACACCCATCCGCGACCCCTGGCGAGTGGTCCTGTTCTTTTGCACCGCTTCCCACACCGCGCGGGTTACCAGGGGCTCGTGGGTAGGCTGCGGTGACCACACCCATTTCTCGGGCGGGACGAGCGCGCCGCCTTTCTTGCTGGCGCGCCGGTTCCACACCATGTGCCCGGTGTATTTCGGGTTGATCAGGATTTCGCGGACCGAGGACCCTGACCAGCGGCCCCGAGCGCGTTTGCCGCTGTTGGGTCGCGGGGGCGGGTAGCGGTCGGGGTCGGCGTTGAGCCGCTCGGCGATCACCTGGTAAGCGAGGTTCTCGTCGTGGCGCAACTGGAAGATCCGCACCACCGCCGGTGCGCGTTCGGGGTCCACGAGGAGCCGGGATTTGGTGCGGCCTTCCTCTCGTTTCGCCGCGACCGGGTGTGGCACTTTCTCGTTGAGGTAGCCGTGGCAGGCTTTGCCGATGTTCCAGCCTTGAAAGGTGTGTTCGCGGAACCCTTCCCAGGATTGTTCGAGGGTGTGGCGCAGGAACCATTCGGCGACACCTTGTTTCATGCGGCGCACGAGGATCTGGGTGGCGCGTTTCTCCGACAGCGAGATCGGTCCCTCGTCGGCGGCGAACAGCGGCACCCCGACTTTCTCCAGTTCGTGTTCGAGCTGAGTGGACTGGTGCGTCCAGCGGGCGGCGCGTTCGATCTCCTCGACCACGACCGCCTCGAAGCGGCGGTTGGGGTGGCGGGCTTCGGCCATCAAGTCGGCCAAACCGCCGTCACGCGGGATCGGGATGTCGAACGCCTCGTGCGCGCTGCCCAGGCCACGCATCTCGAGGTCCTTGCGGGAGGATTCGACGTCGTAGAAGAACGCGACGATCACGAACCCGTTCGGCAGCACCTTGCGGCAGTTGTCGAGCTGGCGCGGCAGCGACAACGTGGGGTCCTGCAAATCCCGGGTCGAGGTGCGCAGGAACACCGCCACCGGGACCGGGGACGACCCACCCATCCCGAGCAGATCAGGGCTGTCGGGTCCGGCGAATACGGGCAGGCTCATGCCGCCTCCTGTTCGTCGGCGGTGGTGATGGCGTCGAGATCGACCAGATCGGCTGTGGCTGGGTCGTGGCTGTCGAGCCAGCGCAGCAGCGCCGAGATCGCGCGGGCTTGCCGTTCGGCGACGCGTTTGGCTTCGGCTCCGGTGACATAGCGAATCTGGAACGACGTGGTCATCTCGCCCACTCGAGCATCGACATGCATCGGCGAATCGGCGCGGGCCCGCGAGGGGCGCAACGGGATCACCACGGCGTCGTCGGAAAATTCCTCGTCCATGATTTCCTCTCATGTCCTGCCACGTCGGCCCGATAGGTGGCGGAGGTGGCTGTTTCGTGGGTGGGTGGAACTGCGCGGGAACCGGGCGGGTCCGCGTGCAGCGGGATCCATGAACGCTCCGTAGCGGCCGAGGCGTCAAATGTCTTCTCGTGCAGCATTTCTGCCGAACCGGTCACCCGCGACCAACCAGGGGTGCCGATCGGCCGGAATACGGCGGCCTGCGCCGTTCTGGCGGGTCCAACGGGCGGGTCTGCGGTGTGACCATTGCGCGCCGGAACCCGATCCCGGTGCGGTGGTTCGGACAGCGGCGTCAAGGGTCACCCCGCCCACCTGCCGTCGGCTGTTGCGGTTGAGCCGATGTCGACTTCGGTGTCGCGGTCGTCGGCGATGGCGGCCAGGAACTCAGGCGAAGTGGTGATGAGCGCGTTCTCGGTGAGCGAGGCCAAAGACCCGAACACCGCGCGGTCGGTGCCGCCGACCGCGAGCAGCCCCGAACCGCGAGCCGCGGAGAGCAGGAATTGCTGCTCGCCGTCAGAGAGGTGGAAGGCGGTAGCGACCTCGTCGATGGCCTGGGGTGCTTGGCGTAGCAAGATCTGAGTGGCGGCGTTGGAGATGATCGCTCGCCCGAGTTCGGTCGAGCAGACATCCGCGCAGTCCTGGGTAGCGACGGTGAGTCCGGCCCAGTGCTTGCGGAAGCTTTTCGCGGCCCGGAACAGGAACGCCGCCCCGGCGGGCTCGCGCAGCAGCAGCCACGCCTCGTCCACGGTGATCATGCGGGGCCGCCGATGACCGGGGTTCGACACTTTCCGCCACGTCGCGTCCAAAACCAGCAGCGTGCCGATGGTTTTCATTTCATCGGGCAGCTCCCGTAGCGAGAACACGATCATCGCGCCCTCGGGTTCGGTGGTGGTGTTCCCGTCGATCAGCCCGGCATAGGCTCCCTCGCCGGTGTAGGGGTGCAGCCCGGCAGCCAACTCGACGGCAGCGGGCACGGCGAGCTGGTCAAGCTGGTCTCGCAGGTCGCTCAGGGTGGGCGCGGGCCGGGTCCAGGTGGCGGGGTCGTCGGTGATCCCGGCGGCGGTGTAAGCAGCGGCGAGAGCAGCGTCCAGCGCCGACCGATGCGCGGCGGTTTGGTCCCCCAACAGCACCTGGATCAGGGTGTGGCAGAACAGTTTGCGCCGAGTGAGCGCATCGGTCGGGGCGCTGCGGCTCCCGTCGGGTCGGATGTGGATTTCCAGGTCGAACGGGTTGAGCCGAACTCCGGGTGCACCGAGGCGGATGTTGGTGCCGCCCACGGCCTCGCTCAGGCGCCGGTATTCATCCTCGGGATCGATGATGACCTGCTCGATCCCGCGATACAGGGCCCGCAGGATCTCGGTTTTCACCAGGTAGGACTTGCCCGCACCGGATCGGCCCAGCACGACGAGGTTGTGGTTGTGGGCCTCGGGACCGAACCGGTCCACGAACAACAACCCCGACGCAGCGTCGCGGCCATAGAGAACACCCTGGGGCCGGTCGGCCTGGGCGGGATCGGCGGCGGGGAGCTGGGGTGAGTCGAAGGGGAACGCCGCGGCGAGGGCAGTGGTATCGAAGGTCCGCTGGACCCGGATAAGGTCCAACCCGAGCGGCAGAGTCGTCACCCACGCCTGAGCTGCCCGGTAGGACAGGGTGCAGGTGTCCACGAGCAGACTCGCCGCCAACGCGCGAACGGCGGCCAACTCGTCGGCCAGCTCGGATTCCGAGGCGGCATGGACGGTGAGATACACCCCGACGCGGAACAATCTTGCTTCGGCCCGCGCGACGCGCGCGGACAGGTCGGCGGCGTCCTCGACGGCGACGTCGACCTGCGGGTCGGTCAGACGGCCCCGGCCGAGGTCCTGCCTGCGGGCAGATTCGAGGCGGGCTTGCTGGCGGCGCAGCCGAGTGGCGGCGGTGGCCGGGTCGACCGGCTCGACGTGCACCGCGACCTCGACTCTGCCCGGGTGAGACAGCAGAGGCGCGAGCCAGCCGGCGGTCACCTCGCGCGGGTAGCCGGTCACCGCGAGGGTCGCGCTCCAATCCGAGCCGATCTCAAGATGCCGGGTGCCGATGGTCAAAGATTCCGGGGCGAACCGGTCGAGCCCGTCCCCGGCGAACGGATCCGGTAATCGGGTATCGGGGTCGGTGCTGACGACCGTGCCGGCGGCGGTGATGTCGGCGGCGGCAGAGACGAGGCTTTCGGGGTCGGTGCAACTGGCCAGCACAGCAGTGGCGGCGTCGTGGTCGAGGGCGGTCACCGAGATCCCCAACGGGGACAGCACATCGGCGGCCTCGTTCATCCGGCGCAGCAGCCTGGACTCGGCTGCACGACGCGCACCGCCCGATAGGGTGCGCCGGGCTCGGCGCTGCCCAGGGAGACGGGCACGCAGCCCGCTGGTCGCCACGGCCTCGGTGTGTTCACGCCAGACGAGCAGCACCTGTCGGTGAACGGGGTCTTCGCGGGCGGCCAGCTCGGTGAGGTGGTCGGCATGGTCGAGGGCTGCCGCGGCGAGGTCGGCCGACATCTGCGCGGCAGCAGAGTGCAGGCCGGTGATGTGCTCAGTCAAGTCCAGCCGCGCCGAACGGATCAGGATCTGAACGGGTTGACGCAGGGTGTGCAGCCAGCCCGCGAGCTGGCCGACCAAGCTGTCCTGTTCGGCCGGGGTCCGCAGCGACAGGTTGAGGGTTCCCGCGACCGCGATAGCGGCGAGGCCGTCGGCGCCGAGGTCGATCACCCCGACCCCGCCGCTGCCACTGCTCGCCACCGACTCGGGCAACCGCGCCTGATCCGCCGATAGTTCCGAGGGCACCGGCGACCGAGGACGTCGTCCTGTGGTGCGAGTCGTGATCCAGCGCGGAGCCCGGGCGGCACCATGTGATCGGATGAGGTGGCGTGGACGCAGGCGGTGACGAACGGCCGCGACGAGCAGCAGGTCGGCCGACAGACCCTCGCGGCGGGTCAGGACCGCGACTGCCACGAACACGAACATCAGGGCAGCGGTGACCGCGAATACGGGCAGCGGTAGCAGGGTTCGCGTTGCAGCCCAGGCCGCGTACAGCAGTGCGGCGGTCGTGGCCAGGACAGCGAGCTGGCGCGCGGTGAACGGCCCCAGCAGCCGGTCGGAGCGGTCGACGTCGGCGGGGATGCGCACGATGGTGCTCATTTCAGGGTTCCGCCTCTCGGGGCGCGGGGCGCTCGGCGGCGCACGGGCAGATCCGGCATGGGCAGATGCAGCTGCCGCCCCGCCGGACGCGCCGGGGCCGCTGCGGGTGGTTGTAGCGGGTTCGGTGGCGATGCAACGGGTTTGACCCGGGCGACCGGGAACGGCAGCGGGTACTGGCCGCTACGGTTCGGGCGAACACGCGCGTACGGGTCGGGCGGGGTGGGTTCGGTGAAGTCGAAGGCGAGCTGTTGCGGTGTCGCCCGGCGACCGGGCCGCTGCGGCGGCGGCTCGGGAGGCGGGGGTGTTGGACGGACACGGCGCACTGGGATCGGGAGCGGGTACTGTCCCCCAGCCCCGGCGCGAATGCCCCGATACGGGTCCGGTGGAGTGAAGTCGAACGCGAGCTGGCGTCCCCTCGCCGACCGGTTCGAGCGCGGTGGTGGGGTGCCGGTCGCTTGGGCCGGTGCCGGGTTGGGTTGCCGAGGAACGCGGCGCACTCCTTCCAAGGGCAGCATGAGCTGCCCGTCGCGGGTCGAACGCACCCGCGCGTACGGATCGGGCGGTCCACTGCTGGAGGCGGCGCGGGGTACTCGTGGGGCACGGACGGGTCGCGCACTCCGCCGTGCGGACGCCGCCGAGGCTGTGGTGCGGGCGGAGCTCGCAGTGGCGCCTTTGAGCATGCCGAGGGTTTTGTAGGCGATGAAGCCACGCACGATCGAGCCGAGGAAGCTGCGGCCTTGCCCGATCTTGAGCACCGACAGCAGCCACATCGGTGTCTTGATCAACACGAACATCAACGCCAAAGCGACAGTGAGATCGGCGATCTCGTTGGCATCGGGCCCGAACACGTACCAGCCACCGGGACGGAGCATGACCCGCAGCACGGCCACCAACGTCAGTGATTGCACCACCTGGACCGCGAGGCAGGCGGCGAAGGAGCGCCACCACCAGCGCGCGACACCGTCGAGGCCGGGCAGCCCATGACACATCAAAGCCAGGGGTGCGCCCACGATCAGCAAGATCGTGATCGTCACCCGCACGAGATAGCTGATGATCAGCACGAGCAGCATCACCGACAGCGCCAGCTGCAACAGAACAAGGACACCGAGGCTCTGGGTACTGGTGAACGCCAACTCGGCCAGCGCGTCGGCGGCCGAGCCCGAGTCGACACCATCTCCAGCGAGAGCACCGGCGAGGGCGTTGGCGAAACCGATTCCGGCGGTGGCGATCATCATGCTCAACCCCCCAGCCGCGAATCCGACGACCAGGCGGGGTGCGAGTTCGCGGATCGACCATTGGGTTTGGACGGTCTCACGCATCATCAACAGCACCCCGGCAGCCATCACGACCAGCACGTAGAGGGCGAGCACGATCTGCCACGACTGGTTCCACAAGACCCCGATCTCGGGAATCTGCCCGGGTTCGGGTGTGGTGAGCAGGGTTTGCGACAACAGTTCCAGCAACGGGTTGAGCGAGGTCTCCACGATGCGCCGGAAGAACCCGTCGACCGCGTTCTCCACACACCCGTTGATGTTGGTCACCCCGCACTCGGCCGAGCCCGACCCGGATCCAGGTGCCGGTGCTGGCGCTGTTGTGCCGGGCGCGGTTGTCGTCGGTGGGGTGGTGGTCGAGGGTGGTGTCACCCACCGGCGCGGTGTCGTGGTCGGTGGACTGGTGGTCGGCGCGGGTGTCGCCGGTGCCGTGGTCACTGGCGGAACCGGCGTCGGAGTGGCGGGTTGGGCGGCGGCCCCGCCGGAACCGGTGAGCACGATCAGGACGGCGGCGAGGACCGCTGCTGCGCTATTGGCAGCGAGGCGCGCGGCCGGTGTGAACCGGGTGGGGGTGGGTGGTGCCTGGGCCGGGGTTGTCACGGTCAGGCTCCGATGATGGACTTGAGCACGGCGACGATGACCGGTGCCAGCATCGCCAGCGCGTAGCCGATGCACGCGGCGCGGAAGGCGGTCTTGGCCTTCTCGATCTCGCTGGGATCACCGCCCCCGAGCAGATAGCGGGCTCCGGCGATGGTCAGGAACAGTGTCGCCAGCCCGGCCAGGATGCCGACCAGCCAGTTGCGGGCGTTGTCGATCACCTCGCCCAGCGACGAGGCGATGGCCAGCACCTCGGTGTGCGGTGGCGCCGCCGAGGCGGATCCGGCCGCGACCACCGACACCACTACGGCGGCGACCGCGATAGCGAGGCGCCGGGGCCCGCGTCGTGCGCGGCCAGCCGAGTCCAGTACCTCCCCATCGAGAGCGTTCGTGTGCGGGTTCATGCGGCCACTTGCCCGGACTCGATGCTCGCCGGTGCCGGAGCTGACGAGAGTCGTTTCGGCCGGCGGCCTCGCCGCGGTGAGGAGACTCTCGGCGCGAGCGTGGTCACCGTCGCGGTCTCGACCGGGCCGTTGCGGACCGGATCGAGGTCGCGGGTGCGGTCGGCCAGCCATGCCAGTAGGGCACGTTCGGCACGGGACCGCTGCTTGCGCAGTCGGCCCACTGGGACACCGCGTTCGGCGGCCAGAGCGGGCAGCAGCCGGTCTTCCCACCGGGACGCGGCGATGAGTTCTGCGGCGTCGGCGGAGATCACCCCGGCACCCACGGCAGCAGCGAGCACCGTCTCGGGGTGACCAGACTCGGCTCCGAGTACCTGCGCCCGCTGCCCCCATTCGGTGAGATCAGCCCCGAGGTCACCAACCACCGTGAAACTGGTTCGCTGCTCGATTGCTGTTCTACGGTCAGCGCGGAAGGCAGCCCACCGTAGGCGATTCCATACGTGCGGCTGGTCGACATCGATGCACGGGAGGTGGAGCAGGAACTCAGCCAGCGCTTCGGACTCGGCATCGTGGCGTTCCGGGGTTCCCGGTGCCGTGTGCTCGCCGGTGATGCGGGCCAGCATCGGCATGGCCAGCGCCGCGCTCACGAGCATTGCGGATTCGCTGCGCTGCCGGACCCGTTCGATGAGCCACACCCAGATCGCATCGACCTCGCCCATTGGTGTGCCTGGATCCCACAGCCGCTCACGCAACTCCCCCCACGTCCGGATCCGACCGCACGCGGCCTCCGACACCGGGGCCGGACGGGGGATGGTCGGCAGGTAGTGTCCGGCGATCCGGTCGAAACCCCTGTTCACCGCAGCCAGTGGCGAGGGCGGTTTGCCGATCTGTCCCGGAATGGTTTCGTCATGCGTGTTCGTCACCACGATCTCCTTGTTCGGTCGATGATTTTCCGACCACCTCAGGACACCTCGCGGATCTATCCGAAACCTATCCAAACCCTATCCGCAACATATCCAAACACTATCTGAAACATATCCAAGTCATATCTTGCGCAGATCAGCATCTCCTCCGCTACTACGACACACCCACCCGTCAGGGGCGGGGCATATCCGCGCGGATATGCCCATCTGCCAGCACATGTGAAGCGCAGGATAGCGCCTAGATATGACTTGGATATGTTTCAGATAGGTTGCGGATAGGACGTCCGAGCATGCTGGCAAACCTTGGCGAAAATTCTTCAAAATAATTTCCGGGACATCTCATCGATGCACCCGTTTCCTAGGTTCGGATATCGGACTCAGGGAATTCTCAGAGAGCGGAGTTCGGAAATTACGTCCCGTTTTCGGCTTTTTGGCGGCAGTTAATGAGTAGAAGCACTCTCTCGTTCAGGAGGCCCTCATGACCGCCCCTTCCCGCCGCCCGCGCTCTGGCACCAATGCCGTGCAGATCCCCTCGACCCTGTGGCCGCTGGGACCCGACCCGCTCGATCCCGCCGATCGCTGGCCCGACCGGGCTCTGGTCCACACGATCACCGAATTCTCCGCGCCGGGCGCGCGGGTGATGCTGCTGGGCTGGCCCGCCCCCACCGCGCGGGGGACGCTGCGGATCATCGAGTCCGACACCGCCGCCGCACTGTCCACGATCGGTGATCTGGGCCGCCACGGACTCGACGCACCCACCGGCCGGACGTGGACGGGCGCGCCGGTGGATCTGGTCGTCGCGAGCCTGCTCGCCGATCAGCTCGACCCGATCGCCGCCGCCGAACACATAACCGCGCTCGCGACCGAAGTCCTCGCGATGGGCGGGTTGCTGGTCATTTTCTCCCGCTGCCGACACAGCGACTCCGGAACCTTGTTCGACCCGGCCGGTTCGGTCGTGGCCGCCGCGCAGTCCGCCGATCTGCTCTACCTCCAGCACATCATCGCCGCCCCGATCTCCGGGCACCAGGTCACCGCGCCCGCCGCGCCGACACCGTCGGGGACCGCGCGTCACGCCGTCGCGCACACCGACGTCTTCGTCTTCCTCCAGCCCGCACATGGCTGAACCCACACGCCCTGCACCCCACCGGAACTCTCACGTGAAGGACGCCCGATGACGCTCGAACCGACCACCCCCGCCACCGCCGACAGCGCCTCCGGCAGCCCCGCACAGACCGCCCCGACCGTCGCGCCGGTGTCGGTGTGGGCCACCGCGCAGACCGCGCCCACCGCGCAGCGCCGGGGCCGCTATCACCCCGACAGCACCGCCCATCCCGCGAAGATGTTCCCCGCCATCGTCGCCCACGCCGTGAACACCTACACCCGGCCCGGGGACCTCGTGCTGGATCCGATGTGCGGGATCGGCACCACCCTGGTCGAGTCGCTGCACTTGGGCCGCCAAGCGGTCGGTGTGGAGTACGAGAGCCGGTGGGCGGAGCTGGCGCGCACCAACATCGAGCTCGCTCGCGAGGCCGGGATCGATCTCGCCGCGGACGTCTTCCACGGCGACGCCCGCAAGCTGGGCGAGCTGATCCCGGCCGAGCTGCGCGGCCAGGCGAAGTTGGTCATCACTTCCCCGCCCTACGGCGATTCTCTGCACGGGCATGTGCGCGCCAACCGCAAAGACCCGGTGGTGAAGAAGAACCACCGCTACGGCCAGCTCCTGGACCGAGGCAATTTGGCCAACGTCGGCCTTGGCCGCCTACTGTCGGGGTTCACGAAGATCCTGGCCGGGGCCGCCGACTACCTCGCCCCGGGCGGGTATGTGGTGATCACCGCGCGGCCGTGGCGTCAGCACGCCGAACTCGTGCCGCTGCCCGCCCACCTCTACACCTGCGGTGAACTGGCCGGGATGGTGCCGGTGGAGCGGTGCGTGGCGCTGCTCGGGCGTCTCACCGAGGGTGATCTCGTCGCTCGGTCGAGCTTCTTCCAGCGCGACTTCATCGTCAAGCAGCGCGCGGCCGGGCTGCCGATGCACCTCATCGCCCACGAGGACGTCATCATCCTGCGCAAGCCCGAAGCCAGCGAGGCGACCGAAAGCCGCCGCGCGGCAGGCCGGTTCCCGTTCGGCAGCGCGGCGACGCTGCCGAACACCGAGATCACCGGCCCGGGATCGGTGGCCGCGTGAATCCCGAGCAGGGATGGCTCGGGCGGGGGGGGGGGGGGCCCCCCCGGCGCCGGGGCGGCCCCCCCGCGCGCCCCGCCCCCCCCCCCCGGGGGGGAGCAGGGCGCGGGGGGGTGGGTGGGGGGGGGGGCGCTGCGCGCCCCCCGCCCCGGGCCGTGGCCGACCTCCGCGAATCCCTCGAACACGCCCTCGTGTTCACCGATGCCCTGTTCCTGGTGGTGGCTGGTGTCACGGTGCTCACCGCGGTCGGGCTCGCGGGCCGGTGGCGGCGAGGCCGGCTGAGTGCGCGTGCCCGTCAAATCACCGTGCTCACCCCACCGGAGGTCGATGCCAAAGGCGCACTCTCCTTCTGGGCCCACCTCATCGGCCAGCTCCGCCCCGCGTGGGCGAGAACGCTTCTGGGGCAGCCGCATCTGGGGTTCGAGTACACCGTCACCCCCGAAGAGGGCGCGGCGATCCGGTTGTGGGTGCCCGGCGCGATCCCACCCGGACTGATCGAGCGGGCCGTCGCCTCGGCGTGGCCCGGCGCGCACACCGACACCCGCGAGCCCGCCCGGCCGCCACTGCCGAACCCGGTCAAGGGAATCCGGCGGGTCGTGGCCGGAGGCGAGCTGCGTCTCGGGCGCCACGAGGGACTCCCGTTGAGCACCGAGCATTCCGGTGATCTGGTGCGCAACCTGATCACCGCCGCCGACGATCTGGGCCCCGGCCAGGCCACCTGCGTACAGGTCCTCGCCCGACCGGTCACCGGCCGCCGCGTCGCCCGAGCCACCCGCTCCGCGGCGAGCACGGGTACCCGGGCAGGTGTCGCGGCCCGACTACTGCGCGAGGCCCTCGACCTCCTCACACCCGGCTCGAACAGCGCTCGCACCTCCCGCGCTACCGCCGGGGCAGGAACCGGCCGGGCCAGCGACCGGCAGACCTCCCTCGAATACAGCGCCGCCGCCCGCGCGGCGGCGGCCAAAGCGCGAGGGGCGCACTGGGAAACGGTCGTGCGCTATGCCGCCTCGATCCCGGTCTCCACCGACCCCTCCGAGATCGACTCGACAGCCGCAGCGACGGCGGTGGCGCGCGGTCGCGCCGATGCGCTCGCCACGACATTCGGGGCGTGCACCGATCACAACTACTACCGGCGTCGCCGTCGCCATTTCCGTCTTCAGCGGTTGATCCGGGAGCGCCGTCTCGGGCGTGGGGATGTGTTGTCGGTGCCCGAGCTGGCCACGATCGCCCATCTGCCCACCGACGACGGGCTACCGGGCCTGCAGCGTGCCGGAGCCCGAGCTCTGTCCCCGGCCCCGGAGATCCCCGTCGGTGGGGAACACACCAAGCCGTTGGGGATGTCAGACACCGGCACTCGCCGCCCAGTAGCGGTCAAAGTCAGCGACGCCCGTCATCACCTGCACATCCTCGGCCCCACCGGTGTCGGCAAGTCCACGCTGCTGGCGCGCACGATCCTCGATGACGCCGAGGCCGGGCGCGGAGTGATCGTCATCGACCCGAAGGGCGACCTGGTCACCGATGTCTTGTCGAGGCTGCCGTCGCCCATGGGTGAGCGGGTGGTGCTCTTCGACGCCGACGCCTCCAGTGCTCCGCCGTGTGTGAATCCCTTGGATATCGGCCGGATCGGACGCGCCGGAATGGATCTCGCGGTCGACAACCTGACCACGGTGTTCCGCCGGATCTTTCACCAGTGGTGGGGGCCACGCACCGACGACATCATGCGCGCGAGCCTGCTCACCCTGTGCGCACAGCCCGGCACCGCCACCCTGGCCGACCTGCCCCGCCTGCTCACCGAGCCCGCCTTCCGTTCCCGGGTCACTCGCACCACCGCTGACCCCGTCCTGCGCGGGTTCTGGGACTCCTACGAACAGCTCTCCGATACTGGGCGTGCCCAGCTCACCGGCCCGCTACTGAACAAACTGCGCGCCTTTTTGCTGCGGCCGTTCGTCCGTGCGGCCATCGCCGGTGGCCCGTCGACTGTGGACTTCGGCGATGTCCTCGACCACGGCGGCATCTGCCTCGCACGGTTGCCGAAGGGCTCACTCGGCGAGGAAACCTCACGGCTGGTCGGGTCACTGCTGGTCGCCCGGACGTGGCAAGCGGTGACCGCCAGGGCCCGGGTGCCCGCCGCCGACCGGCCTGACGCCGCGCTCGTGCTCGACGAGGCACAGAACTTCCTCAACCTGAGCACACCGATCGAGGACATGCTCGCCGAAGCCCGCGGACTCCGGCTCTCTCTGCTGCTGGCGCATCAGAACTTGGGTCAGCTCTCGCGCGAACTGCGCGACGGCATCTCAGCGAATGCGCGCAACAAGATCGTCTTCGCCGTGTCACCCGACGACGCCCGCGATCTCGCCCGGCATACCGACCCGTGGCTGTCCGAGCACGACCTGTCCCATCTCGACGCCTTCCACGCTGCCGCCCGCCTGCTGGTCGACGGCCGCAACGCCCGCCCCTTCACCCTCACCACCCGGCCGCTGGATCCACCGATCCCCGGACGCGCCCGCGAGATCGCCGCCGCCGCCCGCGCCCGCATCACCGCACCGGGCCCCTGACCGTGACGAGTGACCCGGTCACGCATAGCGCGCCTCACCAACTGCCACCGCCCGTCTTCTCTTCATCCTGAGAAAGGTTGTGCCACCGATGCTTTCCCGACCCGCCCAGCAGGCCGACAACCGCCGACCCCGACCCGACAACCGGACCCGGCCCCGCCCCCTCGATCCCACCGCGCTCGTCTCCCGGCTGACCGAGCGCGACCGCTGGATCCTGCGCATGCTCTACGAACACCGCGTCTTGACCACCAACCAGCTCACCGACCTGGCCTTCCCCACCCAGCCCATCGCCCTGCGACGGCTCAACCTGCTCCACCGCTACGGCGTCCTCGAACGGTTCCGGCCCTGGCGCGCCCGAGGCAGCGCGCCAATGCACTGGGTACTCGCACCGGCCGGAGCCGGCGTCCTCGCCGCCGAAGCCGGAATCACGGTGCGCGAGCTTGGCTACCAATACCAGCGCGCGCTCGCCATCGGGCACAGCCTGCACCTGACCCACACCCTCGGCGTTGTCGAGTGGTTCACCGCCCTGATCGCCCACCCCGCCCTCGATCAGCGTGGCGACCCCGCCCAAGTCCTGGGGTGGTGGTCCCAGACCCGCTGCGAGCGCCTGTGGGGAGACCTCGCCCGTCCCGACGCCTGGGGCCGCTACCGCCACGCCGAAGCCGTGCTCGACTTCTACCTCGAATACGACCTCGAATCCACCACGGCGCTGTCGCGGGTCGCGGCCAAGCTCACCGGCTACGCCGAGCTGGCGCGCACCACCGGGGTCGTCGCCCCCGTCCTGCTGTGGGTGCCTAGTAGCGCCCGCGAGACCAAAGCCCGTGCCGCGCTGCGCCGAACATGGGAACGGCTGCCCGACCCCGAGGCGGTGCCGGTGGCCACCGCCGCCGCTGAACTCCGGGCCCCCACCCACGAGGCGAGCCCCGCCGACCAGGTCTGGCTGCCCTTGGAGTTTGACACCGACCGCAGGTCGCATCTGCACCAGCTGGCCACCATGTGGCCCCGGCGTACCCCGCCCGCCGCCGACAGCGAACTCGACCCCGGCTGGGTATCCCAGAGCGGCGTCGTCGCCTTGCCCCCACCCGCACCCCGGCCACCGACCTACGAGTCCTGGTGAGCTGACGATGCTGGTCAAGGCACTCGGGGCAGGATTCGCCGGGTTCGTGTTCCTCACGGTCGTCATCGCGACCGTGGTCACCACGGTCATCGTGTTCGACCAGGCGCTCACCGCACCCGCCCCGGGCGCCTCGACCGGCACCGGCTCCACCCCGAGCACCGAAGCACAGCAGGACATCCCGGCCGAGATGCTCGTGCTCTACCAGGCCGCTGCCGGGGACTGTCCCGGCCTGGACTGGAGCGTGCTCGCCGCGGTCGGCAAGATCGAGACCGACCACGGTCGCTCCACCCTGCCGGGAGTGTCCTCCGGCGAGAACAGCTCCGGGGCCGGTGGGCCGATGCAGTTCCTCGCCCCGACGTTCGACTCCGTTGTCTCCCGGCATCCCCTGCCCGCTGGTGGAGCGAACCCGCCCTCGCGCTACAACCCCTCCGACGCCATCCACGCCGCCGCGTTCTACCTCTGCGACTTCGGTGCGCCCGACGACATGTACAGCGCGATCTTCGCTTACAACCACGCCGACTGGTACGTCGACCAGGTCCTGGACCAGGCGTCCCGCTACCGCGCCACCACCCCCAACACCTCCGGCGGGGACTGCGCCAGCGCTGCACCGCCGAACTCGACAGCGGCACAGGTGATCTCGTTCGCCTGCGCGCAGCTCGGCCTGCCGTACGTGTGGGGCGGCAACGGGCCCGAGGTGAATGGCGGCTGGGACTGCTCGGGACTCACCCAGGCCGCCTACCGCGCCGCCGGGATCTCCATCCCGCGCACCACCTACGACCAAGTCCACACCGGCACACCGGTCTCCGAGGACCAGCTCGCCCCCGGAGACCTGCTGTTCTACAGCACCGGCGGCGATGTCCACCACGTCGGCATCTACCTCGGCGGCGGCCAGATGGTGCACGCACCCACCTTCAACGAACCCGTCCAGGTCTCGCCCTACCGGTGGCCCGGAGACGACTACTTCACCGCCACCCGACCCACCCCCGCCCACAACAACAACTCCCCCGCCGCGCCCTGAACATCGACTTGTGAACGGAGAACCTCCATGCGCCACAACCACTCTCGAACCGTCCGCGTCGCGCTGTGCGCGGCCGTCACCGCGACCACCATGACGGCCGGTGTCACCGCCGCAGAACCCACACCCGACCGCACCGGTTCCCAGTGCCCGCGCTGGACCGCGCTGCTGGCACCGGGCACCTACGAGACAACCTCGACCGCCGGACAGGCCACGACCGGGATCCTCACCCAGCTCGGGGAATCGCTCACCGCCCGCTACGGCTCCGACATCGAGGTTCACACCCTCGCACCTTCCGCCGGTGCGGGGTCGGTGAGCCAAGCTGACCTCACCGCGGCGGTGAAGGGGCTGTGCTCGGACACCCGAGTTGTTGTGGCCGGCTACGGCCAGGGCGCCGGGGGGGCCGGCGGCCTCGCCCCCACCCTCGGCCACCGCGGCGGCCCGCTCCCGGCCCCGCGAGTCCGGGGCGTCGCGCGGGTGGCGGGCCCGCCCCCCGGCCCCCCCCCCCCCCCCCCCCG
>NZ_JARWOJ010000031.1 GCF_029868625.1 Nocardia neocaledoniensis | reverse complement strand
GTTCGTCCGGCTCGAGCGCCAGCCCGAACCGGTCGGGCGGCACCTCGGTCGCGCCGCCGTCGAGGTCGGTGAGCCGCAGCCCGTGCTCGGCGATGTCGTCGAGGATCCGCTGACGCCCGACGAAGATGACGTCCATGCCCGGGGGGGGGGGGGGGGGGGCGGGGCGGGCCCCCCCCCCCCCCCCCCCCCCCCGCCCCCCCCACCCCGCTGTCCCCCCCGGCCGGGGCCCCCCCTCACACCCCCGCGCCCGGTTGGGGGCCCAGCGCCGCGTCGGCGCGATCGCGCACCGCGGCGACCAGTTCCGGTGGGCCGAGCGCGCTCACGCCCGTCCCGAAGCCCAGGAGCAGCCGCGCCATCCAGTCCGCGGACGCGAAGCGCATCCCCGCCTCGAGGCTGCCGTCGGCGCGGGTTTCGACGCGATGCATCGGGTACTGGTCGAGTACCCAGGCGTAATCGGCGCGGATGCGCAACCGGGCCAGCGGCACCTCGGGGTCGTCCTGGAACAGGTCGAGGGCGGCCGCGTCGGCGGCGGCGTGGCTCGGCGGCCGGGCGGGTTCGTCGAGTTCGGTGGCGTCCTCGATCCGGTCGAACCGGAACAGCCGGACGCCCTCGGCCTGCCTGCACCAGCCCTGCAGATAGCTGTTGTTGTCGACGAGGATCACCCGGATGGGGTCGACGATGCGCTCGGACACCTCGTCGCGGCTGGCCGAGTAGTACACCAGCCGCACGGCCCGCCCGTCGGCCAGCGCGGCGCGTACGGTGGCCACCACCGGCTGTTCGACGGGGACCGATACGGGCTTGCCGGTGATCTCGGTGTCACCGCTGGCGATGGCGGATTCGATCTTCGCGATGGCGGAGTGCGCGGCGGTCGGGTCGACCATGCCCGGCATCTCCACGATCGACCGCAGGGCCACCAGCAGGGCGGTGGCCTCGGTGGAGGTCAGGCGCAGCGGCCGGTCGATGCCCGCGGAGAAGGTGACCTCGATGCTCTCCTCGGAGAACGACAGGTCGATCAGATCGCCGGGGCCGTAACCCGGCAGCCCGCACATCCACAGCTGGTTGAGATCGCTCATCAGCTGCTTGGTGGTCACCCCGAGTTCGGCGGCGGCCTCGGCGGCGCTGATGCCCGGGTGCGCGAGCAGGTACGGCACCATGTTGAGCAGGCGCGAAAGGCGCAGGGACAGGCGCGAACTCACGACGTCACCTCCGTGTGGTCGAGTACCGACCGTAGCCGGTTCATCACATCGGCGCGCAGTTCCGGCGGATCGAGCACGAGCACATCGGGGCCGAGTCCGGTGATCAGCCGGGCGACCCAGTCGCGCGAGCGCACCGGAACCTCGACGACATCGCCCGGCCTGCCGCCGAGTTCCCTGGTCTCGAGCTCGGTCCCGATCCGGCGCAGCTCCCGGCCGCGTCCCTTGGCGACCCACACCGTCGCCGAACCGGTGACGGGCGCGTCGCCGGTGACGCGATCGACGATGGCGCGCAGGTCGGCGTCGGCCGGTTTGCGGACGGCGTTGTGCGGCCCGTAGGGGGTGACCTCGCCGCCGATGCGCGAGAGCCGGAAGGTCCGCACGGCGTCGCGTTCACGATCGTGCCCGACCAGGTACCAGCGCCCGTGCCGGGTGACCACGCCCCAGGGCTCCACATCGCGGGTGACGAACGGGTCGGTGACGGCGCTGTGGTGCCCGAAGCGCACGGCCTGTCCGGCATCGATCGCGGCGAGCAGCTCGCGCAGCACGGGTTCGGAGCCGCGGGTGCGCGCCGGCACCGCGGGTACCGACACCCCGACGTTCTCGGTTTCGACGGTGACCCCGGCGGCGCGCAGCTTCAGCAGCGCGCCTTCAGCGGCACTCGCGAGCTCCGGCGACGCCCACATCTGCACAGCGACGGCGACTGCGGCCGCCTCCTCGCTGGACAGGTCGATATCGGGCAGTTCGTAGGCGTCCCGGTTGATCCGGTAGCCCTCGAGCGTGGAGAACCGTCCTACGGGACCCACTTCCAGGGGAATGCCCAGGTCGCGCAGTTCGTTCTTGTCGCGCTCGAACATCCGGCTGAAGGCCTCGTCGGTCGCGGAGTCCTCGTAACCGGCCACACTCGCGCGAATGCGCTCCGCGCTCAGGAACTGCCGGGTCGACAGCAGCGCGATGACCAGATTCATCAGCCGCTCGACCTTGGATATCGCCACCCGATAGAGGGTAATGGTCGCGGTACCGGCGCGGCGCGTCGGCGCACGGTTGGGCGACGAGCGCGACACCGCCCCACCGCGACCCATCACCGCCGCGTCGCGGAGTGCCGGTCAGCCCGCCCCGCCGAAGCGTGCGCGCAGTTCCCGCTTGAGTACCTTGTGCGTGGGACCGAGCGGGAGTTCGGTGACGAACTCGACCCGGCGCGGGTACTTGTACCTGGCCACCTGCTGCTTGCCGAACTCGATCACCTCCGCGGCGGTCAGCTCGCCGTCGGGCACCACCACGGCCAGGATCTCCTCTCCGTAGTGCTCGTCGGGCACGCCGATCACCGCGACCTGCGCGATCCGGGGATGCCGCAGCAGCGCGCCCTCCACCTCGGTGGGGTACACGTTGAACCCGCCGCGCAGGATCATCTCCTTGACCCGGTCGACGATGCGGATCCGGCCGGTCTCGTCGCGGGTGCCCAGGTCACCGGTACGGAACCAGCCGTCGACGACGGCCGCGGCGGTGGCTTCCGGCCTGCCGGTGTAACCACTGAACACGTTGTGCCCACGCACCACCACCTCACCGGTCGCGCCGACGGGAAGCAGCTCGATCCGGTCGGCGATGTCGGGATCGGCGATCTCGACATCGACGCCCCACACCGGATGCCCTACCGAGCCCGCCACCGCGCCATAGGCGGGCTGGTTGACCGCCGCGGTCGGCGAGGTCTCCGAGAGCCCGTATCCCTCCAGGATCGGGGCGCCGAACACGCGCTCGAAGTCCTCGAGGACGGTCGGGGGCAGCGCGGCACCGCCGCTGACACAGAGCTTCAGCTCAGGCAGGGCCGGAGCGTGCGCCGCGGCGGCGATCAGCGAGTGGTACATGGTCGGCACGCCGTGGAAGAGGTTGACCCGTTCAGCCGTCATGAGCGCGATCGCCGCGGCGGCGTCGAATCTGGGCAGCAGGACCAGGGTGCCGCCGATGCGCCAGTGCGAATTCATCGACACCGTCTGCCCGAACACGTGGAACAGCGGCAGGGCGCCCAGGGCGATGTCGTCACGGTGGATCTCGTTGGCATCGAAGGTGTTCACCGTCGCGCACATCACCATGTTGAGGTGACTGAGTTCGGCGCCCTTGGGGGTGCCGGTGGTGCCGCTGGTGTAGAACACCACGGCCGTGTCGGCGGGGTCGCGCGAGACGAACGCCGGGATGGCGGCGCCGACGAGGTCGGCCGGGGCGACGGCATCGATGCCCGCCGCGGCCGCCGCCGCGGACCCGGTCTCGGCCACCATCGGGTGACAGATCAGCAGCGTCGCGCCGCTGTCGCGCAGGACGTACTCCATCTCCGGCGCGGTCAGCAACAGATGCACCGGTACCACGGTCGCGCCCGCCGCCAGGATGGCGAAATAGGCGCGGGGGAAGTCGGCGGTGTTGGGGCACAACAGCGCCACCCGGTCGCCGGGGCGCACGCCCCGGTCGATGAGGGCGCCGGCCTGTTCGCGGGCCTGCCGCCACAGGTCGGCGAAGGTGATGCGGGTGGTGCCCTCGATCAGGGCCGGGTGATCGGGTCGGCGGCGGGCGGGTTCGGCGAGGATGCTCGCCAGGGAGAGAGTGGCATTCACGGTATTCCTCAGGGTGATTCGGCTGCGATGGCGAAAAACGCGGTGCCGCGGAGCGCGGCGGTGGCCGTGTGCGGCCACGGTGTCCTCAGCGGTGCAGGTGCACGGCCAGCCCCTGCCCCACCCCGACACACAGGGTGGCGATCGCGTGGCGGGCACCGCGGTCGGCGAGTTCGAGGGCGGCGGTGAGCGCGAGCCGCGTCCCGCTGGCGCCGAGCGGATGCCCGAGCGCGATCGCGCCGCCGTTCGGGTTGACGTGCTCGGCGTCGTCGGGCAGGCCGAGCCCGCGCAGCACGGCCAGCGCCTGCGCGGCGAAGGCCTCGTTGAGTTCGACGACATCGATGTCGCCGATGCCGAGACCCGTGCGGGCGAGCAGCTTCTCGACCGCGGGCACCGGACCGATGCCCATGGTGCGCGGCGGCACGCCCGCCGCGGTGACCGCGCCGATCCGCGCGAGCGGGGTCAGCCCGTAGCGGCGCACCGCGTCGGCCGAGGCGAGCAGTACCGCCGCCGCGCCGTCGTTGATGCCAGAGGAGTTGCCCGCGGTGATCGATCCGCCGGGCACCACGGCGCGCAACCCGGCCAGCGCCTCGGCGCTGGTCTCACGCGGATGTTCGTCGGCCGCGACGACGACGGGTTCCCCGCGCCGGCGCGGCACCGGCACCGGCGTGATCTCCCGCGCCAGCCTGCCCCGCGCGACGGCCGCGGCCGCCCGCCGTTGCGAACGCAGGGCGAAGGCGTCCTGGTCGGCGCGGGCGATGCCGTGTTCGTCGGCGACGTGCTGGGCGGTCTCGGGCATCGAGTCGATTCCGTACCGCTCCCGCATCCGCGGATTCACCAGCCGCCAGCCGAGCGTGGTGTCGGCCAGTTCGGCCGAACGATCCCACGGCGCGGCGTTCTTCGGGACGACGAACGGCGCCCTGGTCATCGACTCCACACCGCCGGCGATCACCAGATCCGCGTCACCGGTCCTGATCGCCCTGGCGCCGTAGCCGATCGCGTCCAGCCCCGACGCGCACAGCCGGTTGACGGTCACGCCCGGCACCGTCACCGGCAGCCCGGCGAGCAGGGCCGCCATCCTGGCGACATTCCGGTTGTCCTCGCCCGCCTGGTTGGCGCAGCCGAACACCACGTCGTCGATCGCGCCGAAGTCGACGGCCGGAAGCCGTTCGGTCAGTGCGGTGATCACGTGGGCGGCCAGATCGTCGGGACGCACCGGTGCCAGCGCGCCACCGTATCGGCCGAACGGCGTGCGCACGCCGTCGACCAGGAACGCCTCGCCCATCTACAGCCCCATGTCCTTGGCGATGATGGTCTTCATGACCTCGCTGGTGCCGCCGTAGATCCGGTTGACCCGGTTGTCGGCGTACAGCCGCGCCACCGGATATTCGGTGATGTAGCCGTAGCCGCCGTGCAGCTGCAGGCAGCGGTCGATCACCCGGGAGGCGACCTCGGTGCAGAACAGCTTGGCGGAGGCGGCGTCGGCGGGGGTCAGGTCCCCGGCGTCGAGTGCGTCCAGCGCGCGGTCGACCACGGCCTCGGCGGCGTCGACCTCGGCCCGGCACGCCGCCAGCTCGAACTTGGTGTTCTGGAAGGACGCCACGGGCTGGCCGAAAACGGTACGGCCCCTGGTGTATTCGAGAGCGAACCGGATCGCGGCCTTGGCCTGCGCGTAGGCGCCGACCGCGATGGACAACCGCTCCTGGGGCAGATTGCGGCCCAGATAGGTGAATCCCTTGTGCTCCTCACCGAGCAGGTCGGTGACCGGCACCCGCACGTCGGTGAACGACAGCTCGGCGGTGTCGGACACCTTCAGCCCCAGCTTGTCCAGCTTCCGGCCGACCGCGTAACCGTCGGAGGCGGTGTCGACCACGAACAGCGAGATGCCGTGGCGCCGATCGGTGTCCGTGGGCGGGGCGGTGCGCGCGCAGACGATCACCCGGTCGGCGTGCACGCCACCGGTGATGAAGGTCTTGGCGCCGTTGAGCACATAGTGGGTGCCGTCGGCGGACAGCGTGGCGGTGGTGCGCATGCCCGCCAGGTCCGATCCGGCGCCCGGCTCGGTCATGGCGATCGCGAACATCAGTTCGCCGGTGACGAAACCGGGGAACCAGCGCCGCTTCTGCTCGTCGGTGGCCAGGCTCTTGAGGTAGGGCAGGCACAGCCCCACGTGTACACCCGAACCGCCGAACATCACCCCGGCACGGGCGGCCTCCTCCATGAGCAGGGCCTGGAACTTGAACGAGTCGATGCCCGCCCCGCCGTACTCCTCGGGGACCTCGATCCCGAACACGCCCAGCTCGGCCAGCTTCAGATAGAACTCCCTCGGCACGATGCCGGCCTGGTACCACTCCTCGTAGACCGGCACGACCTGGGAATCGATGAACGCCCGCAGGGTCTTGCGGAACGCTTCGTGCTCTTCGTTGTAAACGGTGCGCTGCACTGCTGGAAACTCCGGTTCTCTCGATTACAGACGGCGTCCGCCGTCGACGTACAGGGTCTGGCCGGTGACGAATCCGGCCTGGTCGGAGGCGAGGAAGGCCACCACGTTCGCGATGTCGGCCGGTGCGCCGACCCGCCGCAGCGGGGTCACCGCGGCCGTCTTCGCCTGGAGTTCTTCCGCGCTCACCCCGACGCGGGCGGCGGTGGCGGCGGTCATCTCGGTGACGATGAAGCCGGGTGCGACGGCGTTCACGCGGATGCCGAACGGCCCGAGTTCCATGGCCAGCGTGCGGGTGAGCCCCTGGATGCCCGCCTTCGCGGCCGCGTAGTTGGCCTGGCCCCGATTGCCCAGCGCCGACACGCTCGACGTGTTGACGATCGCGCCGCCACCGTTGTCCACCATGTGTTTCTGCGCGGCCCGGCTGCACAGGAACGCGCCGCGCAGGTGCACCGCCATGACGGTGTCCCAGTCGTCCACCGACATCTTGAACAGCAGGTTGTCGCGGAGCACGCCCGCGTTGTTCACGAGCACGTCGAGCGAGCCGAGATCGGTGACGGTGCGCGCCACCGCCGCGGCGACCGAATCCTCGTCGGCGACATCGCATCCGATGCCGATGGCGGTGCCGCCCGCCGCGTTGATCCGGCCCGCGGTGAGCACCGCGGCGTCGGTGTCGCGGTCGACGACGGCCACGGCGCAGCCGTCGGCGGCCAACCGGGCCGCGGTGGCGGCGCCGATGCCGCGGGCGGCGCCGGTGACGAAGGCGGTTCTCTGGGTCATGCGGATACTCCCGGGTCAGACGAGGGCGTTCACGCCGGTGAGGGCGCGGCCGATGAGCAGTTTCTGGATCTGGGTGGTGCCCTCGTAGAGGGTCAGCACGCGCGCGTCGCGCAGGTACTTCGCGACGGGGTATTCGTCGATGTAGCCGTAGCCGCCGAACACCTGGATCGCGTTGTTGGCGGCCTTCACCGCGGCCTCGGAGGCGAACAGCTTGGCCATCGACGCCGCGGTACCGAACGATTCCCCGCGATCGACGAGATCGGCGGCGCGCCAGGCCAGCAGCCGCGCGGCCTCGGTGTCGACGGCGATGTCGGCGAGCAGTTCCTGCACCAGCTGATAGCCCGCGATCGGCTTGCCGAACTGCTCGCGCTCCCCCGCGTACCGCACGGACGCCTCGAGGCAGGCGCGCGCCACCCCGACGCACCCCGCGGCCACGCCGATGCGCCCCTTGTCCAGGGCCGCCATCGCGATACGGAAGCCCTCTCCCTCCGCGCCGAGACGCAGGGCGTCGGGAACTCGCACCCGGTCGAGGACCAGTTCGGCGGTCGCCTGGCCGCGCAGGCCGAGCTTGCCCTTGATCTCGGTCCGGTCGAACCCGGGCGTATCCGTGGGCACCAGGAACGCGGTGACACCGCGCGGGCCTGGGCCCCCGGTCCTGGCGAACACCAGTGCGACGTCGGCCCAGGTCCCGTTGGTGATGAAGATCTTGGTGCCGTCGATGATCCAGTCCGCGCCGTCGCGGGTCGCGCGGGTGGTCAGGTTCGCCGCGTCGGAGCCGGTCCCCGGTTCGGTGAGCGCGAAGCAGCCCAGCTGCTCGCCCGCGCACAGGCCGGGTAGGAACCGCCGCTTCTGCTCGGGGCTGCCGTAGCCGGCGATCGACTTGCCGACGAGGCCGAGCGACACCGACACGATGCCGCGCACCGAGCTGTCGCCGCGCCCGAGTTCCTCGAGCAGCACGCAGTAGGCGAGCATGTCGCCGCCGGAGCCGCCGTACTCCTCGTCGATCCCGATGCCGAGGAAGCCCAGCGCGCCGAGCTTGCCGACGACGGCCGGGTCGACCGACTCGGCGCGATCCCACTCGGCGGCGAACGGAACGACTTCCTTGTCCACCCAGGTGCGGGCGAGCTCGCGCAGGTCGCGATGCGCTGGCGTGAGTTGGAGATCCACGGGGCCACTCCTGAACCGAACGTTGTTAGGTTTACTCGGGCACCGTATCCTAACGGTGTTCGGTTAATCAAGGGCCGAATCGGTGATCGGTGATAGCGTTCGAACCCGCACCCGAACCCCCGAGCAGACAGGAGTGGCGCATGGCCAGGCCCCGCGTGCCGCTGTTGAGCCGCGAGCGCATTCGCGAGGCCGCGCTGACCCTGATCGACCGGGACGGCCTGGCCGAGGTCTCCATGCGCAAGCTGGCCGCCGAACTGGGCGTCCAGGCCGCCTCCCTGTACGGCCACTACCCGACCAAGGACGACCTGTTCGACGACATCGCCACCGGCATCATGAGCCACGTGGACACCTCGGCGTTCGACACCGCACGCTGGGACCTCGCCCTGGCGGACTGGGCGCGCAGCTACCGCTCGGCGCTGGTCGCGCACCCGAACTTCGTGCCCTACCTGGCCGCCGGCCCCGGCAGGCGCGCCGAGAACCTGCGCGCCGCCGACGCCGTGCACGGCGGACTGGTCGGCGCGGGCTGGCCGCCGCGCTACGCCACGATGATCGGCGCCGCGACGCGATACCTGGTGATGGGATCGACCGTCGGCTCGTTCGCGGGCGGTTTCGCCGACGACGTGCAGGTCTACCGGGACCGCTATCCGCACCTCAACCAGGCGCATCTGCTGCGCGCGGTGGCCGACGAGATCGACGACGACAGCTTCGAACTGGCCCTGAACGCGTTCATCGCCGGGCTCGGCGCCACCTACGCGACGGTCGTCGGCGTCGGCTGAGTCCGCGAACGACGACGGGGCCCGGGGGGCCGAACCCCTGACGCACCAACGGCCCCCGGGCCCCGCAATTTGCCCCCCCGCCGGGGGGGGGGCCAAAAAAAGGCGATAAGCGCGGAGCCGCCCGCGGGGCCGACGGCTTGGTTTCCGATGAAGCCGCGGCGCGTGGACGGTCCGTCCAGGAAGACGCCGGTGGCGAGGCGCTCGGTGATCGTCGGCACGTCGAGGGTGCCCACCGTGTCGGCACGCACCCGCTGGTGCACGAGCCCGGAGTCGTGCACGGCACGCAGGGCACTCGCCAGCGAACCGGCGAGCGCGCGGACAGCCGGCACCGGCAGCGGGCCGTGCGGCTCGACCGCCCGCTCGGGGCGGATCCC
>NZ_JARWOJ010000030.1 GCF_029868625.1 Nocardia neocaledoniensis | reverse complement strand
GGTCGCCACGGTGACCTTGCGGCTGCGGCGCAGGGTGAAGGTCACCTCTTCGACCTCCTCGAACGCCTGCCGCGCGGTGCGCAGCGGGTGGGTCGCCGAGTCGATCGCGTTGGCGACGAAGGAGCAAGCCACGGCGCCTGATCGGCGGGACACAAGGGGCCGCGACCTCGAGCGCGCCAGCGCTCCAAAATTACCGAGTGAAGAACCAGGCGATGACGACGAGGACGAGCAGGGCGACGAGGGCGAGCTGAACGCGGGACCGTGGCATCAGCGGGCACCACTGCCGACGGTCGGGCGCACCGGCGCTGCCACGGTCGCGGGGATCGGGGCGCCGTCGGTGGGCTCGTCGCGGCGCAGGGCGCGGAAGATCGCGCGCAGCGTGCGGTCGAGCAGGTAGGCGATGGCGAAGCTGATCGGGACCATGCCGACCAGCACGACGAGGAACTGGGGGATGAAGGGCAGCCCGGCTACCCAGAGTTCGAAGCCGTCCCACCAACCTGCGATGCGTTGCACGAGCCCAAGCCTAGTCGGTCGTCCCGAACGGGCGAATTCCGTGGCTGTGACCTGCGGCTCCCCGGACCAGATCGCCGCGCGCGGTGGACGAGCGGCGGCCGTCGCCGTGATGATGGGGTATGGAGTCTTCCAGTGCCGACAAACTGCCGATTCTGAGTCCGGTCTCCTCCAGCGGTCGTCGCGGCGCCTTCCCGCCGATCGACGACTACGCCTTCCTGTCCGATTGCGAGACGAGTTGCCTGATCGCCAGTAGCGGTTCGGTCGAGTGGATGTGCGTCCCGCGCCCCGACTCCCCCAGCGTGTTCGGCGCCATTCTGGACCGCAGCGCCGGACACTTCCGGCTCGGGCCGTACGGCAAGCATGTGCCCGCGGCACGGCGCTATCTGCCGGGCGGCATGATTCTCGAGACGACCTGGCAGACCGAGACGGGCTGGCTGATCGTGCGCGACGCGCTCGTGCTCGGCCCGTGGCACAACAACACGGCCAGGTCCAAGACCCATCGCCGCACGCCGATGGACTGGGACGCCGAGCACGTTCTGCTGCGCACGGTGAAATGTGTCAGCGGCACAGTCGAATTGGAGATGAGCTGCCAGCCGTCGCTGGATTATCACCGGGGCGGCGCACGCTGGGAGTACACCGGCAAGGTCTACGAGCAGGCGACCGCGGTCGCGGCCAACCATCCCGACGAGGGGCCGTCGCTGATCCTGAACACCGACCTGCGACTGGGTCTGGAAGGTCGTGAGGCCCGGGCCCGTACCCGGATGCGCGACGGCGATTCGGTGTTCGTCGCCCTGTCCTGGTCGGACCTGCCCGCCCCGGCGACCTTCGACGAGGCGGCGTCGAAGATGTGGACGACCGCGGAGTGCTGGCGTCAGTGGATCACCCTCGGCGATTTCCCCGATCATCCGTGGCGCAGCTATCTGCAGCGCAGCGCGCTGACACTCAAGGGCCTCACCTATGCGCCCACCGGCGCCCTGATCGCCGCCGCCACCACCTCGCTGCCGGAAACCCCCGGCGGAGAACGCAACTGGGACTATCGCTACACCTGGGTGCGCGACGCCAGCTTCGCGCTGTGGGGTCTGTACACGCTCGGGCTCGACCGTGAGGCCGACGACTTCTTCAACTTCCTCAACGACGCCACCACCGGCGAGAACGGTGACGCGCTGCCACTGCAGGTGCTCTACGGCATCGGCGGCGAACGCCGGATCACCGAGGAGGTGCTGCCGGAGCTGTCCGGCTACGACAACTCCCGTCCGGTGCGCATCGGCAATGCCGCCTACAACCAGGACCAGCACGACATCTGGGGCACCATGCTCGATGCGGTGTACCTGCACGTGAAGTCGCGACAGCAGGTCCCGGAATCGTTGTGGCCCATGCTGGAACGCACCGTGAACGCCGCGATCTCGCGCTGGCGTGAACCCGATCGCGGCATCTGGGAGGTGCGCGGGGAACCGCAGCATTTCACCTCGTCGAAGGTGATGTGCTGGGTCGCGCTCGATCGCGGCGCGCGACTTGCCCAGCTGCACGGCCAGTTCGAGCGGGCCATGGAGTGGTTCGACATCGCCGAGGAGATCCGCGACGACGTGCTCGCCAACGGCGTCGACGAGAACGGCGTGTTCACCCAGACCTACGGTGGCCACACGCTCGACGCGTCATTGCTGATGATCGTGCTGACCCGGTTCCTGCCGCCGGAGGACGACCGCGTCAAGGCCACGGTGCTCGCCATCGCCGATCGGCTCACCGTGCACGGGCTGGTGTTGCGCTACGACACCGACACCACCGACGACGGGCTCAGCGGCGAGGAGGGCACCTTCACCATCTGCTCGTTCTGGCTGGTCTCGGCGCTGGTGGAGATCGGCGAGCTCGAACGCGCCACGCAGTTGTGCGAGCGGCTGCTCGGGCTGGCCAGCCCGCTGCGGCTCTACGCCGAGGAGATCGACCCGCACACCGGCAGGCACCTGGGCAACTTCCCGCAGGCGTTCACCCACCTGGCGCTGATCAACGCGGTGACCCACGTGATCAGGGCCGAGGACTCCCGGCAAGCGGGTCAGTTCCAGCCGGCGCACACACCGTCGAACCGGCCGAACTGAGTCAGTAGGCGAGGCGCTCGGCGCGTTCGCGCAGCCCGGCCAGCGTGCGCAGCCCCGCCTCGATCTCAGTGAGCCGCAGTTCGCGCTGGTCGCCGTAGCGCAGGCCGGTCTCCTCGGCGGCGCGCAGTGCCTCCTCGGCGGTGCGGCCGACCTCGGTCGCGATCTCGGTGTAGTGATCGCGCAGGACCCGCTGCAGGGTGCGCAGCCGGTTGCGGGATTCCTTGCCCACCTGGAAGATCACGTCATCGGCCAGCCGGGCGACGGCCACCTTGGCCTCGGCCTGCCTGCGCTGCTTGCGACTGCGCCGGTCGTCCCACAGGGCGTTCACGCCCAGCAGCACACCGGCACCCGCCGAGTACCAGTTGACCAGCGACATGCCGAGCAGACTGGTGGCCAGACCGACCATCAGGATGCCGCCGTAGGACCCGCGCAGCGCCGAGAGCGCCTGTTGTCCCACACTGGATTTCGCGCTCTCGAGCGTTTCCAGCGACTGCACCGGCTCGAGCACGTCACCGGGGTTGGTCAGGCGCAGCTCGGGCAGCGGCGGGGTGCGGTTGTCCGGCGGGAACTTCGCGGCGACCTGCTCGGCGAGTTCGACGGCGCGGTAGTGCGCCATCACGAAGTTCTCCTCGACGGCCTCGCAGATCCGCGCGTCGAGCTCGGTCGCGAACTCCGACCATTTGCGGGCCGGATCGGTGCGGGAGATCTCGGCCTCGGCCTCGCGGACGAGGGTGCGCAGGCGGTGCCGTAGATCGTGTTCGATGTCGGCGCTCAGCTCGGAGCTGCCGTCGACGAGGGTCACCTGCCAGGTGGCGGTGCGCTGGCGCAGCTGGTCGGCCTCGGTGCGGGCCGCGGCCAGCCGCTGGGTGATCTCGGCCCGGCGCCGCGGGTCGCGCAGGGTGTCGGCCTCGGCGCGCAGCGTGAAGCCGAGCTGGTCGGTGACCGACGAGATGTCGCGCACCGCCGCGGCGACGGCGACCGAATCCGCCTGGGCCACCACGTAGTCGCGCAGGTGATCGATGAGCTGCGGCACACCGGATTCGATGTCACGCTGCTGGTCGCCCGATTCGCGCGACTCCCGGTGCAGGACAGCCGAGACCGGGGCGACCGCGAAGTTCAGTCCGGCACCGTCGAGCAGGGCACGGTTGCGGCGCTGGGTCAGCGACCACTGTGGATTGCGGTCGATCTTGGTGAGCACGCACACCACCGAGGGGCATACCTGCTCGACCCGGCGCAGGTACTCGAGCTGGGCCTCGGTCAGTTCGGCGGCGGAATCGGTGGCGTAGAGCACCACGTCGGCGGCGGCGATCATCGACCAGGCGGCGCTCTCGTGGGCGGTGGCGCCGGGTGCGTCCATCACCACCAGGCCGTCGGCCAGCAGCGGGCTCGGTTCGGCGAATTCGGCGCGCAGCACGCCGAGGGCGGTGAGCGCGGGGCCGGGGTTCAGCGGGTCGACGGGCACGCGCTCGACGCGGCCGCGCTGGGCCGACTTCACCAGCGTGGCGGTCGGCGCGGGACCGTACTCGACGATCACCGGGACACTCGGCTTACCGTCGGTCGCGCTGACCGGCGTGCCGACCATGCTGTTGACCAGCGTGCTCATCCCGGCCTGCGATTCGCCGACCACGACGAGGCGCACGCGGGGATCGGTGAGCCTGGCCCGGACCATGCCGAGTCTGGCGTCGAGATCGTCGCGACCGCCGGTGCGGACCAGGTCCCGCAGTTCGTCGACGAGAGACACGACCGGAGCCATCACATCCGGATGCTTCACCGTCGCGGCCTGCAGTCCGGCAGCGGCAGACAACCTGTTCCTCACTCTCGTTGCATGAGCCCGGCCGAGACGCTGGGGGCACTAGACGAAGTCATACCCGTGGGGCTCGGCGGGAAACACCGCGGCCTGATCGACTCCGCCGAGTCCCGTGTCGAACAACCCGGCCGACACGCCATGGTAGCCGCCCGCGTGGTGGTCGAAGTCCGCGGCGATCGGCTTGGTGTCGATGACCGGCGGCTTGATGGTCGGCTGCACGGTCACCACCGGCGGCGGGGTGACCACCGAGGGCGGGTCGATGTCGACGGTGGGCACCTTGGTCGGCGCGGGCTGGGTGGGCACGGTCACCGTGGGGTTGGACACGGTGGGATCCGGCACGTCGACGGTCGGCACGGTCGAAGGCGTCCCGCCGCCGGTCGTGCCGCCCGGTGTCGTACCGCCGCCGGTCGTACCGCCGCCGGTGGAACCGCCCGGCGTCGTGCCTCCGGGCGTGGTGCCACCACCGGTGGTGCCGCCCGGTGTGGTGATGTCGTCGTCACCGGGCCGGGTCGGCTTCACCGGTCCGGTGCCGGTTCCCGCGGTGGGGGGCGTGGTGACGTGCGGCTTGGTCACATCCGGCACCGAGGCCGTCGGCTTCGGCAGGTCCGGCAACTTCACCGTGGTCGGTGTCTCGATGTCGGCGGTCGGCAGCTTCGAGGGCGGCGTCACCGTGACGGGCGACGGACTCGTGCTCGTCCCACCCGAGACATCGGGCACCACAACGGGTTTGGTGGTCGGTGTGAGCGGCGCGAACAGCGACGGCGCGGTGGCGGCGGGCGCCGTGAGCGGCGAGGCGGCACCGGCCGCACCACCGAAGACGTTGGCGATCGGGGTCGACGCCGCGTCGGGCTGGATGGTGGTCTGCAACGGCGTGCTGACCACCGGGTTGAGCGCGACCGGCGCCGGGGCCGCGGGCGCGATGGGAGCCGGCGCAGGCGCGACCGGAGCGGGCGGCGCCGGAGCGGGCGGCACCGGCGCGGGAGCCGGGGCATGCG
>NZ_JARWOJ010000029.1 GCF_029868625.1 Nocardia neocaledoniensis | reverse complement strand
TGCCCTGTTCGAAGATGCCGGCCCCGCCGAACACGGCGAACCACAGCAGGCTCAC
Organism: Nocardia neocaledoniensis; assembly: GCF_029868625.1. GTDB lineage: Bacteria > Actinomycetota > Actinomycetes > Mycobacteriales > Mycobacteriaceae > Nocardia > Nocardia neocaledoniensis_A. The sequence goes on along the minus strand of NZ_JARWOJ010000029.1, from coordinate 12,700 downwards.
CACGCTGGGCACCAGCAGCACGCCGGTGACGAACTGCCGGATGGTGCGACCGCGGCTGATCCGCGCGATGAACATGCCGACGAACGTCTCCAGCGGCTTGCCCTCGATCTGCAGGCCGCCCTTCTCCGCGTCATAGGTGGCGGCGGGCACACTCGCCTGCGGGCCGACGTCGGTGGCGCCCGCGATGTCGATGGTCCAGATCTTCTTGTTCGACTCGGGCGCGAGGTTGCCGTCACGCTCGTCGACCAGGAAGGTCGTCGCGCTCAGCGCCGTGATCTCCGAGACGGCGACCTTGTTCTGCTTCGGGTTCTCCAGCGGGTACAGGAATTCCTTCTGCGCCTTGGTCTTCAGGTCGACGGTGACGATCCGCGCGAACGGCACCTCCTTGGCGGAGCCGCTCAGCCCGGGGGTGTTGAGCGCGCTCTGCACCATGCCGACCAGCGTGCTGCCGTCGGGCGTGATGGTGAGCCCCTCCATGCCCTGGTTCGGCGAGCGCAGCGCGATCTCCTTCGGCAGTCCGTTGCCAGGCGAGAGGCGCTCGAGCTCGGTGCCGTCGGCGGCGAAGTGCACCAGGAACGGACCGTATTCGTCGGACACCCAGAAGGTGCCGTCGGCGAGCGCGACCAGCCCTTCCGGGTCCAGGCCGTGATCGGTCGGCGGCAGGACGTTGCCCCGCAGATCCTTGATGGTCTCGCCGGTGGAGGCCGCGGTGTCGACCTGACCGTTGAACGGCACGCCGGCCTTGGTGCGCAGCTCGATGCTGGACTGCAGCACCGCCCGGTTGTCGATCAGCTTGAAGCGGCCGATCTTGGGCACGAATGCCGGAGTGGGCGCCAGCTTTTCGTTCTTGGCCGGACCGTCGACATTGGGGCCGCGGTCGGTGAGTCCGTAGAACTCGTCCGCGCTGCCCGGCACCGGAGTCCAGGCCGACCCGAACCCGCTGCCCTGGACCGTGGTGCCGCCGTACTCGCCCAGCGCCGGGATGTCGGTGGTGTACAGCCGAACCGCGTCGGTGGTGGTGACCTTGAACTGGTCGAGCCCGCGATAGCCGGCGACCGGTGTGTACTCGTAGGAGCCGTCGAGGCGCCTGGTCAGGTTCCCGTGCTCGGGTTCCAGCTCCACGCCGAGCACCGCGCTCTTGCCCGTCTCGGCGACCAGGTCGTCGAGCGAGATGACCAGGGTCTGGTCCTTGTCGACGGTGAAGTCGGCGTCGGAGCCGGGCGTGGAGCAGCCGGCGACGGCGGCCGCGCACAGGACGGCGGTGAGCGGGAGTAGGCGGATACCTGGACGTGCGTTCATCCGGCATGCGTACCGCGCCCAGCCGACCAGCAGCCGACCGGAATATGAATTGTCATCCACCACACGGTGGATCATTCTGGCTGCCATGACCACAACTCGGGTGAACATTTCCTCTGCCTCCGATTTCGAAGATGTCGTCGGGTATTCGCGGGCGGTGCGGGTCGGCGATCACGTCGTAATCAGCGGGACGACGGCCGCCGTCCCCGGTGGCGGCGCGGTCGGCGGGGACGACATCGGCGCGCAGACCACCGAGGTGCTGGCCCGCATCGCCGCCGCACTCGAGCAAGCGGGCGCGAGCCTCCGGGATGTGGTGCGCACCCGCATCTTCGTCACCGATATCACCCGCTGGCCCGAGGTCGCCGCCGCGCACTCCGCGGTGTTCGACAAGATCCGCCCCGCCGCCTCGATGTACGAGGTGACCGCCCTGATCGCGCCCGAGCTCCTGATCGAGATCGAAGCCGACGCGATCGTCGTGGGCTGAATCGTCACACACCCCGGTCGCCGGCCAGGGCGTCCGATCGCGAAAACTCCCCAGTTGTCCACAGGTTCGGAGTTATCCACAGGCAGGCCGCGACACCGGCTCGATCGCCGGTGCGGGCCGGGCCAGGCAACTACGCTCGATCCCGTGACCAGCGCAACGGCAACACCCACCGACCTGCTCGCCCGGGTCGCCGAGTCCACCGCCCGCTTCGACGCCGCCATCGGCGCGCTCACCGAGGCGGAGCTGGCCGCGCCGTCCCGGCTGCCCGGCTGGACCCGCGGGCACGTCATCGCGCACATGGCGCGCAATGCCGACAGCCTGCTGAACCTGCTGCTGTGGGCACGCACCGGCATCGAGATCCCCCAGTACGCCAGCGTCGAACTGCGCGACGCCGACATCGAGGCGGGCGCACCGCGGTCCCTGGCCGTGCAGCACGCCGATTTCACGGCCTCGGCCCACCGCTGGCAGGCCGTGGCCACCACGATGCCCGCCGGGGACTGGCAGGCCGTGGTCCGTAACCGGCAGGGCGGCTCGCTCACCGCCGATCTGATCCCGTGGATGCGCTTGCGCGAGACCGAGATCCACCACGTCGACCTCGGCGTCGACTACACCCCCGCCGACTGGCCCGCCCCCTTCGTCGCCCGGTTGCTCCCCGAGGCCATCAGCGACCTGTCGGCCAAACTCGTCCCGGACGCGACCCCCACCTTCGACATCCAGGCCACCGACACCGACTTCATCGCCACCGTCGGCCCCGGCCGCCCCAACCACACCGTCCTCGGCCCCGCCTCGGCCCTGCTCGCCTGGCTCCTCGGCCGCTCCCCCGGCGCCGACCTCACCGGCCCCCTCCCACCCCTGCCCGCCTGGAAGTAGCCCCAACGAAAAGAACCTCCGACCCGAACAGGTCGAAGGTTCTTTCCTTGTGCGCCCGAAGGGATTCGAACCCCTAACCTCTTGGTAGTTCCGTTGCTCTGCGACTGTCCGCCGACGTACTCCAAAACCTGCTGCTATCAGCGCGTTTTGCGTTCTTCGCTATGTGGCTATCTGCCGTTGTTTGCCCGAATCACCGGGGGTTTGTACCGGGAAAGTAGTGGGTGAGTCATGTTCTCCGGCTTCGGAAGACTGCCTATGAGTAGTGATCGCAGTCGGTATGCAGCGGTGGGGTGAAGGTCGTCGTGGCGCAGACTCGACACGAGTGCGTTCGATGGTGACCACCATTCCGAAAGCAAGGCACCGCACCGACGAGCACCTGGCCAAGACCAAGCCGGTGACCGTTCGGGCAGTAGCGGGGAGCCGGTTCCGTCCAGCGCCCATTGCGCAGGTAGAGCCGGATCGATTCGCACATACGTTCGATTACCCATCGACCGCTCGGCAGGTTCGATCCGGCCTCGGTCAAGCCCGCTGGTCGCTACGGAAACTCGATGGAAGCGTTTCTGTTCGGCAACGCCTAACCAGGCATGACAGAGACACAGCACGTAGTAGATCGGCCAGCGCCGCAGCACGAACCGGCGCCGGGATCGGAACCGACCGGCGATACCGCGGCGATCCGGCAGCGGCATCTAGCCGCTCTGGCCATGGTCGACAACGCCGAGGATCAGTAGCCGGCGGGTTAGCCCTGCCGACCCGGCGGTGGGAAAGTCGACGCCCACACGGGAGGCAGGGGTCCAGCGAGTAGGCGTGCGATTCAGGTTCCATCCGGAAAAAGTTGTTAAGCGACCGAATCCGCGCGAGGATCAACGGATGACAGAGACCCGTCAGCAGCGGCGCGCTCGTGAGCGTGCCGAGCGAAAGTCGGCCAGTCGTCCAGGACCGAACCATTCGGGTCAGCCGCGTGCACGGCAGCCCGAAACCTTCGAAGACTGGGCTCAGCAGATGGCTGGCGTGGTCGACTTTGGTCCGCGAACGATCGTCGCCGGTGAAGTTGGTGCCGAATTAATCGCAGAGCGAGACCGTCACGAAATGCTGGCGGGAACCAATACCGACCTACTCCTCACTGAGCTGGCCCAGTTGCAACGCGAACTCGATATAGCAATAACGACAGACTGGAATACCAAAAAGATAGAGCAAAAATTCGTCGACTCACTTTCGACTAGCTGGGCGTCGAATTTGCGTTCACTAATTGATTCAGGTCATAGGCTTGCTCCGCCGGTCACCGTGACACAATTAATTCGTGAAGCAATAGAATTCGGTTCATTCGGAGTTGAAAACGAGCTGGATAGGGAAACGATCTGTTTGTTGCTCCTATCTATTAGCTCAGAGCAGCAGCGAGATAAACGCTTCGCCGGAGATATTCCTACTGTGTCTGAACGCAATGCCGTAGAGAAAGAGATGGCAGGACTCGACGCCGAAGCTCTATATCGGTTGATGCGCGACATGCTGGTGGACGAAGTCGCAGCTATGCTCTTTAACGCGCCTCTCAAATTGGAAGTAGTTCAGGCGACTACTTTTGAAACTTGGTTCTCCCTGTGGCCGAGTCGAGTGACCAACCCCACCCTGGGTAAAACACCAGCTGAAGCGTTTGAGGTTGCGACCGGCTTAGACCTAGTAGATCTACTCCGCCTAGGAGATATCGTTCGCCAGCGGTCATGGGCCGGAGAGGTAGTGTTCGACACTGCACAACTCACCAGCGACGGCGCCAGCGAAGAGTCCGTCCGTTTCATGTCAGAGCGAATGTCTATGAAGTCGGCCGAATACCGCGATAGCCTGGCACGGGATCGGAGGCGCGGCGATGTCCAGTATCAGCGCTATACGATGACCCAGTTCCCTTTCCTGGAGATCGATTCCAACAAGTTCATACTCTTGAGGCATCAGTGGGGAATAGATCGATTTATTGGAAATCAGCTCTACTGGGAGACATACTCAAGTTTCGCCGAAAAACACACAAAGAAGACTGCGGGACACTTCAGTCAAGCAATGGACTATATGTTCGAAGAATTGGTTGGACGCACGATCGAAAGGATTGTCGCGACGGAAGCTGCTGGATCAGCAGAAATCCTGAACGAATCTCAAATGCAGGACGCCTGGCAAAAGAAGGGAAAATTGCCATCGGTTTGCGATTGGGCAATCCTCGGCAATAAACTGTGTGTCGTAATAGATGCCACCAATCACCCGCTAGATTTCAAGATCGCCCAAGGACTGGGTGATGCAGCTTCATATGCCGTAGATATCGACAAGATATTCACAAACAAAAAATACGAGCAGCTCATTTCGACTATCGATCACTTGGCAAACCCTGGATGGCAAGGAAAATCATACGGAACTAATACATTCGTTCCGCTGGTGGTGGTCCCCGATAGTAGTGTTCCAAACACCATTTTCGCTGAAATGGACTTCCAGGCTAGAGCTCATCCCAAGTTTGCAAGATTTCAGCAGCGCGTATTCCCTCCCGGAACAATTTCCTATTCTGATCTGCGGCTTCTCGAAGGAATATGCGAGCGGTCTCCCCGGTCCTTTGCCACGATCGCAGGTGGATGGCGGTACTACGCGGCGACAACCAAAGGCACTCTGCAGCAGTTCATCGACAAGCACTTTCAGGAGCGTCCTCTGCCGCGGCACGTTCTGGAATCGAGTCGCGGGTTCCAAACGCTGATCAATGAGCGCATTTAGTGTCCAGCGCCTGAAGTTGGGGGCCGTAGCCTCTGCCCGTCAGTAGCGGTCCTCGCAGCCGAGTAGATCGAGGTCGTTGATCTCCGACTGGATGACAGGTTCCATCGTCCAGCCGGAGAGGAACCGGTGACCACCCAACCATTCGGCCTCGCTACCTTTCTACGGCCGCAGGTAACGTGATCAGCCTTCGATCAGCGCGACGACCACTAGGCCGATGGTCGCAAGCATCAGCACAAACGTACATCCCGCAAGAACCCAGGTGGCTTTGGTAAGCCGGTCAGACATCTCACGATCGGCCTTTAATCGCTGCTCAACGAGCCACGCATCCAGGTACGCCTGAGCGCCTCAGACAACGTTTCCACCCACGCCCGCCGCCGCTTCCCGCAGCAGCGCCCGGTACCGAACCCCTATCGGATTCAGTTATCGCCGAGATCTCGTTGGTTGGTCCCTGTCGCTGCTCCTGCATGACGCGAAGGCGACGCGCGCAGATCATCTGGGCTACCGCTCTACCCATTTGACTGTGCGGAATGGTGCCACAGACAGCTGGCCCTGTTCTGGGTTGGGGCGCGCACACCGGGGGCTGGCTCACCGCCTGCCCGATACGGCTTGCCGTTCACGCGCAGAGGCTCACAGGCCAAGGGTTGCTCAGCAATCAGCGAAGCTGACGCCATCGGCGCCCTTGAGATGCGAGGAGCGCGGGATCACAATGCAGGCCAACCCGGAACAGGGCCAAGCGGCCGGAGGTCGCTATATGCAACGGCCCTTCGCCCCCGTTCGCTGGCCGAATCCCCTGTGCTGGATACTTCGTACATGCTGTCGAGCAATATGCCAATCGCGCTAGAGGCCACGTTCTTTGGGACTCTGCCAGCATGGCTAGGAGCATTAGGAACAGTGCTGTCGCTTGGCACGGGCGTCTTGTACTACCGCGCGAATCTGAAACGCGAGGAGTTCGCTCAGGCGAGGCATATTCGATTGACGACAATGCACCACGAGGCTGAGACCGGGAACATTGTTGCCAAGATTCATAACTTCTCGGACGAGTCGATCTTCGACGTATGGGAGAGCCAAGGGCGGACGTCGTCGTTTCGAGAGGTTCTTGTCGATGCACTGCGCGCGACGAAAGGTCGTAAGCCCTCGGACGAGGAGATCGCCGCGCTTAAGACCAGATGGGACAACACATCTGGTGGTCGGGTTGCGTTCGCCGGGTATGACGCCTCCCACATCGAGGCGGGTGGTTCCAAGGAGATCACGTTTGAGGGACCCAGCGATACGCAGAATTTCTGGATCGAGTTTCGCGATTCCAGGGCAAACCAATGGAAGATCGCGCTTGACCAGAATGAGCCATGCAGGGTTTGCGATCCGGATTCTAAGGACCGATGGTGGCGTGTGGTACGTCATCCTGTAGTGGCTGGTCGAGAGTGGAAGACGAACTGGGAGTTGAAGCAGTGGCTGAACTCGGTGACACAGCGGTAAATCGGGATTGGGTTTCCACCCTTGCCCAAGCTGCGCGGCTCGGCATCACGGTCCCCTGACCTGCGTGTTCGATGCTCGTCGCCCAGGCGGTGATGCACCGATTTTTCGTTCAGCAATTCGTCGCACCTGGTGAGTGGCTTGGTGATCGGGCACCTGTGCTGCGGGTTCCGGGTGGACTGGTGACGGCTGGGTGACCGTCTACGTGGGTTCGGTAGGCAGGGTCTTATGAGGCAATCGAGCGAAGCTCGTGCGGCAGCACCGTCTGGGAGTCGGTGATCTGGTGGCCGTCGATCGGGGCATGTGCCGGCCGAATCAGGCTCGCGGATTCCGTTCAGCAATCCGCGACCCGGCTCTTGTCGGCCTCGTCCACTGCTCAGATCGATGCTGGGTGAGCTGGTCAGAGTTCCGATCGCCTGCTTTTGGCGCTCAGCGTCGCCGACGCGCCGACGCGCCCAGGCTGCGCCTTACCTGCCTGGGTTGCGCGTCGAAGCGCGGCGGCGGCGCTGTGCGCCAAAAGCAGGCGCTCTTGAAGGCCGATCCGCCAACGGTCACGACTACCGGGACCATGATCGACCACGGCAAGGTCAAAGGGCAGGCGCTACACCGCCAGGACACACGAAAAGGAGATGCGCCAGACCACACTGTGATCTTGCCCAAGCTCGCGGTGGAAGCGCTGAAAAAGCTGCGCCCGAAGGACCCCGCACCCGACAGCCCGGTGTTCGCCAACAGAAACGGCGAGTGGATGAGCCTGGCGAACATGCGTCGCTCACTGCGGGCCGCGCTGCCCAAGGATCTGAGGTGGGTTACCCCGCGCAGCTTCCGCCCGACTGTCGCGACGGTGGTCCGTGATGACCTTGGTCCGGCTCAAGCGCAAGCCCAGCTGTCGCATGCGAAGCTGGATACGACCGAGCGGCACTACCTCGAACGGCGGACTGTCGGACCGGACGCAAGGAAGGCCCTCGACAAGTTCACCGAGGGAAAGTAGTGGATCGTTTGTAAGGGGAAAGTAGTGGATCTGGAGAGATTTCCCCGAGACGAAAAACCGCCCCTCACCGGTAAACCCTGGTGAGAGGCGGTTCTTTTGTGCGCCCGAAGGGATTCGAACCCCTAACCTCTTGATCCGTAGTCAAGTGCTCTATCCGTTGAGCTACGGGCGCATGGTTCTTCAGTTGTTACCCGGCGAACCGGGTGTGGCGGAGGCGAGAGGATTTGAACCTCCGGTCCCCGTGAAGGGACAACTCATTAGCAGTGAGTCCCATTCGGCCGCTCTGGCACGCCTCCTGGAGCCTTCTCTTCGAGGGCACCGGTCCTTGTCGAACCGCCGGGAATGAAGATTACACGAGCAGTTCATGTAGTCCAAAACGCCTGGTCAATCAGCGTAAGTTGCTGTCGAACCAGTCGTAGATACGGGTCTGGGAGTCGATCCGAATGGCGTTGGCCGCGTCGTCGTCCGGATCGGGTCGGTCGGCCCGGTGGCTGAGGCCCGGGTAGGTGATGGTGAGACTGGCCACATTCGCGCGCGCGGTCGCGTCGCGGAGCCGGTCGACGGACTCGGGCGGGGTCGCCGGGTCGTCGGCGCCGAACAGGCCGAGCCAGGGCGCCTGCAGGTCGGCCGCGACATCGACCAGGGCGACTTCCTGATCCGGCAACGGCTCGGTGATGCCGGGCGCGGCCACGCTCACCGCGGCGCCGATGGGCCGGTTGGTGGCGACCAGGAACGCGGCGGTACCCGCGGTGTCGAACCCGAGCACCCCGATGGTGTCGGGGAAGACGCCGCGCCGGGTGAGCCAGTCGAAGCCGGCGTCGAAGTCGTCGAAGAGTTCGTCGCCGAACACCTCGCGCACCTGCTCGTCACCGATCCGGTCGAACAGGTGCGGCGCGACCACGATCCAGCCCTCCACCGACAGCGACCGCATCAGGTCGAGCAGCTGGGGCGAGAACTCGCGGGACTCGTGCAGGAGGACGATTCCGCCGCGGGCGACGCGCTCCGGCTCGACCACGGTGATCGGCACCGAGGTCCGCGTCGCGGTGGCTGCCGTCTCGGTGTCGCGCGCTTCGGTGAGCCGAAGCGGGGCGACGTCGTCGTAAGTGCCCGCCATAAACCCAGCGTAGGCGGCAGAACTGCGGTTGGGTAGGTCTTACCCGCCGCGCTGCACGTCGGCCGCGCGGTTCGCCGTAGGGTGGAGGCGTGACCGCGCACATCCGCCCCGACCTCGCCACCATTCCGGCCTACGTTCCCGGCCGCAATCACCCGGACGCGGTGAAGCTCGCCTCGAACGAGACGACCTTCGGTCCGCTGCCGAGCGCGGCCAAGGCGATCGCCGAGTCGGCCGAACTGGCCAACCGGTACCCGGACAACCAGGTCGCGGAGCTGCGGGCGGCGCTGGCGGATTTCCTCGGCGTGACCGTGGCCAATGTCGCCGTCGGCTGCGGCAGCGTGGCGCTGTGCCAGGAGCTCGTGCAGATCACCTGCGACGCAGCCACCGACGAGGTGGTCTTCGCGTGGCGCTCGTTCGAGGCGTACCCGATCGTCACCCAGGTGGGCAACGCGACCGCCGTGCCGGTGCCGCTGGCCGAGGGACATCTGCACGATCTGGACGCGATGGCCGAGGCCGTCACCGAGCGCACCAAGCTGATCTTCGTCTGCAATCCGAACAACCCGACCGGCACCGCGCACGGCCGCGCCGAGCTGGAGCGGTTCCTGGATCGGGTGCCGCCGCACGTGCTCGTCGTGCTGGACGAGGCCTACTTCGAGTACCTGCGCCTGACTCCCGAGACTCGCCCCGACGGTGTGGAGATCGGCCGTACCCGCCCGAATGTGGTTGTGCTGCGCACGTTCTCGAAGGCCTACGGCCTCGCGGGCCTGCGCGTGGGCTATGCCGTCGGCGATCCCGAGGTGATCACCGCGCTGCTGAAGGTGCACATCCCGTTCAGCGTGAACCGGGTCGCGCAGGCGGCGGCCATCGCCTCGCTGGAGGCGCGTGGTGAACTGCTCGACCGCACCGATGTGCTTGTCGCGCAACGGCACCGGGTCCGCGATGCGCTGCTGGCGGCCGGGTACGAGGTACCGCCGAGCGAGGCGAATTTCGTCTGGCTGCCGCTGGGCGAGCGCAGCACCGCCTTCGCCGAGGCGAGTGCCGCGGCGGGCGTGCTGGTCCGGCCGTTCGCGGGCGACGGCGTGCGAGTGACCATCGGCGATCCGCATGAGAACGAGCAATTCCTCGCGTTCGCCACGGCACAGGAAAACGCCGCGCGATTCCGTTAGCTCCGGGCAAGGTCAGCATGGCTTGACGTCGATCACCGTGCGATTACGGTCATTCGGAGCACACTGCCAGCACACTCGCCGTAGGCTGGCTGGCAACGAATTCGGGCGTTCGAACACCGACGGCATCGCACGCGGCGACGACCCACCGCTGATGAGGTAGGCGCGCGCCATCAGAGGGTGTTCTCCCGCAGGCGATTCTCCGTGTCCCGGGCACCCAACGCACGGCCACGCACCCCTGCCCGACCGGAGATGTACCGTGAACCAACGCTCGCGCCCCACCGTCTACGAAAAGGCCACCGCCGCAGTCTCTTCGGACGAAGGTGCCGATCTCGCCCTCGACCGCAGGCTGCGCGAGTGCGACGAGTTCTTCCGCCATCCCGAATTGGGCCATCTACCGGCCCAGCGCCGCCTCGATGCCCTCGCCGAGTTGCGCGGCACCGGTACCTACCGGCACACCGCCGAGGAGATCCTGATCGGCGCGAAGCTGGCCTGGCGCAATCACGCCCGCTGCGTCGGACGCAAGCACTGGCGGTCGCTGAAGCTGTTGGACGCGCGGCTGGTTACTTCCGCGCGAGAGCTTTCCGAGGCGTGCTGGCAACATCTGCGGCTGGCCACCAACGGGGGTGCGATCCAGTCGATGATCACGGTCGGCCCGCAGCGCGAGCCCGGCCGCGAGTACCGGATCGTGAGTTCGCAGCTGATTCGCTACGCCGGGTATCCCAACGGCGACGGCACCGTCACCGGCGACCCCGCCAATATCGCCGCCACCGAGCAGGCCGTGGCGCTGGGCTGGCGCGGCGACCGCACCCCGTTCGACGTGCTTCCGGTGCTGATCAGCACACCCGAGGAGGGCTTGCGCTACTTCGACGTGCCGCGCGAACTCGTTCGCGAGGTCGACCTGAGCCATCCCGACTATCCGTGGTTCGCCACGCTCGGATTGAAATGGCATGCGCTACCGGCTGTTTCGAACATGGATCTGGATATCGGCGGCATCACCTACCCCTTCGCGCCGTTCAACGGCTGGTACGTGGGCACCGAGATCGGCGCGCGCAATCTCAGCGACACCGACCGCTACAACATGCTGCCGCTGATCGCCGACATGATGGGACTCGACACCTCGTCGGTGCGCACCCTGTGGCGCGACAAGGCCTTGATCGAGCTGAACCACGCTGTCCTGCACAGCTTCCGCAACTCGGGTGTGCACATGGTCGACCACCACACGGTCGCCAAGCAGTTCTGCGATCACGTCCAGCGCGAGGAGGCGGCGGGCCGCCGGTGCCCCACCGACTGGAGCTGGGTCAACCCGCCGATCTCCGCCGTGCTGACCCCTACCTTCCACCGCTACTACGACGCGCCGGACCTCGACATCCGCCCGAACTTCGTCAAGCGCGCCGACGCCTGACCCGGACGCTCAGATGGTGCCGAGCAGAGTGGTGCTGCCCCCGCGAGACGAAGAACCGGCGCCGACAGCGTCGATGCCGTGCTGACCGGGCGTTGTTTGTGTCCCGCAGGCTCGGGTATTTGCCTCGAGGTAGCTGATCCGGCCGAACCCGGACAACTGCACTGACCGATCACCACAACCCAACGGAGCCGCCATCCCGGACCCGATGTGGCCGGGATCGGGCGACCTCCGCACAAGGTAGGAGGATCATCATGGGCAGAGCGACACTGGACTCGCTGATCGGAGCCACCGCGTACGACGAGCGGGGCGAGAAGATCGGCAAGGTCAAGCAGATCTACATCGACAATTCCACCGGCTCGCCGACCTGGGCCGCCGTCTCGACCGGGCTGTTCAGCAGCGATTCGCTGGTGCCGCTGGCCGGCGCCGAGCACCGGGCCGACGACGACACCCTGAGCCTGCACGTCGACAAGGAACAGGTGAAGTCCGCGCCGCATCTCGACGACGGCGGGCGGATCAGCCCGCAGTCCGAGCAGGAGCTGTTCCAGCACTATCACGTCGACCCGCGCACAGCGGGCTGGAACACCTACGGCCGCCAGCAGATCCGCCCCGGCGGCGACGAACCGATGACCCACGGCAACCCGAGGACCACCGACAACTCGATGATCCGCTCGGAGGAACAGCTCCGGGTGGGCACCGAGAGCGAAGAGGTCGGCACCGCCCGCCTCCGCAAGTACGTGGTGACCGAGGAACAGAACGTGCGCGTCCCGGTGACCCACGAGGAGGTTCGCATCGAACGCGAGCCGATCACCGATCGGGAGACCGGTCGCAGGCCCGAGATCGGCGAGGAGGAACGCGAGGTGACGTTGCACGCCGACCAGGTGCACGTCGACAAGGAGGCCGTTCCGGTGGAGCGCGTCCGCATGGAGGTCGACGAGGTCGCCGACGAGCGGACCGTCTCCGACACCGTCCGCAAGGAGCGCGTCGACACCGAAGGGATCGACGGCGAACGGCGTCGCAACCAGCCGTAAACGGCACGGTCGAGGGGGGCCCGCCGGGGGGGGGGGGGGGGGGGGGGGGGCCGGGCGGGCCGGGTGGTGCCGCAGGTCGAGCGGGCCGACGGTCAGTGGTGGGTGCGCTGGCGGCTGGTCGGCGGTCAGCGGCAGCGCGCCTGGCTGGC
>NZ_JARWOJ010000028.1 GCF_029868625.1 Nocardia neocaledoniensis | reverse complement strand
GGCCTCAGCCACCCCCATCGGCGCGGGCGGCCGCCCGCCGCCGGGGGGGGCGCGGGGCGGCCGCGGGCGGGGGGGCTGCGCCCCCCCCCCCCCGGGGGGGGGGGGGCCCCGCCCCCCCGCACCCCGCGGCGGAGCCGCGCGTGTCTCAGCCGCGGATCATGTTGCGCAGCACGTACTGCAGGATTCCGCCGTTGCGGTAGTAGTCGGCCTCACCGGGGGTGTCGATGCGCACGACCGCGTCGAACTCCACCTTCGAGCCGTCTTCCTTGGTGGCGGTGACCTTCAGGGTCTTCGGGGTGACACCCTCGTTGAGCTGGGTGATGCCCGCGATGTCGAAGGTCTCGGTGCCGTCGAGGCCGAGCGAGGCCGCCGACTGACCCTGCGGGAACTGCAGCGGGATGACGCCCATGCCGATGAGGTTGGAGCGGTGGATGCGCTCGAACGACTCGGTGATGACGGCCTTCACGCCCAGCAGGCTGGTGCCCTTGGCGGCCCAGTCACGCGAGGAGCCCGAACCGTACTCCTTGCCGCCGAGCACGACCAGCGGGATGCCCGCGGCCTGGTAGTTCTGCGAGGCGTCGTAGATGAACGCCTGCGGGCCACCGGGCTGGGTGAAGTCGCGGGTGTAGCCACCCGAGACGTCGTCGAGCAGCTGGTTGCGCAGCCGGATGTTGGCGAAGGTGCCGCGGATCATCACCTCGTGGTTACCGCGACGCGAGCCCAGCGAGTTGTAGTCCTTGCGGGCCACACCGTTGGCGTCCAGGTACTGCGCGGCGGGGGTGCCCGGCTTGATCGGGCCCGCCGGGGAGATGTGGTCGGTGGTGACCGAGTCGCCCAGCAGCGCCAGCACGCGCGCGCCGGTGATGTCGGCGACCGGCGACGGCTCCATCTGCATGCCCTCGAAGTACGGCGCCTTGCGGACGTAGGTCGACTTCTCGTCCCACGCGAAGGTGTCGCCCTCCGGGGTGGCCAGGTTCTGCCAGCGCTCGTCACCGTCGAACACGGTGGCGTAGGACTTCTTGAACATCTCCTGGTTGATCGCCGACTTGATGGTGTCGTCGATCTCCTGCGGGGACGGCCAGATGTCCTTCAGGAAGACGTCGTTGCCGTCGGTGTCCTGGCCGAGGGCGTCGGTCTCGAAGTCGAAGTCCATCGTGCCCGCGAGCGCGTAGGCGATGACCAGCGGCGGCGAGGCCAGGTAGTTCATCTTCACGTCGGGGGAGATGCGGCCCTCGAAGTTACGGTTGCCCGAGAGCACCGCGGTGACCGAGAGGTCGTTGTCGTTGATCGCGGCCGAGATCTCCTCGGGCAGCGGACCGGTGTTGCCGATGCAGGTGGTGCAGCCGTAGCCACCCACGTAGAAGCCGAGCTTCTCGAGGTAGGGCCACAGACCGGCCTTCTCGTAGTAGTCGGAGACGACCTGCGAACCCGGCGCCATGTTGGTCTTCACCCACGGCTTGGACGACAGGCCCTTCTCCACCGCGTTGCGGGCCAGCAGGGCGGCGCCGAGCATGACCGACGGGTTGGAGGTGTTGGTGCAGGAGGTGATGCCCGCGACGACGACGGCGCCGTGGTCGAGGACGAAGTCGCCGCGCTCGGCGGAACGCACCGTGACCGGCTTGGACGGACGGCCCTCGGCGCCGTTGGCGGCCGAGTGGACGGGCGAGGCGTCACCGGCGTGGCTGGCCGACACCGCGACGGGGTCGGAGGCCGGGAAGCTCTCGTCGACAGCCTCGTCGAGCGCGGTGTAGTCGCCCACGTAGTTGACGATGTCGGAGCGGAAGGCGCTCTTGGACTCGCTGAGCAGGATGCGGTCCTGCGGACGCTTCGGGCCCGCGATGGACGGCACCACGGTGCTCAGGTCCAGCTCCAGGTACTCCGAGTAGGCGGGCTCGTTGTCGGCGTCGTGCCACATGCCCTGTTCCTTGGCGTACGCCTCGACGAGCGCGAGCTGCTCGTCGGTGCGGCCGGTCAGGCGCAGGTAGTTGATGGTCTCCTCGTCGATCGGGAAGATCGCCGCGGTGGAGCCGAACTCGGGGCTCATGTTGCCCAGGGTGGCGCGGTTGGCCAGCGGAACCTCGGCCACGCCCTTGCCGTAGAACTCGACGAACTTGCCGACCACACCGTGCTTGCGCAGCATGTCGGTGACGGTGAGCACCACGTCGGTGGCGGTGACGCCCGGCTTGATCTCACCGGTCAGCTTGAAGCCGACCACGCGCGGGATCAGCATGGAGACCGGCTGGCCCAGCATCGCGGCCTCGGCCTCGATGCCGCCCACGCCCCAGCCAAGCACGCCGAGGCCGTTGACCATGGTGGTGTGCGAGTCGGTGCCGACACAGGTGTCGGGGTAGGCCTGGCCGTTGCGGACCATGACGGTGGGCGCCAGGTACTCGATGTTGACCTGGTGGACGATGCCCATGCCAGGGGGGACGACCTTGAAGTCGTCGAAGGCGCCCTGGCCCCAGCGCAGGAACTGGTAGCGCTCGCCGTTGCGCTCGTACTCGAGCTCGACGTTGCGCTCCAGCGCGTCGGCGCGGCCGAAGACGTCCAGGATGACCGAGTGGTCGATGACCATGTCGGCGGGGGAGAGCGGGTTCACCTTGCTGGGATCGCCACCGAGGGTGGTGACGGCCTCGCGCATGGTGGCCAGGTCGACGATGCAGGGCACGCCGGTGAAGTCCTGCATGATCACGCGCGCGGGGGTGAACTGGATCTCGACGCTCGGCTCGGCCGAGGGGTCCCAGTTCGCGATGGCGCGGATGTGGTCGGCGGTGATGTTCGCGCCGTCCTCGGTGCGCAGCAGGTTCTCCGCCAGCACCTTCAGGGCGTAGGGCAGCTTCTCGGTGCCGGGAACAGCCGAGAGACGGAAGATCTCGTAGGAGTTGCTTCCGACCTCGAGCGTGCCTTTGGCGCCGAAGGTATCAATCTTCGTCACGTCAGCTCCACTCATGTGTGAGGGTGTGCCGCCGGCGGGGCTGTGCCGGCGACTCGCGTCTTCGGAGGGGGTTCCGGCGCCGTGAGATGCCGGTTTCCTCGCCGCACAAGTCTAACAGTACGCTTGTCCTAAGAAATACGCGGGGCCGCCCGAGCGTGGCGTGCGGACGTGCCCGCGCGCGCCGTCGCGTACTGTGCCTGTCGAGCGAGTCGGGGAATGACGCGTTGACGCTCACTCTGCAGTGTTGGCTGCCCGTCGCGACCGAGGCGACCGTGGCTCGACAGACCGGATGGAAGATGACCGTCTTGCACACCTTTGCGCCGATGGCCGCGGAACTGCCGCCGAATACCGTGCTGAGCAGTGTCGAGTCCGATCTCGCCGACAATCATGTCGCCGCTCCCAAGGGTGTCGACCAGGAGAAGCTGGCGGCGATCGTCGCCGAGGCGCGATCCGAGGGGATCCCGCTGAGTGTCGTTGTCGTTCCCGGAAACCCAGGGCACGACTCGAGCCTACGTGACCTGGCCACCGAGGTGGGCGAAAGCACCGAAGGCACCGTGGCGGTGTTCAGCGACGACTGGATCGGCACCCACAGCGACAGCATCAGCCGGGTCCGGCTGGAGTGGGCCGAGGACGCCGCCAAGTACAAGGGCAACCATCCCGAGGTGGCCGTGCGGGCCTTCGTCGACCGGCTCGAGCAGCCGGAGAGCATGTCCTGGGGCTTGATCACCGGCATCCTGCTGACGCTCACGGCACTGGCGATCGCGGGGCTCTACGTCGTGAAGGTCCGTCGCGGTCCCGACGTCGACGCCGCGCCGGCCGAACTCGATTCCACTAGGTAACCGGTCTCACTCCAGTCACATTTTCAGACCTCCGGTCTGTTTCTCCTGGGTGAACGCTGTCTTGCATCAGGCTAATTCCGGGCAATCGCCTAATCGCACCCCCGACGTGCTGTGGCAGATGTTTCCTTTGGGAACTATGTGTCGTACGGTGACGGTGATCATGATCGGGAATGACGAGGTACAGGGGGCATTGGTCGACCGTTGAGGTCGATGGGGTGGGCTGATGCGCCGTGGCGTTGGACGAGTCGAGTCACTCGGAGGTGCCGTGCGCGGTGCGGGCAGGCAGGACGAACCAGGTCTATTACGGATAGCGGCGGGATTGCTCATGGCGCTCGCGCTGCTGGCGAGCGCGGGACCCGTCGCGGGGGGGGCCCCCCCCCCCCCCCAAACCGCCCCCCGGGGGGTAGCGGGCGCCGGCGCCCCCGGGGGACCGCGGGGGGGGGAGCTCCGCGCGCCGCTAAACCCCCGCCCCCCCGCCCCGCACCCCCAGCCCCCCCCCG
>NZ_JARWOJ010000027.1 GCF_029868625.1 Nocardia neocaledoniensis | reverse complement strand
GCAGCTGGGATCTGGCCGTGATCGAGGCCGAGGCGAACATGAACATCGTGCAGGCGCTGCGCGTGCAGGACCAGGCCGTAGCCGTTCTCGTTGCGGATGGTGAGGGTGTCGGCGTCGACGGTGGCCGTGGTCTTGCCGTCGAGGGCGCGCAGCACGTCGTTCTCCACCTCCATCACCTCCGGGCCGCACATCATCTTGGTGGTGCCGACCGCGAAGGCCACGGCGTCGCCGGGGCCGACGCCCGCCGTGCCCGACATCCGGTTGCAGCCCGCCAGGCCGTTGACGGTGCCGCCCTCGCCGATGGTGAGATTCGGGCGCACCTCGTCGAGGGTGGTGGAGCGGACCTGCCCCTGCGGGGTGATCAGGGTAGTGACGATCCAGGTGGTGCCGAGCAGCGGCTTGTCGGGGGTGACGATCTTCTTGTCGGTGAGATGGACGGTGACCGTTTCGCCGGTGAGGGTGAGGGTGTCGCCGTCGAGCCGCCAGGTGGGATCGGATTCGAGGAACGCGGTCTGCCAGGCGTCGGCGTTGCCGCGATCGCCGGGGCAGGCCATCAGGGTGCCCGCCAGCGGGGAGGTCGGGTGCAGGACATGGTCGTTCAGGTCGACGGTGCCGCTGCTGGTGTTGCAGCCGGAGTTGGCCGAGATACGGCCGTCGGCGAAGGTGAGCGTCAGCGGGCCGCCGCCGGGGATCGCGCCGCCGACCACCTCGGTGGAGATGTAGGTGTGGCCCATCGGAGTCGCGTTGTCCTCCGGGGCCTTTCCGGAATCGGAGGAGCAGGCCGTGGCCGCGGCGGTGGCGAGGACACAGAGCGCGGCGAGGCGGAGCAGGGTTGCCGACATAGGGCCCATCGTAGTGCGGGCGACTCGCGTCCGATCGCGCCGCGACCAGTCGTGCGCGGCGGCCGGGACCGGTCGCCGGGGATATGCTCGGCGGGTGACGAGCGTGGCGGCGGGACCGGTGTCGACGTGGGCGCCGTTGCGGTCGCCGGTGTTCCGGGCGCTGTGGATCGCGCAGCTGGTGTCGAATCTGGGCACGTGGATGCAGACGGTCGGCGCCCAGTGGATCCTGGTCGACGCGCCGAACGCGGCGGCGCTGGTGTCGTTCGTGCAGACCGCGCTGGCCTTGCCCGTCATGTTGCTGTCGATCCCGTCCGGGGTGCTGGCCGACCTGGTCGACCGGCGGCGATTGCTCCTCGGCGCGCAGTCCGGCATGGCACTGGCCTCGCTGACCCTCACCGTGTTCACCGCCACCGGGCACACGACCCCCGCCGTCCTGCTGACCCTGCTGTTCCTGCTCGGCTGCGGTCAGGCGCTCACGGCGCCCGCGTGGCAGGCGATCCAGCCGGAACTGGTGCCCCGCGACCAGATCACCTCGGCCGCGGCGCTGGGCAGCATGAGCGTCAACATCGGCAGGGCGGTCGGGCCCGCGGTGGCGGGCGTGATCGTCTCGATCGCCGGCCCGACCGTCGTGTTCGGCTTCAACACGCTGTCCTTCGTCGGCATCGTCGCGGTACTGGTGGTGTCGAAGTGGCCGACCCGGCCGCGCACGCTGCCCTCCGAGCGCCCGCTCGCGGCGCTCCAGGCGGGCACCAGGTTCATCCGGGCCGCGCCCGCGATCCGGCGGGTGCTGTTCCGCGCGATCCTGTTCATCGCGCCCGCGAGCGCGGTGTGGTCGCTGCTGCCGGTGATCGCGCACGACCGGCTCGGGCTGGCCTCCGACGGCTACGGCCTGCTGCTCGGCGCGCTCGGGCTGGGCGCGGTGTGCGGCGCGCTCGGCCTGGCACGGTTGCGGGTGTTGTTCACCCCGACGCAGCGCCTGGCACTGGCCGCGGTGCTGTTCGGGCTCGGCGCGGTGGCGACGGCGCTGGTGCCGAGTGTGCCGATCGTGCTGGTGCTGCTGGTCGGCGCGGGACTGGCCTGGCTGCTCGCGATGTCGACCTTGAACTCGACCATGCAGTTGCTGCTCCCCGCGTGGGTGCGGGCGCGGGGTCTGTCGGTGTACATGCTGGTGTTCATGGGCGGGCAGGCCATCGGCTCGCTGCTGTGGGGCCTGGTCGCCGGCGCGTACGGCGCGGTGGCGGCACTGCTGATCGCGGCGGCGCTGCTGGCCTGCTGTGCGGTGAGCACAGTGTGGTTGCCGATCCGGCACAACGTGGAGGACATCGACCTGTCCCCGGCCGCGTTCTGGCCCGAACCGCAGCTCGTGGTCGAACCCGATCCGATGGACGGGCCGGTGCTGGTGATGCGTGGCTACGATGTGCCGCCCGCCGACGTCGCCGCCTTCACCGAGGCGATGGCCCTGGTCGGGCGGTCCAGGCAGCGCACGGGCGCGATGGAATGGCGGCTCTACCGTGATGTCGGCATCGTCGACCGGTTCGTCGAGGCGTTCGTGGTGCGGTCCTGGGCCGAACACATGCACCAGCACCAGGTGCGGTTGACCGCGCGCGACCGGGAGATCGAACAGACCGTCGCGCACTGGTCGGCGGGGGCCGAGACGGTGTCCCACCTGGTCGCGGTCGAGCCTGGTTAGACCCATCGGGCGTCGACCCCATAGGATGGTCGCCATGTCGCTGTTCCTCGATATCCTCCTTGTGATCACCAGCGTGCTGTTGGTGCTGCTGGTGCTGCTGCACCGCGCCAAGGGTGGCGGCTTGTCCAGCCTGTTCGGTGGCGGCGTGCAGTCGAGCCTGTCCGGCTCCACCGTGGTCGAGAAGAACCTCGACCGGGTCACCATCTTCGTCGGCCTCGTCTGGCTGATCTCGATCCTCGGCATCGGCCTGGAGATCAAGTTCGCCTGAGTTCAGCGCGTCGGCGTCGTCATCCGCAGCGCCGCCGACTCGATCTCGGATTCGCCGAGCAGGACGGTGTCCGCGGCCGGTCCGAGGGGCACGAAACTGTCCGCGCTGGTGACGCGCGCGAGCGCACCCCGATACCCGCCGTCGAGCAGCGCCGCGTACACCGATTCGGAGACGCCGCCGCCGCGTCGGGTCTCGTCGGCGACGAGTACACGGCCGGTGGCTTCGGCGTGCCGGAGCAGATCCTCGATCGGCAGCGGGTTGAGCCAGCGCAGATCGAGCACCCTGGCGCGCACGCCGTGTGTGGCCAAGCGCTCCGCTGTGCGTAGCGACATCGGCACGCCGTTGCCGAAGGTGACGATGGTGAGATCGGCGCCGTCACCGTAGACCCGCGCACTGCCGATCGGCACATGCTCGGAAGACGGTGCGGCGAGCCAGGATTCGTCACCGGGATGCAGATCTCTGGTGTGGTACAACGCGATCGGTTCGACGAACAGGCACACCCGCCCGTCCACCCTGGCCGCCGAGACACAGGTGCGCAGCATGGCCGCGGCGTCGTCGGCGCGCGCGGGCACCGCCAGCACGACACCGGGGATGTCACGCAGCGCCGCCAGTGAATCGTCATTGTGGAAATGGCCGCCGAAGCCCTTCTGGTAGGCGAGTCCGGCGATGCGCACCACCATCGGATTGCGGTACTGCCCGTTCGAGAAGAACGACAATGTCGCGGCCTCGCCACGGATCTGGTCGGCGGCGTTGTGCACATAGGCCAGGTACTGGATCTCCGGGATCGGCACGAAGCCGGCGAGCCCGGCACCGAGCGCGGTACCGAGCACGGCCTGTTCGTCGAGCAGTGTGTCGAACACCCGGCGCGCGCCGAACCGTTTGCGCAGTCCTTTCGTCACGCCGTACACCCCGCCTTTACGGCCGACGTCTTCGCCGAAGACCAGGACATCGCGGTCCCTGGCCAGCATTTCACCGAGAGTGTGGTTGATCGCCTGCGCGAGGGTCATCGGAGGCAGGGGCGCCGCGGCCCCGGTGGCTGATCCCATGTGCTGTCCGGACGGCGGGGTCACCTCGGTGTGTGCCCGCTGCGCGTCCGCGCACACCGCGTCCGGTCGGGCGGGGGCGAGCGGGGCCATGACCGCCGCCGCGGAGTCCAGGCGCGCCTCGCGCACGACCTCCTCGGCCGTCGCGCGCACCTGGGCACCGATGCGGTCGTAGCGTTCGAGCAGCGCCGGCGCCTCGGCCAGGCCGGTGCTGTGCAGGTAGCGGGCGGTTCCGAGCAGGGGATCGCGGGCCAGATCGGCGGCGAGCTCCGCCGGACCGCGATAGGCCGCTTCGACATCGGAGCCCGCGTGCCCGCCGAGGCGCACCGTGCGCAGGTGCAGGAACACCGGGGTCCGCCACGTGCGGGCCAGCTGGACCGCGTCCTCGGCGGCGCCGAGCGCCTCGGGCAGGTCGCAGCCGTCGGCGGCCAGATAGGTCAGGCCGGGCCGGGGGCCGTAGGCGCTCTCGATCCAGTCCGGGGGAGTGGGCACGCTGATCCCGAGACCGTTGTCCTCGCAGACGAACACGATCGGCATCGGCACGCCCTGCGCTGCCGCGTGCACCGCCGCGTTGATCGCGCCTGTCGCGGTGGAGTGATTGGCCGAGGCGTCGCCGAAACTGCACACCACCACCGCGTCGGCGGGCCAGGGGCACCGAACCCCCTGGCGCGCCGCGCGATCCAGCGCGAACGCCAGGCCGACCGCACGCGGCAGCTGCGACGCGATGGTCGAGGTCTGCGGAATGATCGCGGCGGCCTTGCTGCCGAACACCTTGTGCCTGCCGCCGGAAATCGGATCGGCCGCCGCCGCGACCACCCCCAGCAGGACGTCGCGGACGGGATCGAGCCCGGGAATCCGCCGGCAACGCTGCACGAAGAAGGCCCCGGATCGATAGTGCAGCAGCGCGGGATCGTCGACGCGCAGCGCGGCCGCCACCGCGGCGTTGCCCTCGTGCCCGGCCGAGCCGATGCTGTAGTACCCCCGCCCGGCCGCGCCGAGCCGCCGCGCCGCGAGATCGAGATGCCTGCTGGTGGCCTGGGATTCGAACAGGTCGAGCGCCTCGGCGGCGGCGAGCGTGGGGGCCGCGTCGGAGCGGGCGTAGACCGCGAGCCCGGTCAGCGCGGTCCGGAACGCCGCGTCCATGTCGAGCGAACTCCGCACCATCGCACCCACTCCTCGCCCGCCGTCGATTCGTTCAGCATCCCGATGCTAGGCGCTCGAGGGGTGCGGGCCGGGGTGATCCGGCGGGTGGGCCGAGATCGAAACGGACGTCGTGCCGCAGCAGCCGGCTCAGCGGGGCGCCGAACATCCGGCGAACCGTCTCGCTGAAATGGGATGGTGTGGCGAACCCGGCGTCGACGGCGCAGCGGGTGAAGTCGTGCCCGTCGGCGATGCCGCGCAGCGCGTGGATCATCCTGGCCCACTGCTGATACCGGCGGAAGGTGGTCCCGCATTGCTGGGCGAACAGGCGAAGGAAGTGCGAGGTGGACAGATCCAGCCGCGCGGCGACCGCCTCGGCCCGGAACGGGTGGTGCGGGTGTCGCCGGATGGCCGCCGCCACCGCGGCGATCCGCGGATCGATCGGCCGCGCCCGGCCCCCGGCGAGCAAGCCGAAGAGCCGATCCGGGTCGACGTCGGGGCCGGTGCACAGCTCGATCAACTCGCGTTCGCGACGGTGCCCGAGGCCGAAAGGTCCCACGGTGCTGGTCATCTCGGCGGCGATCGCGCCCGCGGAGGATTCGGCGATGTCGACGAACAGCAGCAGGATCGGATCGTCGCGTGAGTTCACCCGGTGCACCGCACGCGCCGGGGCGAGCGCGCTGCGGGCCAGGATCTCCCCGTGCGTGGCGGTCTCCAGGACGAACGGCCCGTTCAGGCCGACACTCAGCACCGCCACCGACGTCGAATGCGGGTCGACGCCGAGCTCGAGACCGAGATAGCCGGCGTGCCCGGGCCGAATCCAGACCAGCGGCGAACCGCACGTTTCCGAAAGCGTGCCCCCGCACCCACCTGCCACCGTTGCGGTATCCCGATCCATCAGGAGGACCCGTCATGCGAGGCAGAATTCCCCGGCGAATGCGGATACTGGCCGCACTCCGACCCGAACCCGACTGGGACACGGTCACCCCGGCCGGCGTCGCCGAACTGCGTGCGGCACAAGCGAAGGTGCTGCGGTCGCCCCTCGGCGCCCTGGTGCGCGGCAGAGCCGATCGGGGCGCGCTGATCTCCACCCGATCCCTGGAGCTGCCGGGGCGGACGGTCGACGTGCGCGTCTACCGGCCGCGGCGCGACGAGCCCGCGGCGCCGTTGATCGTCGCGTTCCACGGCGGCGGACTCATCGTCGGTACCCCGGCCCAGGACGACTGGCTGCTCAGTCATCTGGCCACGCGCTGCGGCGCCGTGGTCGTCTCGGTGGACTACCGGCTGGCACCCGAACATCCGGTGCCCGCGCCGATGCACGACGCCTACGACGCGTTCGTCCACCTCGTCGACCGGCCCGAACAATGGGGCATCGATCCGCACCGGGTCGCGCTGCTCGGGTCGAGCGCGGGCGCCACCCTCGCGGCACTCACCGCGATCCACGCGGTGGCGCAGGGCAGGGCGGTCCGGACGCAGATCCTGATCAACCCGCAGCTGGACTGGACCGACGCGGTGTTCGGGTATCCGTCGTTCGCCGAGAACGCCGACGCCCCGACCGCGACACCCGCCAATTGCCGTGCCGTGCAGCGGCTCGCGCTGCCACCGTCGTTCGACCCCGTCGGCATCTCGCCGCTGTACCACCCGGACCTCGCCGGGGGCGCGCCCGCGCTGATCGTCTCGGCCGGCCTCGACACCCTCGAGGACCAGTCGCCGGCCTACGCCGCCCGCCTGCGGGAGGCGAAGGTCGAGGTGACGTCGACCCGCTACGCCGAGGCGACCCACGCGTTCCTGAGCATGCCGGGACTGGTGCCCGCGGCGCGGCCGGCGCGCGCGGCGATCCTCGCCCACCTCGTCGACCACCTGGCGGGGCGGGCCAGGGTCCCGCGCTGAGCGGTCAGTTCGCGGCGTCATCGGCCGGCCAGAGGGCGCGGAGCGGGCGCAGGCCGTCCTCGACATACTCGGCGACGGAGCGGTCCTCCCCGTCGAGAAACCACTGCTCGAGGGCGGCCAGATAGCCGAAGATCAGCGCGTTGGTGGCCACCCTGGCCTGTGCCTGGGTGAATCGGCCGGTCGTGGCGAGGACCGGGGTGAGCCGCTGACTCGTCCGGTCCGCCGAGGCGTAGGCGGCGCGGCGCACCGAGGGTTCGGTGAAGTGGTAGCGCAGGCTGCGCCGCCACGGGCTCGGGTCGGTGGCGCCCGAGGCCGAGGTGGCGGGCGCGGATTCGTACTCGCGCACCGACGCGAGCAGGCTGCCGACGGGATCGCGCGGGTCGACGACGCGTTCGAGGTCGGCGTCGCTCAGGTTGTCGAACTCGTCGGCGACGATGATGCCCTCCTTGGTGCCGAAGAGCCGGTAGACGGTCGAGGGCGAGACCTCGGCGGCGGCCGCGATCTCGTCGATGGTCACCGCGGCGAAGCCCTTTTCGTCGAACAGGTCGAGGGCGCGTTCCTGGACGGTGTGCATGGCCTTGAGCCGCCACCGTTCGCGAAGTCCGGTCATGCCAGCAGGTTATCAGGAAGTGACTCTCTCCAGACATTGACTGTCTTAAACGAGAACCGTAGAGTCGCTCTCTACAGACAGTGACTTTCTGAAACTGGGGTGTGCGATGACGACAATCGAACGTGCCGAACCGGCGGTGCTGCCCGCGCCGCCGGACACGGGGGGACTCGCGACACTCGTGCGCCCCCATGTCCCGGGTTTCGCGGCCGTGGTGATCCTGCAGGTCATCGGCGCTGTCGCGGGGTTGGCGCCGCTGCTCGCGGTGGTCGAGGTGGGCCGGTTGCTGCTGTCCGCCGGGCCGGTCGACGCGGACCGCGTGTGGGCGGCCGTCGCGGTCGGCGCGCTCGGGCTGCTCGTGCGGCTCGTGTTCACCGCTGCCTCCTCCGGTCTCGGCCATGCGCTCGACAGCCGCGTGCAGTTGTCGTTCCGGCGCCGGTTGGCCGCGCATCTGGGACGGGTGCCGATCGGCTGGTTCTCCCGGCGCCGGACCGGCGAGCTGGCCAAGGTGGTCGGCGACGACGTGAGCGCGGTGCACCCGTTCTTCGCGCACGCGCCCGGCGAGCTGGTCTCGGCGTTCGTGGTGCCGCTGGTCTCGCTGATCTACCTGCTCACCGTGGACTGGCGACTCACGCTGATCACGCTGATCCCCGTGGTGGTCGCGGTGGCGCACGTGCCCCTGCTGATGCTGCCCGCCAGGGAACGCGAACAGCGTGAATTCGATGCCGCGATGGGCCGGATCGCCGACTCGGTGGTGGAGTTCGTGCAGGGCATCGCCGTGGTCAAGGCCTTCGGCGGCGGTGATCGCGCCCATCGCCGATTCCGCACGGCCGCGGACGAATTCGCCGACACCTTCCTGCGCTGGGTGCGCGGTCTCGCGCCGATCGCCGCCGGCATGCAGCTCGCGCTCTCGCCGCCGTTCGTGCTGCTGGTCGTGCTGGCCGGCGGCACCTACCTGATCACCCGTGGTGGACTGGCGCCCGCCGATCTACTGCCGTTCCTGCTGCTCGGCCTCGGCCTCACCGCCCCGGTCGCGGCGCTCGGGCACGGCTTCGACGACCTGCAGGCGGCCGGGCGCGCGGTCGGGCGGATCCGTGACGTGCTCGCCGTCGAGCCACTGCCCGAACCCGCCCGCCCGGTTCCGCCGCGCGGGCACCGGGTGGAACTGCGCGACGTGCGCTTCGGCTACGACTCCGACCACGAGGTGCTGCGCGGCATCGACCTGGTGCTCGAGCCCGGCACCGTGACCGCGCTGGTCGGGCCCTCCGGCAGCGGGAAATCCACTCTCGCCCAACTCCTGCTGCGATTCTTCGACCCCACCGCCGGCGCCGTGACCCTCGGTGGCGTCGACCTGCGGGAGATCGGCGGCCAGCGGCTCTACCGAGAGGTTTCGTTCGTGTTCCAGGACGTGCGCCTGCTGCGGGCCGGCGTGGCCGACAACATCGCGCTCGCGGTCCCGCACGCCGACCGCGCGCGGGTGATCGAGGCGGCGCGGCTGGCGGAGATCCACGACCGGATCCTGGAGCTGCCGCACGGCTACGACACGGTGCTCGGCGAACAGGCCGGGCTGTCCGGCGGTGAGGCCCAACGCCTCGCGCTCGCCCGCGCCCTGCTCGCCGACACCCCCGTCCTGGTGCTCGACGAGGCCACCGCCTTCGCCGACCCGCGCACCGAACAGGCGCTGCGGCGCGCCGTGGCGAGCGGGCGGGGTGATCGCACCGTGCTGATCATCGCCCACCGGCACGAGACCATCGCCGAGGCCGACACCGTCGTCCTGCTCGACGGTGGCGTGATCGTCGAGCGCGGAGCTCCCGCGCGGCTGTCGGCCGCGGGTGGTCCGTTCGCCGAGTTCTGGCAGACCCATCGAGGAAGCGAGTTGTCATGATCCGCACGTTGCTCCGCGTGCTCGGCCACCAGTACGCCGGTCCGGTCCGCCGAACCGTCGTGCTGATGAGCGTCGCCGCGGTGGTGGAAGGACTGTCCTATCTCCTGTTGGTCCCGGTGCTCCGGGAACTGTTCGGCGAGGAGCCCGCGCGCGCCCAACCCTGGTTGCTCGCCTTCGGCGCCGGCGTCGCGCTCTACGCGGCCCTGCGCTACCTCGCCGACCTGGCCGGATTCCGGGCCGGGACGACGCTGCTGCGCGGGACCTATCACCGGCTCGGCGACCATCTGGCACGGCTGCCGATCGGCTGGTACGGGCCGGAGCGCGTCGGTGAGGTGTCCGCGCTCGCCAGCCGCGGGGTGCTCGAGGCCATGGGAGTGATCGCGCATCTGCTGGCGCCGTTCGTCACCGCCACCCTGACCCCGCTGACCATCGTGGTCGTCATGGGCATCTACGACTGGCGGCTCGGCCTGGCCGCGCTGCTCGCCGTCCCGCTCGTCGCGGCGATCCAGGCCTGGTCCGGGCGGGCGATGGCCGCCGCCGACGCCGAACGCCACGACCGCGATCAGCAGGCGGCCGGCCGCGTCATCGAATACCTGCAGGCCCAACCCGTGCTGCGGGCGGGTGGCCGCGCCGCCGAGCGCTTCGACCTGCTCGACGACGCGCTGCGTGGCATCCAGCGGTCGACCCACCGATCGGTGCGGTCGGCGCTGCCCGGCATGGTCGGGCTCACACTCGCCGTCCAGGCGACCTTCACGGTCCTGCTCGCTCTCGGCGTGTACCTCGCGCTCGGTGGCCGCATCGGCGTGGCCGAGGTGCTGGCGATGCTGGTCCTCGCGGCGCGCTGCGCCGAACCGCTGCTGTCACTGGCCGACCTCGGCGGCAAGCTGCGCAGCGCCCGGTCCCAGCTGGACCGCCTCGACGCCCTGCTGCGCACCGCACCGCTGCCCGAACCCGCCGACCCGATCCGCCCGGACCGGCACGATCTGGCCTTCGACGCCGTCACCTTCCGGCACGAGAACCGCACGGTGCTGGACGGACTCACGCTCACCGTGCCGCAGGGCGCGCGGTACGCGATCGTCGGCCCGTCGGGTGCGGGCAAGAGCACGCTGCTCCACCTGCTCGCCCGGTTCCACGACGTGCACGCGGGCGCGGTGCGGTTCGGCGGTGTCGACGTCCGCGACATCGAGACCGCCACCCTGATGGCGCGGGTGGCGATCGTCTTCCAGGACGTCTACCTGTTCGACGGCACGCTCGAGGACAACATCCGCCTCGGCCGCCCCGACGCGAGCACCGCCGAGGTGCGGGCCGCGGCGAGCGCGGCCCAGCTGGACGAGGTCATCGAGCGACTGCCCGGCGGCTGGTCGGCCGCGGTCGGTGAGGGCGGCGCGCTGCTCTCCGGCGGTGAGCGTCAACGGGTTTCGATCGCGCGCGCGTTGCTGAAGGACGCCCCGGTCGTGCTGCTGGACGAGATCACCTCGGCCCTCGACCCGGTCAACGAGGCGGCCGTGCACGCGGGCATCGAGCGGTTGATGCGCGGTCGCACCGTCGTGATGGTGGCGCACCGGCTGAACACCGTCCGCACCGCCGATCACGTGGTGTTCCTGGACGGGGGACGGATCGTGGAACAGGGCACTCACGACGAACTGCTCGCGATGGACGGCAGGTACGCCGAGTTCTGGAACCTCGCCACCGCACCGGTGTCCGGCGCCTGACACGCCCACGCAGCCGCCGGGGGAGGGGTCGTCCCGGTGGCTGTGCGGCGGCGCGCGGTGCCTCGGCGGACCGCGACGCCCTGCTCGGTCGTCGGTCGAAAGGGCAAGGGCCACCGTGGGTTCGCGGCGAGCGGCACGTGCCCGGCGTCCGGCCCGTCTGCCCTACCCGGCTTGTGCCGCGATCTCCCGTGGCACCACCCACAGGGCCTCGGCGGCCGCGCAGAGATCACCGTCGCGGGTCGACAGGGCGACGCCCACCGTGAACTTGCGGCCCTCGCTGCGGACGGCCCAAGCGTGCGAGAGGTATTCGGCACCGGCCAGGACCGGCTGGTAGGTGGTGGCGGTGAGGGCGGCGGTCACCGCGCCGCGGGCCATGTCCTGGAACACCCAGGCGGCGATGCCACCGGGGCAGTCCAGCGCGGACCAGACGATCTCCGGCGGCAGCACGCCGTCGGCATCGGCGAGTCCGTGGTCGGGGGTCCACGCGGCGGCGATGACCGAACTGTCCGGCACGGGCCAGGGGAACAGGCGCAGGCCGTGGCCGGGCGCGCACGCGACGCCGCACCCGAAACAGTCGGTGACCGGTCGTTTCGGACTGGCCAGCGCGGATTCGGTCGCCCGCTTCGCATCCGACCACGAGGGCAGCGGCGCCACCGCGAGCGGCGCGGCGGCGGGCGCGGACCGGGCCAGCAGGGTGCCGTCCGCGTCGGCCAAAGACACCTGCCCCGGCTCGGCGGCGGACACGTCGATCGGCGTGCCGATCGGCACCGCGCTCCGGAAATCGACGCGCACCGTGTCGGCGCCGGATCGGCGAGCCAGCATGCCCGCCACATAGCCGCCGAAGGCCACCTGCGGATAGCCGTGGATGTGCTCCGGAATCGTCACCGTCTCGGTCTGGCTCATCACTGTGGTCACCCTTCGGCCGGTCGAATGCCCTCGACGATATCGATCGGCCGGGTGTCCGTACCGCGCGGGACCCGGTGACGGTTTCCGCGCGGCGTCGGTCTACTCCTCGTCGAGCAGGAGGTCGGAGGCGGCGGCCTCGTCGACGACCCAGGTCGTCGATTCGATGCCGACCGCGCCCGCCGCGGGCACGTCGTCGGGGGAGGCCCCGTTGACCGCGGCGGCCACGGCGGCCGCCTTGCCCTCGCCGCTCACCACCAACATGACGTGCCGGGAACGATGGACCGCGGGCAGGGTCAGGCTCACCCGGGTCGGCGGCGGCTTCGGGCAATCGTGCACGGCCACCACATAATCCGTCTGCTCGCGCACCGCGGGGGAGTGCGGGAACAGCGAGTTCATGTGCCCCTCCGGCCCCATCCCGAGGACGGTCAGGTCGAATTCGCCACGCTCGTCGAGTTCGGTGTGCACGAGCTGGGCGTAGGCGGCGGCGGCGGCCTCCGGCGAGCCGTAGGTGCCGTCGGAGGCGGCGATCGGGAAAACGTGTGCCGGATCGAGCGGCACGTGATCCAGCAGCGCCTGCCTGGCCTGCAGCTCGTTGCGGTCCGGGTCGCCGTCGGGAACGAAACGCTCGTCGCCCCAGTACACGTACAGCGTCGACCAGTCGATGGCGCCCGGATTCGCCCGGACGCGTTCGAGCAGCCGGATGCCGTCGCTGCCGCCGGTCAGCGCCACCGAGGCGGTGCCGCGTTCGGCCTGGGCCGCGACGATCACGTCGACGAAGCGTTCGGCCGCGGCGTCCGCGAGCAGGTCGGCGTCGTCGTGGACCTCGATCGTATCGGCGGGGAATTCGGCGCCGAGCTCGTCGATATGGTCACTCATAGGTCACCTTCTCGATTCCGGCGAGCGCCTCGGCGTAGATCTCGTCGGCGTCGAGCCGGCGCAGTTCCTCGGCGAGGCAATCGCGAGTTTCCCGGCGCGCCAGCGCGATTCGCTGGTCGGGTTCACCGGTGCGGGTCAGCGTGGCGGTTCTGCCCAATTGCGGTCTGCTGATCGCGATCGAATCCGTGCCGCGGTGCACTTCCACCCGCAGCTCACCCGTCCGGCGACGGACGGGACAGTCCAGGCGCGAGGCCAGCCAGCCGGCCAGGGTGTCCAGGGCCGGTTCGCTGGCCAGCCCG
The DNA here is from genome assembly GCF_029868625.1 of Nocardia neocaledoniensis. Lineage (GTDB taxonomy): Bacteria > Actinomycetota > Actinomycetes > Mycobacteriales > Mycobacteriaceae > Nocardia > Nocardia neocaledoniensis_A. The sequence continues at coordinate 7,059 of NZ_JARWOJ010000027.1, read as the reverse complement.
GACACCGTCACCGAGGTGACCGGCTCGAACGGTGGTTCGTCCAGCGCCGCGGCCAGCAGCGCCCGCCAGTAGGTGATGCGGCTCCACGCCAGGTCGGTGTCACCGGCCGCGTAGGAATGGCGGCGCTTCTTGATGGCGGCCTGCGGATCGGGCGCGAAGGTGGCGTCGGTGATCCGACGCTTGGCCAGCTTGCCCACCGAATCCAGGGACGGGAACTCCGGCGCGCCCCGCGGCCACCACGCCACCACCGGGGTGTCGGGCAGCAGGAACGGGGTGACGACACTGCTCTCGTGGTTCACCAGCGGACCCTGCAACCGCAGCACGATCACCTCGGCCGCGCCCGCGTCGCCGCCGACCCGGATCTGCGCGTCGAGGCGGGCCTCGGCGTCGCGGTCACCGCGCGCCAGCACGATCACCCGGCACGGATGCTCGCGGCTGGCGTCGTTGGCGGCGTCGATCGCGTCCTCGGCCTCCGAGGAGTCCAGCGTGCACACCACCAGCGTGAGCACCCGGCCCTGGGTGATGACGCCGTTGGTCTCGCGCAGCTGCACCATCCGCTTGCCGACCTCGACCGTGTTCGTATCGGGCATGTCGACGATCACGGGCGCCGCCATTCCCGCCCGCTGCGCGCGAGCATCTCCTCGGCCGAGGCGGGACCCCAGGTACCGGCCTCGTAGGGTTCGGGCTTGCCCTCGGCGGCCCAGTGCGTGAGCACGGGATCGAGGATGCGCCAGGACAATTCGACTTCGGCGTTCACCGGGAACAGCGACGGCACCCCGAGCAGCACGTCCAGGATGAGCCGTTCGTAGGCCTCGGGGGAGGACTCGGTGAACGCCTCGCCGTAGCTGAAGTCCATGTTCACGTCGCGCACTTCCATGCCCGAGCCGGGCACCTTGGAACCGAAGCGCAGGGTGATGCCCTCGTCCGGCTGCACCCGGATGACCAGCGCGTTCTGACCGAGCTCCTCGGTCATGGTCTGGTCGAAGGGCAGGTGCGGGGCCCGCTTGAAGACCACCGCGATCTCGGTGACCCTGCGGCCCAGGCGTTTTCCGGTGCGCAGATAGAACGGCACCCCCGCCCAGCGGCGGTTCTCCACGTGCACGGTGATCGCGGCGAAGGTCTCGGTCCGCGACTGCGGGTCGAACCCTTCCTCCTCGTGCAGGCCGACCACGTGCTCGCTGCCCTGCCAGCCCTCGGTGTACTGGCCGCGCGCGGTGGTCTCGTCCAGCGGTTCGACGAGCTTGGTCGCCGAGAGCGCCTTGATCTTCTCGGTGGTCAGCTGCTGGGGCTCGAAGGAAGTGGGTTCCTCCATCGCCGTCAGCGCCAGCAGCTGCAGCAGATGGTTCTGGATGACGTCGCGCGCCGCGCCGATCCCGTCGTAATACCCCGCGCGCCCACCCAGGCCGATGTCCTCGGCCATCGTGATCTGCACGCTGTCGACGTAGTTGGCGTTCCAGATCGGCTCGAACAGCTCGTTGGCGAAGCGCAGCGCCAGGATGTTCTGCACCGTCTCCTTGCCGAGGTAGTGATCGATGCGGAACACCTGCTCCTCCGGGAACACGCGGTTCACGAGGGCATTGAGTTCCTTCGCGCTGGCCAGATCGTGGCCGAAGGGCTTCTCGATCACCACCCGGCGCCAGGGCAGGTAGCCGTCGGCGTCGACGCCGGTGGGCTGGGCGAGGTGGTGCTCGGAGAGCTGATCGAGCACCACGGGGAACATGTTCGGCGGAATCGACAGGTAGAAGGCGTAATTACCGCCGGTGCCGCGGGTCTGGTCGAGCGTGCGCAGCGTGTCGGCGAGGGTCGCGAAGGCGACGTCGTCGTCGAAACTGCCCTGCACGAACCGCACCCCCTCGGCCAGGTTGTCCCAGACCTCCTGGCGGAAGGGCGTGCGGGCGTGCTGTTTCACCGCGTCGAGGACGACGGCGGCGAAGTCCTCATCGGCGTAGTCGCGCCGGGCGAAACCGACCAGGGCGAAACCAGGGGGCAACAGCCCCTGGTTCGCCAGGTCGTAGATGGCCGGCATCAGCTTCTTGCGGGACAGATCTCCGGTGACACCGAAGATCACCAAGCAGCACGGGCCCGCGATGAAGGGGACCCGTTTGTCTCGTTCGTCGCGCAGCGGGTTGTGCCACAGCCCCGCCGCCTGATCCGTCGATGCTGCGCCGGCCATCGGGTCAGTTGCCCCCCGCCGCCGCGCTGCCCAGCTCGGTGGTGGTGGCCTCGAGCAGCTCGTTCCACGCCTGCTCGAATTTGTCGACGCCCTCGCGCTCGAGCAGCGCGAACACGTCGTCGAGGTCGATGCCGACCGCCGCGAGGTCGGTGAAGACCTGCGCGGCCTCGACGGCCTGGCCGCTGAGGGTGTCGCCGCGGACCTCGCCGTGGTCGGCGAAGGCCTGCAGGGTCTTCTCCGGCAGGGTGTTGACCGTGTTCGGGCCGACCAGCTCGGTGACGTAGAGCGTGTCCGGGTAGTCCGGGTTCTTCACCCCGGTCGAGGCCCACAGCGGCCGCTGCCGGTTGGCGCCCTGGGCGGCCAGGTGGTTGTAGGTGGAGGTGTGCGCCCCACCGTCGAACACATCCTGGTACTCGGCGTAGGCCAGGCGCGCGTTGGCCACGCCTGCCTTGCCGCGCAGCGCGAGCGCCTCCGGGGTGCCGATCGCGTCCAGACGCTTATCGATCTCGGTGTCCACCCGGGAGACGAAGAACGACGCGACCGAATGGATCTTGGCCAGGTCGTGGCCGCCGATCTTGGCGTTGCGCAGACCGTCGAGGTAGGCGCCCATCACCGCGCGGTAGCGCGGCACCGAGAAGATCAGCGTCACGTTGACGCTGATGCCCTCGCCGATCACCGCGGTGATCGCGGGCAGGCCCGCCTCGGTGGCCGGGATCTTGATGAACAGGTTCTTGCGGTCGACGATCTTCCACAGCTCGATCGCCTGGGCGACCGTCTTGTCGGCGTCGAACGCGAAGCGCGGGTCGACCTCGATCGACACCCGACCGTCGACGCCGTTGGTGGCCTCGAACACCGGGGCGAGCACGTCGCAGGCGGCGCGCACGTCGTCGGTGGTCATGGTGCGGATCGCGGCGTCGGCGTCGGCGCCCTGCCCGGCGAGCTCTTTCAGCTGGCCGTCGTAGTCGTGGCCCTTGCTCAGCGCGGCCTGGAAGATGCTCGGGTTCGTGGTGACACCGACGACGCCCCTCGTCGCGACCAGGTCGGCGAGATTGCCGGACTTGATCCGATCGCGGGACAGATCATCGAGCCACACCGAGACGCCCGCGGCCGAGAGCGCGGCGAGATTCTCGTTCTGTGCCATTGGTTTTACCCCTTCACCTTGTCGGTCGAACGCAGCGCGGCGGCGACGACGGCATCGGCGGTGATACCGAACTCGGAGTACAGCTTCTTGAAGTTGGCGGAGGCGCCGAAGTGCTCGATACCGACGACCTCACCGGCGTCACCGACGAAGCGGTGCCACGGCATCGCGATACCGGCCTCGACGACGACCCGGGCGCGCACCGACGGCGGCAGCACCTCGTCGCGATAGCCCTGCTCCTGTGCGTCGAACCATTCCACGCACGGCATCGAGACCACGCGGGTCGGGATGCCCTGCTCCTCCAGGGTAGTGCGCGCGGCCACCGCGAGCTGGAGCTCGGAACCGGTGCCGATGAGGATCACCTGCGGGGTGCCGGTGGAGGCCTCGGCCAGCACGTAGCCGCCCTTCTTGACACCCTCGTAGCTGGTGCCCTCCAGGGTCGGGACGTCCTGCCGGGTCAGCGCCAGCGCGGACGGGCCGTCCTGGTGCGGCGCGTCGTGCACCGAGAAGTGCGAGGTGTGCTCGTCGGAGTCGCGCTCGAGGACGGTGCGCCAGGCGTGCACGGTCTCGTTCGCGTCGCCGGGGCGCACGACATTGAGGCCGGGGATCGCGCGCAGCGCGGCCAGGTGCTCGATCGGCTGGTGGGTCGGGCCGTCCTCGCCGAGACCGATGGAGTCGTGGGTCCAGACGTAGATGGCGGGCACCCGCATCAGCGCGGCCAGGCGAACGGCCGGGCGCATGTAGTCGGAGAACACCAGGAAGGTGCCGCCGTAGGGGCGGGTCGGGCCGTGCAGGGCGATGCCGTTGAGGATCGAGCCCATGGCGTGCTCACGGATGCCGAAGTGCAGGGTGCGGCCGTAGGGCTGCGCCTTCCACATGCCGGTGGAGATGGACTCGGGGCCGAAGCTCGGCTGGCTGGGCATCGTGGTGTTGTTGGACTCGGCCAAGTCGGCCGAACCGCCCCACAGCTCGGGCAGCTCGTCGGCCACGGCGGCAAGGAACTTGCCGGAGGCCTTGCGGGTGGCCATGCCCTTCGGGTCGGCCTCGAAGGTCGGCAGCGACTCGGTCCAGCCCTGCGGCAGCGAGCGGGTCTGCAGGCGGTCGAACAGCGCCTTGTTCGACGGGTTGGCGGTGGCCCACGCGTCGAAGGTCGACTGCCACTTGGCCTTCGCCTCGGCGCCGCGGGCCAGCGCCTTGCGGGTGTGCTCGATGACGGCCGGGTCGACGTCGAAGGACTTCTCGGGGTCGAAGCCGAGGGCCTGCTTGACGGCGGCGACCTCGTCGGCGCCCAGCGCCGCGCCGTGCACGCCGCCGGTGTTCATCTTGTTCGGCGCGGGGAAGCCGATGATGGTGCGCAGGATGATGATCGAGGGCTTGGCGGTCTCGGCCTTGGCGGCCTCGATCGCGGCCTCGATCGCCACGACGTCCTCGCCGCCCTCGACGATCTGCACGTGCCAGCCGTAGGCCTCGTAGCGCTTGGCGACGTCCTCGGTGAAGGCGATGTCGGTGTCGTCCTCGATGGAGATCTCGTTGTCGTCGTAGATCACCACGAGGTTGCCCAGCTGCTGGGTGCCCGCGATCGAGGAGGCCTCGGCGGTGACGCCCTCCTGCAGGTCGCCGTCGGAGGCGATGGTGTAGATGAAGTGGTCGAACGGGCTGGTGCCCGCAGGGGCCTCCGGGTCGTAGAGACCGCGCTCGCGGCGGGCCGCCATGGCCATGCCGACCGCCGAGGCCAGGCCCTGGCCGAGCGGGCCGGTGGTGATCTCGACGCCGTCGGTGTGCCGGAACTCGGGATGGCCCGGGGTCAGCGAGTCCCACTGGCGCAGCTGCTCGAGATCGGTGAGCTCCAGGCCGAAACCGGCCAGGTAGAGCTGGACGTAGAGGGTGAGGCTGGAATGTCCACAGGACAGCACGAACCGGTCGCGGCCGACCCAGCGCGGCTCCGCGGGATCGTGGCGCATGGTGCGCTGGAAGAGGGTGTAGGCGACCGGCGCGAGGCTCATCGCGGTGCCGGGGTGCCCGTTGCCCGCCTTCTGCACCGCGTCCGCGGCCAGGACACGGGCGGTGTCGACGGCCTTGGTGTCGAGGTCCGTCCAGTCGCTGGGGTAGTTCCGCTGAGTGAGGGCGCGAATGTCGTCTGTGACTGACACGACCGTGGTTCTCCTGACCTAGGTTTCGTCGACGGCGATACATGGCAGCGGCGATGTGGATGTCGTCCGGACCGCACGCGGCCTGGGTGCGTACCGATGTACACCCCTACCCTAGTGGTGGAGCTCCACGGGACCGGCGCGAACCCTGGTTGTGAGTCTAGAGGGGAGCGGCGACACCGTTCGCGGTGTCGGTGCCCTCGCCCGGCGCGTCGGGTGATGGCTCGCCGACGTCGCCGTTCACCTGCGCGTCGGCGCCGGTTCACCGCCGTGCGGCGCCGAGAGGGCGCCGTGACGGGGCCCACGGTGGCGGGGCCCTGGCGCGGAGCGGCACCGGCGTGGGTCTACCATCGTCTGTAGTAGTGGCCGCGCCGCAGCCGCGCGCTGCTCGTTCCAATGCCGGATGCGAAGCACAGCGTGCGAGGAGAAACAGTGCGGATCGATCCCCAGCCGGGTAGTAGCGGTGCGCACAATTCCTCGACGGCGCTGGCCGACCGGCTCACCGGTGACGGTCTCGTCGCCAAGATCCTGCGCAAGCCGCTGGCCTACATCGCGCTCACCAAGCCGCGGGTCATCGAGCTGCTGCTCGTCGCCACCATCCCGACGATGCTGCTGGCCGATCGCGGCACCGTCGACATCCGGCTGATCCTGGTCACCCTGTTCGGTGGCTGGATGGGCGCCGCCAGCGCCAACACGCTCAACTGTGTCGTCGACGCCGACATCGACAAGGTGATGAAGCGGACCGCGCGCAGGCCGCTGGCCCGCGACGCGGTGCCGACCAGGCACGCGCTCGTCTTCGGCGTGGCGCTCGGGGCGATCTCGTTCGGCTGGCTGTGGTGGCAGGCCAATCTGCTCAGCGGTGTGCTGGTCGTCGCGACGATCCTGTTCTACGTCTTCGTCTACACCAAGGGACTCAAGCGGCGGACCTCGCAGAACGTGGTGTGGGGCGGCGCCGCCGGCTGCATGCCCGCCCTCGTCGGCTGGTCGGCCGTCACCGGCACCATCGGCTGGCCCGCGATCGTGCTGTTCCTGGTGATCTTCTTCTGGACGCCGCCGCACACCTGGGCGCTGGCCATGCGCTACAAGGAGGACTACCGCGCGGCGGGCGTGCCGATGCTGCCGGTGGTCGCCACCGAGCAGACCGTCACCAAGCAGATCGTGATCTACACCTGGCTGACCGTCCTCGCGACGCTGGCCCTGGTCCCCGCCGCCGGCGTCATCTACGCGGCCGTCGCCCTAGTCGCGGGTGCCTGGTTCCTGCTGATGGCCCACCAGCTCTACGCCGGCGTGCGCCGCGGTGAATCCGTGAAGCCGCTGCGCCTGTTCCTGCAGTCGAACAACTATCTGGCCGTGGTGTTCTGCGGTCTGGCCGTCGACTCGGTGCTCGGCTGGACCACCCTGGGCAGCCTCGTCGGGCTCTGATACCTCGCGGGCCGCACCCGGGGGGGGGGGGGGGGGGGGGGGGCGCCGCCCGCGCCGGGGGGCGCGGCCCGGGGGGCGGGCGGGGGCGGGGGTACGGAGGGCGTTATGGGGTGCGCACACGGGCCGCGCGTAACAGCAGGTAGTCGCGCTCCGGTGTGCTCGCCGTCTGAGTCGCGGCC
>NZ_JARWOJ010000026.1 GCF_029868625.1 Nocardia neocaledoniensis | reverse complement strand
CAACACCCCTACTCACACCCCCTGGCTCGCCCCCCCCCCGGGGGCCCGCCCCGCGCGGGCCCGGCCACCGTTCGACCCGGCATCCGAGGACCGCCATGCACATCACCGACCGACACCCCGTCACCGTCCCCGCCGAACCCGCCGTCATCTGGCCCGAACCCAGCCCCCTCGACACCTGGTGGACCGAGATCATGGATGGCGTCCCGCCGCGACCTGATCGGCCGTCCTTCCGCGAGGATGCCACCTCGCCCGGCTGACCGCGCGGTACTCGCGGTCGCGGCTTCGGGCTCATCGCCCGCGCGTCGGGCGCATCATGGAAAGCATGGATGACGAAGCGCGGCGAGCCGAAGCGCGGGCCGCCCTCCCGCGACACGGGCGCCTGATTCGCAGCGCACGCGACGGCAAGCTGCTCAGCGCGGCGATGCTGCCGCTGCTTCGGGTGCGGATGCCCCGCGGCTATGGTGTCCTCACCACGACCGGCCGCAAATCCGGTCTGCCGCGACCGAAATGTGTGCGGGTCCTGCGCGAAGGTAGCCGCGCCTATCTCGTGCAGTTGATGCCGCCGAGCCTGCTGGTCGAGCGGCCGGGCGCCGTGAACGCGTGGTTGCGCAATATTCGCGCTGATCCCCGTGTCACCCTCGAATTGCCGGACGGCACATTCGGCGGCACCGCGAGGGAGATCGCCGATCCGGCGGAATCGGACATGGCGCGCACTCTGCTGTGTGACACCGTCGTCCCCCTCGATTTCGCCGAGTGCGCCCTCCATCTGCGTGGGTTCCCGTCCCGGGCGAAGATTCGTGACCTGCACGAATACTGGTTCCGCACCGGGCGCGCCGTCGCGATCGACCTGGATGTCTGAACGATCGCTCAGTGTTCCACGTCGTACACGAGCTTGGTGACGCCGTTGCCGTAGCTGGCCGAATCACGCAGGCGCAGCTGCTGTTCGGGGCGGTCGGCGTGGTTGAACAGACTCTTGCCCGCGCCGAGCAATACCGGGAAGACCAGCAGGTTGTAGCGGTCGATCAAGTCGGCGTCGGCCAGGCCCCTGGCGAGTTCGGCGCTGCCGTGGATGTAGACGGCGCCGCCCTCGGTCCGCTTGAGCGCGGCGACGTCGTCGGTGCCACGCAGAATCGTGATCTCGCCCCAGCCCTCGATCAGCTGATCTTCGGACAGTGACGAGGACACCACGTATTTGGGCAGGTCCTTGTAGGCGGCGTGATCCTCGGAGTCGCGCCAGATCGGGGCGAACGCCTCGTAGCTGCGGCGGCCGAACATCAGCGCGGTGGTGTCGGCGAGTTCCTCGCCCTTGAGTGAGAACGCCTCGGGGTCGAACCGGGTCCGCATCACCCACCCGCCGCTGCGGTGCCCCTCCTCGGTGCCGCCGGGCGAATCGACCACACCGTCGAGCGACATGAAGCCTGTGTAAACCAGTTCGCGTGCCACCGAATCCTCCTGATATCCAACGTCGACACTGACTACCGTCACCCTAGGAGATCGGGGCGCGGCCGGTCGATCTGTTCCCGCAGGATGTCGCCGTGCCCCGCGTGCCTGGCGAATTCCTCGATCATGGCGAGCAGTGTCCACCGCATGCTGACGGTGCCTTCGCCCGGGATGTCGATGGTGTCGTCGAGATCGAAGCGGGCGGCGATCTCCCTGGAGCGCAGGCTCGCGCGCTCGTATTCGGCGATCACCTCGGCGATCGTCTCGTCGTCGTCGACCGTGAACGTCCCCTCGTCCCGCTCCGAATATCCGTCGCATTCGGACGCGTCGAGCCCCGCCCAGAACCGCTGAAACCAGATCCGCTCGGCCGCGGCGGCGTGTTTGAGCAGCGAGATCGGGGTCGTCAACGACGCGACGAGCCGCCGGCGCGCGTCCTGCTCGGACAGCCCGCGCACGGTCGCCACGAGTGCCTCGCGGTTGCGATCGAGCGTGTTCTCGAGGAGTGCACGCTCGCCTCCGTTCGTGATCCTGTTGGTACCCATGAACTTTCACTCCGTTCGAGGACGTGGGGTGGCGGACCGATGGGGTCATCGGTCGAGATGATGCCGGGAAACGGCGACGCGCCGAACGCTCGGAGACGCCGAGCGATGTGCCAGAAAGAGAAACATGGCCGGAAGGTGTACACGGCCGCCTCCCAGAGTATGCGCTCCTGCGCTTCGGCGCACCGGAGGCCGCCGAAAATCGGTTGGCAGGGCCTGCTCCACGGGCGAGGGTCTAGGTCATGAGCATCGACTGGAACGCCGAGATCCGAGCCCAACTCGAGCTGCACTGGACCAGACAGCTGCGTCCTCGGTTCGAGGGGCTGCCCGACGAGGAGTACTTCTGGGAACCGGTCCCCGGCATGTGGACGATTCGTCCCGCTGCCGGTGGATTCGTCAGCGACTTCGCGGTTCCGCCGCCCGAGCCCGCGCCGGTCACCACCATCGCGTGGCGGCTGGGCCATGTGGTGTTCCTGCTCGAAGCGGGGCTGGAGCGATTCGGCGGTCCGCCTGTCGATTTCGCGTCGTTCCGGTACCCAGGTACGGCCGGTGAGGCACTGTGCCGACTCGATGACGCGTACGCGGCGTGGAGCCGCGGTGTCGGTGGCCTCGGGGTCGAGGGGTTGACCGAACCCGCGGGACCGCCGGACAGCATGCTGGCCGACTGGTCCACCGCGGGGATCGTGCTGCACACCCGCCGTGAACTGCTGCACCACGGCGCGGAAGTCGCCCTGCTGCGCGACCTGTATCGCGCGGGTCTCAGCGGGGGCGCGAGGTCTTGATCGCGCGCGTCACAGCTCGGACCAAGGGATGCCGAGCCACGGTGAGGTTCGTCCAGTGCTCAGCTGGAGGTGGAAGTCGGGGCCCTCGTGCGTGCGATCCTCTTCGGGGTCGGTGAGTTGAGTGATGGTGCAGAGGTAGTCCCCGTGGGGAAGTGCGATACCGGACCCGTAGATGTCCTTGTCGTCGTCCACGGCGGAGTCCGCGAACTGGGCGGCCATGGTGACCGTGTCCAAACTGACCACGACCAGCTCGCCGCGCGTCACGGTGATGGGGCCGGTGATCCGCCTGACGACGGGCAGCCGCGGATCCACCGGCGAATCCGAGAGGTCGATCCGCCACTGCTCCTCGCCGCCGGTTCCCCAGAGCAGGATCCGCCGCTGCCGCATCTCCGATTCGACGCGCTCGAAGAGTGACTCCAATGTCCAGTCTTCGCCCACGAACGACGTATACGCGTGGGGGTCGACGAGGCCGAGGAACCCCGAGTCGTCGGTCATCGCGTCGATTCGATGCTGAAGCTGCGTCATGCGGTCCTCCCCGGAACGATCACCGAACTCTACCGGGCGCGGGATCGGGCCGAACATCGAGCCAGTTCAACGACATTCGCGAACGACTTGGCGCCACCAACTTGCTGAAATGGCAACGAAACTTGCCATTTATGCGCGTTAGGGGTGACGCTTGCCGTCCGGACCCGCCGTTGTCGACCCTCAGGAAGCACTGATGCTCATCGCCCTTCGTTCAGTCCGCGCGGCGGGGATCGCCGCCCTCGTCGCCCTGCTCGCTCTCACCGCCTCGGCCTGCGTCACCACGGCGGCGGACGAGGTGCCCGCGTACGCGCGAGTCACCCAGGGGGACTCCGCGTTCGACCAGACCTTCCGGCACGAATTCGCCGACGTGGACGGCGTGCGGATGCACTATGTGACCGGCGGCAGCGGCTCGCCGGTGGTCCTGCTGCACGGCTGGCCGCAGACCTGGTACGGCTGGTGGCCGATCATGCCCGCGCTCGCCGAGAAGCACACGGTCTACGCCATCGACCTGCCCGGGCTCGGTGACAGCGCGGGGGTGCCGACCGACTACAGCAAGGCCACGCTGGCCCGCTATGTCCACACCCTCGTCGCCGAACGCTTGGGCGTGCGCGACGCGCGGGTCATCGGTCACGATTTCGGCGCCGCCGTGGCCTACCAATACGCCACTCAATTCCCCGCCGACACGACCGGGCTGGGCTACCTCGACCTCCCGCTCCCCGGACCGGCGGTCGACGCGGCCACCTACCGTTCGATGAGCTGGCACATCGCCTTCCACTCCCAGCGTGAGGTCCCCGAAGCGGTGGTCGCCGACGACGTGCGCGACTACCTGGCGCTGTTCTATCCCCAAGTCTCCTTCGGCGGAACGGCTTTCGGCGGAACGGCGCGGACCTCCCCGTTCGCCGACGCCGATATCGACGAGTACGCGCGCACCTACGGAAAGCCGGAGAGTCTCACCGGCGGATTCGAGCTGTATCGGACCCTCGACCGCGACGTCCGGGACACGATCGACTCCGCGCCGACGAACGTCCCGACGTTGCTCATGGCGGCACAGGGTCAGCTCGATCCGGTCCGCGCGACCGCGGCCACGCGCATGACGAACATCGTCCGCGCCGTGGACGTGCCGAACGCGGGCCACTGGCTCATCGAGGAGAACCCCGGATTCGTCACCGCCGAACTCCTGCGATTCCTGGCCGAGTGACTCCACGCCGGTCCGCTCAGCGGGGGGGTGTCGCGCCGAAAATCATTGGTGCACTGCGGCGAACGACCCTAGCCTAGTGATACCGCACAGCAGCTCGGGGGAGGGGCGCAACGATGTGGAACTGGGGAAAATCCTTCGCGGAACACGGCGCGGCCGCCGCGTGGACGACGTGGCCGCCGGTCGAACCGGCACCGACCGTGGTGGACCCGCCGGCCTGGGGACGGGTCGGGGATGCTGAGCCCGCTCGGGCATCGGAGGGCGTGTTGTCCGGATAGTCGCAGCCCGAAAAGGACACATCCCTTGACACCACTCTGTGTGTAGTACTACGTTCTGATCACTACATACGGAGTGGTCAACGGGTGGCGGGAGACGCGATGCGAAACGTGAATATCTGGAGTGAAGAATTCGGCGCGGCGACGGACGTGCCGATCCTGTTGATCATGGGCTCGATGTCCCAGGGGATCCTGTGGCCGGAGGAGTTCGTGGAGCGGCTGGTGGCCGGCGGGCGCAGGGTGGTCCGCTACGACCATCGCGACACCGGGCAGTCGGAGACCATCGATTTCGCCGCGACGCCCTACACGTGGCACGACATCAAGGACGATGTCTATCGCGTGCTCGACGCGCACGGCATGGACAGCGCGCACCTGGTCTGTCATTCGGCGGGCGGGCTGCTCGGCCAGTTCGTCGCCGCCGAACGGCCGGAGCGCGTCCGCTCGCTGACCGTCATCGGGTCGTCGCCGCTGGGCGGCGGCGAGGGGCAGGTGCTCATGCGGGCGCTGCTGGGCGAGCCGCAACCGGAAGGCGCGCTGCCCGAGCCTACGCCGGAGTTCGTCGCCTTCTATCGCGCCCTGATGACCGCCACGCCACCGGCGGATCGAGAGGCCGGGATCAAGGGCATGGTGGCCGAACAGCGCCTGCTGCACGGCGAGGAGTTGCCGTTCGACGAGGAGGCGGCCCGCGCGCTGCAGGAGCGGATCCACGACCGGGCACGCGACCTGTCCGCGATCGTCAATCACCGGCTGGCCGCGGCGGCCGCGCCGGACTTCGAACCGGTGGGTGCGCTGCCCCGGATCGAGGCGCCCACCTTGGTCGTCGAGGGGACGCGGGAACCGGTCAAGCCGGGCCACGGCGCGCTCATCGCCGAGCGGATTCCGAACGCGCGCTTGCTGATGATCGCGGGCATGGGTCACACCCTGCCGCGCGACGTGCTCGGCGAACTGTCCACGGCGGTCCTCGCGCACACCGCGGAATGAGCGTCGTCGGCCCGCGGGCGGCACCGGCGTACCAGTTGTGAGGGTGGTCGCGTTCCGCCCGCACGGCGGGCAAAACTAGAACGTGTTCTAGTAGGATTCGGCTATGGAACGACTCACCGGACTGGATGCCAGTTTCCTCTATCTGGAGACCGACACCCAGCATCTCCACGTCTGTGCCCTGCTGATCCTCGACCCGGCCGACGGGCCGTACTCCTTCGACCATCTCCGCGCCGAGCTGGGCAGGCGGTTGCCGCTCATCCCGCACATGCGCCGCCGGGTCCATCCGGTGCCCTTCAATCTGGACCACCCGCTCTGGGTGGACGACCCCGATTTCGACATCGACAACCACATCCGGCGCGTCGAGCTGCCCGAGCCGGGCGGCACCGCCGGACTCGCCACACTGATCGGTGACATCGCCGGTACGCCGATGGACCGGAACCGGCCACTGTGGGAGATGTCGGTGGTGGAGGGCCTCGACGACGGCAAGGTCGCGGTGGTGTGCAAGTACCACCACTCCGCCGTGGACGGCATCACCGGCACCAACATGATGATGCACCTGTGCGATCTGGAGCCGGGCCTGACCCGACCGGAACCCGAACCGTGGCAACCGGAGCCGGCGCCCGGTGACCTCGAGCTCGCCGCGCGGGCCGCGGTGCGCCTGCCCGCCAGGGCGGGCATGCTCGGCATGGTGCCCAAGACCCTCGGGATGGTCGCCGGGTTCGCGCAGCGGCGGCGCAACAACCAGACGGGCATGGAACTGCCGTTCTCCGCGCCGCGCACGCCGTTCAACCAGGCCGTCACCGCCGCGCGGTCGGTCTCGTTCACCAAGACCGACCTGGGTGCGATCAAGGAGATCAAGGCCGCGTTCGGGGTGAAGGTGAACGATGTCGTGCTCACCGTCGTCGGTGGGGTGCTGCGCCGCTACCTCGCCGACCACGACGCGCTGCCCGATCGGTCGCTGATCGCCTCGGTCCCGGTGTCGGTGCACGAGACCACCCGGCACACCGAGGGCATCAACAAGGTCTCGACGCTGTTCTGCCGCCTCGGTACCGACCTCGCCGATCCGGTGGAACGGCTGGAGGCGCTGGCCGTGGCGAACCGGGAGGCCAAGGCCGAACACGACCTGATCGGCGCCGACTTCCTGCAGGACTGGTCGAAGTACGCCCCGCCCAACACCTTCCGGCTCGCCTCCCGCGTGTACTCGTCGCTGAAGCTGGCCGAACGCCACCCCGTGGTTCACAACCTGGTGGTCTCGAATGTGCCGGGCCCGCCGATGCCGCTGTACTTCCTCGGCGTCCGGGTGGACGGCATGTATCCGTTCGGCCCGGTCTTCCACGGGGCGGGGCTCACCGTCACCGTGCTGTCCAACTGTGGCGACCTGGACTTCGGCTTCATCGCCTGCCGTGATCTGGTCCCCGACGTCGACGCGCTCGCGGCCGCCGTGCCCGCCGTGATCGACGATCTACTGGCCGCGGCCCGCGCCAGGGGCTGATCGCCCCGACCGACCGCCCTGTTCGCCACCGGCGTCGAACAGGGTCGAACCTACCGTCGCGCGACCACCGCGCGGCACGCCTCGGCCAACACCGGAACGAACCGATGCGGCGCGACAGCGCACGCGGCATGCCCGGCCGCGACCGGATGCACACTCGCCCCGGGAATCGCGGCGGCGAGCTCGATCTGCCGATACACCGGGATCGCCCGGTCCCTGGTCGTGATGACCACCGCCGTCGGCACCCGCAGCTCCGGCAGCCACGAGGTGGCGTCGAAGGTCCCGATCTCGGCGAGCACCGGAGCCAGCGCCCACCCGCTCGTGCTGCGGAATTCGTCCATCGCCCAGCGCCGTAGCTGCCCCGGCACCAGCGCGGGCGGCAATTCCGGCAGGGCGCGCGTCAGCCGCCGGGCCCGCCGGTACGGATACTCGCCCATGGCCTCGGCCACCGACGCGAAGCCGCGATGGAACGCTCGCTCGCGCCACTTCTCCTGGAAGCGATACGGCGTCGCGCACAGCACCAGCCCCGCGACCCGGCCCGGGTGCCGGTGCGCGGTGAGCAGCGACACGATGCCACCCAGCGAATAGCCCACGCAGACGAAACGATCCACGCCGAGCGCGTCGGCGACCGCGACCACGTCGTCGGCGCAGTCGTCGAGCCGGAACCGTGCCGACTTGATGCCGCGCCCGTGCCAGCGCTGATCGAACAGCACGACGCGGTAGTGCTCGCTGAGCGTCTCCAGTGCCGGGAACCAGTTCAGGGCGGCCGTGCAGGCGGTGCCGTGCAGCAGCACCAGCACCGGTGCGTCCGGCGGCCCCGGGATGTCGACGACGTAGGTTCGCCCACGACCGGGGAGGTCGAGCATCCGGCCACCGGGGATCTCGTCCACGGCGGGCACGAGGAACGGTCCCGTCCGCACCGATCGCACAGTTCCCACGCTCGCCTCCTCGCGACATTTCTAGAACTTGTTCTAGTCGATGATGACACACCGGGACATCAGTCGGCCGCGTGGTCGGCCGCGCGTGCCGCCACCTGCTCCTTGGCCCACCGGTAGTCGGGCTTCCCACTGGGGGAGCGGGAGATGCTGTCCACCACCCAGATCTGTTTGGGCACTTTGTATCCCGCCAGATGGGCGCGGGTGTGCGCGCGCAGGGCGCCGAAGTCCACGGACCGGCCGGGATGCGCCGAGACGACCGCGCCGACCTGATGACCCCACCGCGGGTGCGGTACGCCGACCACGACCGCGTCGTAGACGGCCTCGTGCGCCTTGACGACGGCTTCGACCTCCTCGGGAAACACCTTCTCGCCGCCGGTGTTGATCACCATGTTGCCCCGCCCGATCAGCGTGATCGACCCGTCGGCCTCGGCACGGGCCCGGTCGTCGGTGACCACGACGCGCGCGCCGTCGACGGTCTTGAACAGCCGCTCGGTGCGTTCGGGGTCCTTGTAGTAGCCCAGCGGCACCGCTCCGGTCTTGGCCAGCCAACCCTCCTCGCCGGGTGCGACCGGCCTGCCGTCCGCGTCGACCACCACCGCGCCACGTCCGGTCCGGACCCGGGGCCCACGGGCGGGGTTGTCGTCCTTCTGCGCGAAACCGATACCGCCGAAACCGGTCTCGGAGGAACCGATCGAATCCGAGACCATCGTCGCGGGGAACGTCTCCAGCAGCGCGTTCTTCACCGGCTGCGACAGCAGCGCCGCCCCGGAGGCGATCACCAGCAGCGACGACGCGTCCACCGGTTCGTCGTCGAACGCGTCGAGCAGGGGCCGGGCCATGGCGTCGCCGGTGATCACCAGGACGTGCGGCCGCTGGGCTGCCACCGCCCGCCACACCCGCGCCGGATCGAAGCGCGGTTCGAACATCACCGCGTTGCCCGACCACAGGGCGGTGAAGGTGGGCATCATCGCCGCGGCGTGGATCAGCGGCGGCAGCACGAACCAGGTCGCGGGCACCGCCGCGGCGCCCGCCTCGGACTGCTGGAACTCGTCGCGCACCGGCTCGCCGCTGTAGAAGTCGACGCCACCGCCCAGGACCCGCCACATGTCCTCCTGGCGCCACATCACACCCTTGGGCATGCCGGTGGTGCCGCCGGTGTACATCATGAACAGGTCATCGGGGCTGCGAGTCACCGTGGGCCGGAACGGCTTTCCGGTCTCGACCAGGGTCTCGTAGGCGAGGGCGTCGCTGTCGGGCGCGCCGAGGAACCGGTCGTCGTCGACGCAGATCGAGCGCCGCACGGTCGGTGTGCGCGCGAGGGCCGCCCGGACCGCGTCGGCGTAGCTCGCGTGGTAGACCAGCACGTCGAGGTCGGCGTTGTCGTAGACGTAGGCCAGCTCGGTCGGCCCGTAGCGGTAGTTGACGTTGACCGGGACCGCCCGCAGCTTGAAGCAGGCGAGCAGGGTCTCCATGGTCTCGATGCTGTTGTGCATCTGGAAGCCGACGTGGGTCCCGTGCCCGACGTCGAGGGCGGCGAGCTGACTCGCCAGCCGATTGGCCCGGATGTCGAGCTCGCGGTAGGTGGTGCGGCGCTCGCCCTGGATCAGTGCCACCCGGTCGGGCATCGCGTCGACGGAGTGCTCGAACAGGTCGGCGAAGGTGTTGGCCATGTCAGTCCATCTCTCGGCGGTCCGCTCACACGACGGTGAGCGGCAAGGGGGTGCCGCGATCGGCGAAGACGAAGCCCGCTCCGGTGCTGAAACGGGTCACCGCCACCTCCGACGCCTCGCGGAACGGCTGGTCGGCCAGGTCGATCTCGGCGGTCCAGCCGTGGTCGTCCACCGCGCCGACCCTGGCGGCGAAGCGCGGGTTCACCCCGCGGATCAGCGCGTCGAGCGGACGCAGGTCGGCCGGCGTCAGCAAAGCGGGCCACGCGCCGTCGGCGATCGCCGCACTCGTGGACGGGAACCGCACGCGCACCGCGGAATCCGTCGCCTCGATCTCGATTCCCGTGTAGCCCAGCGGGTTCAGTGCGGGATGGACCCGCAGCACGGTCGCGAGGTCGGCCGGATCGCCACCGAGGCGCAGGCAGCGGGCGAGCCGCTCCGAGGTGAGCCCGGCGATCCCGGTGAACTGTTTGCGGCCGATGGTGCGCGCGGTCTCGTCGTCGGCGCGTTCGCGGATCGCGAGCAGGAAGCCCAGCGTGAGCAGATGCTGCTGCAGGCTGATCTCGTCGGCCATCCGCCGCAGTGCCGAGTGTGAGAAGTCGGCGAACCGCAGATCGCTGAGCAGCGGTCCGGTGTAGTCGCTCCGGCCCGCCTCGGCGGGGTCGATCGGCGCCAGTTCCAGGCCTGCCGCCGCGGACTCCGCCAGGATCGGCGCGAGCCGGGGGACCGGTGGCGGCACGTGGGCGGGGTCGATGACGACCGTCCACGCGCACACCGGCGTGCGGTCGGCGGGCCGGCGCGGCGGCCGGTGCACCGGGCGCACCTGGGCGTGCGGGTTCGTGGCCAGGGCCGTCGCGTCGAAGGTGGGGTCCTCGATGTCGTGGCACATGGCCACCACGAATTCCTCGCCCATCGGCTCGACGTCGGCGAGCGCGCCGCAGTGGTCGAGCCAGAACTCACCGTGATCGTGGTCGTCGACCCGGAACCGGAAGTCCATGAACTGCGGCGGGGCGCCGATGTCGAGTTGCAGCCCTTTGAAGATGGTCTCGACGCCGTCACCGGTGATGCCGAGCGCGCGCCGCATCCGGCGGGTGTAGACGGGGCTGGCCAGCTGCCATTCCTCGATGGCGACCTCGGTCATGCCCGCGCGGCCGAACGCGGCGATGGTGTGCGCCATGCCGGAGCGGTCGATGAGGTGACCGCACAGCAGCAACTCCGGGACCAGCGCGGCCAGCTGATCCCGGGACAGCGCCGCGTACCGGCTCACCGGTGTCACCACAGCGACGCCGGTGCTTCGCCGACGCGATACCAGCCAGGCAGCGGATCGCGGGCGACCGAGCGCTCGATGCGCTGCTGCATACCGGTGGAGAGCGCGTTGTCGGTGATCATGTCGAGGAACATGGCCGAGACATTGCCGAAGTCGAAGAAGTCCCGCTGCCAGGACCATTGGAAGTCGCCGCCGTACCGGAACCAGCTGCCGCCGATGCCCTCGGGCGAGTAGTGCCTGCCGTCGGCGCGGGTGCGCTCGTTGATCTGTTTCCAGAATCCGATGACGGTGCCGCTGCGATCGTCGACCACGAACTCCTGATACGGATACGTCCAGCCTTCGAGTCCTGCCATCTCCTGTCCGAGGGCCAGGTCGCGGATCTCCTCCCGGCCGACCGCCATGAATTCCTGCTTGGGCCCGTAGTTCCAGCCGTAGGTGGCGTCCACGGTGTACATCTCGGCGAGGGGCTTCCAGTCGCCCTTCTCCTCGCACCGCTGGTTCTCCACGACCCAGCGCCGCACCATCTCGTCGAGTTCGGCCCGCTCGAAACCTGTCATCAGTCTGTGCCTTTCGGTGTGGAGTCGGCATCGCCACCGTCGACGATCGACAACGCTCGGGTGGGACACCAGCGGATCGCGGCCCGCACCGCGCCGTGGTCCGCGGGATCAGGGGTGGGGTCGGTGATCTCGACCGTGCCGTGCTTGGGCACCGAGAACACCGAGGGCGCCTCGTCCTGGCACACCGCGTGGCCCTGGCACAGGTCGGCGTCGACCACGATTCTCATGACGCGCCCCCGTCCCCGGCGGGCAGCGGCCGCAGCGGCGCTTCCGGCTGCACCTCGACCAGCACCATGTGCGCGCCGCGCGGCACGGAGATCACGGTCGCGACCGCGTCGGCCAGGTGCTCGGGCTTGAGCATGTAGGGGTGCCTGGCGAACCCCCAGTCCTTCCAGTCCTGCAGCAGCGGGCCGACGACCTCGGGTGTCGAGTCCATACCCATGCCGGTGAGGGTCGGGCCGGGACGCACCAGTGACGCCCGGATTCCGCTGCCCTCCAACTCCATCCGCAGCTGCCCGACCATCGCCTCCAGCCCGTTCTTGGCCGCGCTGTAGGCGCCGCTGCGCGGTCGCGGGTTGTCGGCGCAGTCGGAGCTGATCACCACGAGATCGCCGCGCCGCCGGGCCGTCATCCCGGGCAGCACCCGGTGGATCAGGCGTTGCGCGCCGACCAGATGCACCTGCACCTGGTGCAGGAACCGTTCCGGATCCATCTCGCCCACCAGCGCGAATTCGATGTCGCCCGCGCCGGAGACGAGGATCTCGGTGGGTCCGAGGGCCGCTTCGGCGGCGGTCACGAACTCGTCGACCGACGCGGGATCGGTGACGTCGAGCCGGTGGGCGAAGGCCTCGCCGCCGTCGGCCCTGATCTTGGCGGCGAGTTCCTCGCAAAGTTGCGCGCGGCGCGCGCCCAGCGCCACCGGGTGACCGAGTGCGGCCAGCGCGCCGGCCGGCGCGGCGCCGCTCCCGGAGGACGCGCCCCCCCCCCGCCCGGGCCGGCGGTCGGGGGTGGGGTGGAATCGGGGGGCTAGCGGACCGCTACTGTGATGGGGGGTGCGGGGCGGTTACGGCGGGGACGGCGCGCCGCGCACACGCCACCTGCGCGTGGAACGTGGTCGGCGAGGCCTCGGTGAACTCGGGGGCCCAATGGCTTTCGGTGAACAGATCGGGCAGCACGCTGCCCAGCGC
>NZ_JARWOJ010000025.1 GCF_029868625.1 Nocardia neocaledoniensis | reverse complement strand
CGGCGAGCAGGGCCGGGCGGTCGGGGCCGTCGACCCAGCGAACCTCGACACCGTCACCGAGCGCGTCGACGGTCGACTGGGCGAGCTTGTCGGCGATCAGAACTACAGGACGGCCTGCTTGGCTCACTGTGGGGTACTCCTGGGGAAGAAAGGGGTCGGCAGTTACCGCCGACCAGGATAGTCGGCGAGGTTCGGTTGCCCTTACCCCCCTGCCCGAAAACCGGGTGAACCCTCGGAGTCGCGCCGCCTACCATCACCGCATGTCCTTGCGCACCGTCCCCGACTCGATGGATCCGGCCGTCGTCGCCGCCGTCGACGCCGAGCTCGACCGGGTGGCGGCCGAGCACGGCGTCACCATCCGCCTGGCCATCGAAAGCGGCAGCCGGGCTTGGGGTTTCCCCTCGCCGGATTCCGATTACGACTGCCGTTTCGTCTACGTGGCCGGCCTGGAGACCTACCTGTCGCCGTGGCGCACCCGCGATGTCATCGAGACGCCGCTGGTCGGGCTGCTCGATGTGAACGGCTGGGACCTGGCCAAGGCATTGCGCCTGCTCGTCAAGGGCAACGCGGTGCTGATCGAGTGGCTGATGTCACCGATCGTCTATCGCGGCGACGCGGTGTTCCGTGCCCGGCTGCGCGAGGTCGCGGCCGAGGTCGCCGATCGCGACCTGGTCGCCCGGCACTATCTGCACCTGGGCGCGCGCCAGTACGCGCTGTTCGAGCGCACCGGCGGGCTGAAGAAGGTGTTCTACGCGCTGCGTCCGGCGATGGCGCTGCGCTGGCTGCGCGAGCACCCCGAGGCGGCGGTGGCGCCGATGCACCTGCCGACACTGCTGGCCGAGTGCCCCCTTCCACCTGATTTCGTCGCCTCGGTCACCGAATTGACCGAGTTGAAGTCACGCACCAGGGAGATGGGCACCGGGGTCGTCCCGGCGCCGATCGCGGCCTTCATCGCCGCGGAGTTCACGCACGCCGCGGAAACCTTCGCCACGAAGGCGCCTCGCGATCTCACCAGAGCGCGGGCGGTCACCGACGAGTTCTTCCGCGCCGAGGCGCTGGCGGTGGGCTGAACGAGCCCGGAAACGCAGAAACTCCGCACCGGTCCGGTGCGGAGCTTCAACTCATACGCTGGTCAGCGCAGGAACTAGACGACGCGAACGTCCTGTGCCTGCGGGCCCTTCTGGCCCTGACCGATCTCGAACTCCACGCGCTGACCCTCGTCGAGGGAGCGGAAGCCCGAGCCGCTAACAGCCGAGTAGTGCACGAAGACGTCGGGTCCGCCGCCATCCTGTGCGATGAAGCCGAAGCCCTTCTCGCTGTTGAACCACTTCACAATGCCCTGAGCCATTTCTAAACCTTCTGTAGACGAGCCAGGTCCTAATAGTCCGGTCCCGGTCTCCCCAACAACAATGCCATGATCCGACAAATTCCTCCACACTCTTCTCGGCCGACTGTGAGGAACCCAACCCCGACCCGGCGCGGGCTGGGGCGCTCACACACCCGATACCGGATGCTCGGCGTATGCCGAGGTGATAGCGGCGCGGATGCCACATTCTCGGCGCGCATCCGGTGAAACCGACCGCCCCGCTTCACCATCGATTCCTCTACGCCACTCGGACGGCGCACCGTCACCGCCCCTAGAAATTTGACGAAACCTAGTACGGCAAATTTTCTACCAGCGTATTTTCCGTGTTCGTGAGGCAGTGAACACCTCGCGGAGTAGCGCGCAAGGGAGCAGACAGTGCTGGACATCAACCATTTCACTTACGGCTGGGTCACCCCGTTGCTGGCCTATCTCATGTCCGTCCTCGGGTCGATGCTGGCGCTACGTTGCATGGTTCGCTCGCGCGCCTCCGGTAACCACGGCGGCTGGCTCACCGCGGCCGCGATCGCGCTCGGCGGCACCGGAATCTGGGTCATGCATTTCATCGCGATGCTCGGTTTCTCCGTGCACGGCGCGACCATCCGATACAACGTGCCGATCACCCTGTTCAGCGCCGCCGTCGCGATGGCGGTGGTGTGGCTCGGTCTGTCGATCGTGGTGCGCCGCAGCTGGGACAGCGCCGCGCTGCCGGTCGGCGGCACGATCACCGGTCTCGGGGTCGGCGCCATGCACTACGCCGGGATGTACGCGATGAAGACCGATATCGAGATCGTCTACGACCCGGTCGTGGTGGCGCTGTCGATGGTGATCGCGGTGGTCGCCGCGACGGCCGCGCTGTGGTTCGCCCTGCACGTCCACGGCATCATCGCGACCATCGGCGCCGCCCTGCTGATGGGTGTCGCCGTCACCGGCATGCACTACACCGGCATGTTCTCGATGAGCGCGCACACCAGCGCCCACGTCGCCCACGCGGCGGGCGCCACCGCGTCCCAGCTGCTCACCCCGCTGATCGTCAGCATCAGCATGGTCACCATGATCCTGCTCATGCAGGTGGGCATCACCGAGGCCGAGGACCCCAACCTGACCAGGCCGGTACACGGCCAGCGCGCCAGCCGCTTCTGGCCCAGCGGCCAGAACTGACGCCGAACCATGTCATTCCCCGTTGGGACAATGAGGGCGTAGCAACCACCGGCCGCGCTAGAGGCCCCGGACGTGGTGCGCTTCCGGACCACGCCGGGTCTCCCTGACCCCGAATTCCACTCGCTGACCAGCGCGCAGGGTGCGGAAACCCTCGCCGACGAGTTCGGTGTACTCGACGAAGACCTCGGCCCCACCCGCATCGGGGGTGATGAACCCGAATCCCTTGCCGCTGTCGAACCAGCTCACCACGCCGCTCGGCATCAACCAGCCTTCCGAATCATTTGCCTGACATGCTGATTCGCCCATCGTCGCATGCCCCGGCCGCCGGGTCAGCGCGCCGGGTGACCGGAGGCCGCCGCGACACGTCCGCGTGCCACGGCGAGGAGCCGATCCCGGGCCCGCGACCTCGATAGACTCCCGCATGGTCGCTCCTGGACTGACGCCTCGGCCGGATCGGAGATTCGTGCACACAGACGAGCAGCGGCGCTCGGCGGGCCGCCACACCCGGCCGCTCGCCGCGGCGTGGATCCGATGAGGCCCCCGGCGCGCGGCGAGGTCCGTGCCGCCGCCGAAGCGCTGACGGTGTTCGTCGCGACGTCGGTCGCGGTGCTGGCCATCATGCTGCCGATCAGTTTCGCCGCGCTCGCGGCTTCGCGGCGACTGGACCTGCTGGTGTTCAACATCCCGCGGGCGATGACCGGTGGCGCGTTCGTCGCGGTCATCACGGCGGCGGTCACCGTGGCGGTCGGCAGCGCCCGCGCGGCCAAGTGGACCGCGCTGATCGCGCTGGCCGGGATCCTGCTGAGCCACCTGGCGCTCGCCCCGAACAGTGACCCCGACCAGGTCACCGGACTGTCCCTGCCCACACTGAACTTCGTCGACGCCCTGCTGGCCGGGGCCGCGCTCGGCGCGCTGGCGGTCGCGGTCTGGGACGAACCGCTGCTGCGGGCCGTCTTCCTGTTCGCCGTTCCGAGCGCCACCATCCTCGGCGATCTCACCGAGACGCCCACCGACCGGTCCTCGGCGGGGTTCGCCGGCGTCCTGGCAGGCACGCTGCCGCTGTGGTTCATCGGGGCCAGCGTGCTCGCGCTCGCCTACTTCGCGATCACCTCCGCGGCCCGCCCGCACCGCCTCCTCGACACCGCGATCCCACTGGCTCCCGTGTTCGCCGCGGTCATCGCGTTCTCGACGATCCTGACGACGTCGCTGGCGCTGGCCGACAGCGAGCATCACGTGCTGCCACTGATTCTCGGCGCCGCCGTGGTGGTCGCGGCGGCCACCGCGGCGGCACTGATCCTGCCCGGCCGCGACGGCGTGCTGGTGCTGTTGCTGACCGGCTTCGCCGTCACGGGCAGTCTCGTCATCACGCTGCCCCGGTCGGGGTGGATCGATGTCTGCACAGTCTTGGCCGTCGGCGCCGGTCTGCTGGCGGGTCGGCGCCGGCCGCGTCCGCTGTTCGCCGCTGCGGCGGTCGTCGCGCTGGCCGTATTCGTCCTGACCACCGACCTGCTGGAGCCCCCGGCGAACTGGATCGCCGCCCTCGGCTGCCTGGCGCTCGGCGCCGTCTGCGGCTACTGCGTCGGCTGCGCGGTCCCGGTGAGCCCGGCCTCGGCGACCGTCGGCCTCGCGATCCTGTTCGTACCGTCGCTCGGTGTCGCGTTGAGCGACAACCGATTCGGTCACCTGGCCTACTCGTCGACCTGGTACCGCACCGCCGACGTCCATCGCGACGCGACGCCGGCGACCATCGCCCTCCTGATGGCCACCGGCTGCGCCGTCGTACTCGCCCTGCTCCTACGTCACCGCCCGGCGAAGGACTGATCAGGCATCCTGCCAGCCGAATTCGGCGAATGAGCGTCCGGTCACGATGGCGTCGAGCGCGACGCGGCAGTACGCCACCATGTCCGTGGGCAGCTCACCGACCGGGAACCAGCGCAGTTCCGAACACTTGTCCGGTTCACGATTGCTCACCTCGCCCCGCCACCCGCGCACGACGAAGAACAGCTGCACGCGTTCGTGACTGTGCAGCACATGCGCGAATTCCACCTCTCCCGTGGCGATCTCGACCCCGACCTCTTCGCGCGCCTCCCGGATCAACCCCGCGACAGCCGTCTCCCCCGCTTCGAGATGTCCCGCGGGCACATGGAACAACCCGTCGCCGAAACCGGTGCCGAGCCTGCGCCCCAACAGCACCCGGCCCTCCGCGTCGAGCAACACCAGATGAACCCCGACGAGCACCCGATACTTCGCCACTGTGAAAGCCTACCGAGAACAGCCAGACCACCCCTACCGCAGCCGAATTCGGGGTATACCCAGTGCATGAGTTTCCCGGTGACCTTCGGGCTCGCCCAGATCGGCCTGCACCTCCTGATCGCCCTCGCCCTGGCCCTGCTGGTCTCCGCCGTGCTCGCGGCCCGGCGCCACCGCGGCCCGAAAGCCATCGCCGGCCGGGGTCTCCCCGGCCTGGCACTCCTCCTGGTCGCCGTCCTCCTGCTCTGGATCGCCACCCTGCTCCAGACCTACCTCGGTCTCACCGGCGAGATCAAGGCGGCCCACGTCATCGCGAAACCCGTTGGCGGACAAGACGCCCAACTCGACGTCGAACTGACCCTGTTCGGCGAGGACGGCGCCCCCGACACCACCTCGACCCACCGCGTCGAAGGCAACCTCTGGGTCCTCCAAGCCAACATCGTCGAACTCCACCCCTGGGTCAACGCCCTCGGCTTCCACTCCGGCTACAAGATCACCCGTCTCTACGGCCAACGCCTCGACGGCAAGTCCCCCACCCAGGACCACCTCTTCCTCAACGGCGGCGACCGAGACTTCTTCGAAGACATGAACTCCGGAACCTGGTACACCACCCCCTTCGTCAAGTCCGCCTACGGCAACGCCGTCATCGCCACCCCCGGCGAATTCGACGTCCTCATCTCCAGGGACGCGATCAAGGTGCGCCAGAGTTCCTGAGCCTGCTCGCTCCTCGACGAAGGGCGCGGAGACCTAGTCTGCCGCCCATCGAGCACGCGCCGCGTCGATCTCCGCCGCCAAGAACCGGTGGAGTTCGGAAGCGTGCACATCGACGACTGCCCACACAATGTCGTCGTCTACGAGCCAATAGCTGTGCGCGATCCGATTGCGCATCCCCTTGATGAGCCGCCATGGAACGTCCGGATGATCCGCCAGCCACTCTTCTCCGAGCCTGTCCAGATCGGCGGCGAGTCGAATGACGCTGTACTGACATGCTCGGGCCACCGCGATATCAGCATCGAAGGCGGCGCGACCCCGCGCGGCGAGTTCGGCGATCTCCTTCAGCGTGGCCTCGACATAGAGCAGTCGCTGATCTGTCCGTTCGTCGTTCATGCGGCGAAGGCGAGCCGCTTCGGACCGCGCTCGACACCACGACGAAGCAACTCGTTGGACTTCAGATCCACTGTCGTCACGACATCGACCGGGCAACCGAGAAGTTCACCGAGTTCAGCGTCCAGGTCGAGGATATCCAGTACCGAAGCTCCAGCGGCCAACTCGACGAGCAGATCCAGATCCGAATCGGATCGGTCCTCGCCACGGGCCACCGACCCGAACAACCACACATTGGCGACCGGATAGCGGGCCAGCAGGGCTTCGAATTCGGACCGGTGTTCTTCGAGCAACACACTGGGACGAACAGCGTTCACCAACGAGGTCCCCAACCGGAACCCCGCCGCCGCCAGCAACCGCTCCACCATCGCAAACGACGGCTGCCGCCGCCCTGACTCCAGGGTAGCCACGGTCGATTGCGCAACCCCGGCACGTTTGGCCAGCTCACGCTGCGTCAACCGCCTGCGCTGACGCGCCTCGTATATCAACCGGCCGGCAGTCGCATGGGGGGAGCTGCGGGCCACGTCCATGTATGCATGATAGCGAATCCGCTATCAAAGAGCCAGATAGCTGCTCGAGGCCCACCCGTCTGTGCGGCGTTAACCTCCCCCGAATGAGGAGTAGCCGTCTTCAAGTACTCCTCCAGAACGATGGTTGGGTAGCTCCGTCGAGAGCAGGTGCCTGAGCCGCTCCAAACCGCGCGTATCGGGTCTCAAGCGGCCGGGTTCCCCGTGCCCTAAGCTCGTAACGAAGGGGGTCCGCCGAGCCATATCAGTGGTATACGCGACCGGGGACAGTCCCCGATGTCCAACTTGGAGCGCGAATGTCGGCCGAGCGAGGGGAATGCACGTGGTCGTGTGGAGTCAGGAAGTACCTACGGAGAGCAGCATCGTGCTCCCCCCAGACCCGCGGGTGCTTGATTCCATCGGTCGCAATCACTCGTTAGAGACCGCGCTCGCCGACCTCGTCGACAACGCTGTTGACGCGCAGGCGACACAGGTGCTGATCCGTTTCATCCGCGCACACCAGGGTCTCGTCGCGCTGTACATCCTTGACAACGGATGTGGCATGACGGCGGCGACGATCAACACGGCGATGACGATCGGGGGCAAGCGCGACTACAGCGCCAGCGATCTCGGCCACTTCGGCCTTGGGCTCAAGGCTGCCTCCTTCAGCCAGGCAAAGAGCCTGACCGTAATGTCCCGTGTCGTGGGTCAGCAGCCAATCGGACGACGTTGGCGTCCGGATATTGTGTCCCGCAGTGACTTTCGCTGCGATGTGGTCGCCTCATCGTTCGTCTCCGCAGAGTTCGACAAGGACTGGCCGTTCGGCACGGGCAGCAGCGGCACACTGATCCGCTGGGATGACGTATCCACGTTCCCCGCGACCACCGACTCCGCGCAGATCGAGGCATACCTCGACCGCATGATCACCGTAATATGCCAACACCTGGGGTTGACCTTCCACAGATTCCTTGCCGACGGACGCCTCCAGATCGACGTCGAGGTATTGAATGTCGATAACCCTCTTCTGGGCACAAAGGTCCCGGTCGACGCATTGGACCCCTTCGGCTACCCGCAGTCAGGTTTGGACGACTACCCGAAGCCTCTGATCGCCGAGATGGGTACGTATCGAGTGGAATTCCGTTGCCACTTGTGGCCCAAACCCTCCAACCTCCCTCAATATCGCCTCCTCGATCGCTCTGACGACCACCAGGGCTTGTACTTCTACCGCCGTGACCGCCTGCTGCAGTCAGGTGGATGGGACGGTGTCCACGCTGCGGATCGGCGACTGAAGTTGGCTCGCGTCGAGGTCGATATAGACGGTGACATAGGTGGCCTTTTCCAGATGAACCCGGAGAAGTCACGGGTGCGAACCGGCCCTGAGTTCGCGCGACTGGCTGCTGCAGCCCGAGCCAGCGACGGGACCACGTTGAACGAGTATCTCGAAATCGCGGAAAACCTGTTCCGAAGGTCGCAGGCGCGAGTGTCGAGGCGGACTCCGATGATCCACCCCGGGCAGGGGCTGCCGCCCCGTGTGCGCGCGACGATCCAGAACGAGATTCCGGAAGTCCGCGGGGAAGATCCAATCGCGATTCGCTGGGATACCTTCGTCGATGATGCGTTCTTCCGAATCGATCGGGACACACATACCCTCTGGTTGAACAAGCGCTACCGCAAGATGCTGCTCGGCGGCAAACATGGCGGCCTCAACGACGTCCCGCTGGTCAAGTCCCTCCTGTACCTCCTGGTCGCGAATGTCTTCGAAGGGGAATACCTCGGCAAGAAAGACAAGGACAACATCGAGATGTGGCAGTCCATCCTCACTGCGGCGGTGCGAGCGGAGCGGCTATGACAGGGAGCGATGCAGTCGATGTACGCCACCTGTCCGCAGAGGGTTTTGACCAGTACGTCAACAATCGGGTACCGATGACCCTGCCTGTCCCCGGAACACCCGTTGCCAGCATTTTCATCAATCCAGTTGCCCCGGAACTCGGACTACGTATCGAGATCCCCTCTGTCAGCGCGGCACCGGATACCGGCCTCAGCAACATCGAGACTCGAATCACCACCTTCGATGGTGCTTGGTACCTGGAAGTCGTCGTGACCAGCGGAGCTCTGTTCCGAGATGCGTACCCGGTGCTCTGCGCGATGATTGATCGCGTTCAACTCGATGGGATGAAACCCGTGGCTGCGCTACGCGCCACGTTGGCCAAACTATCCTCGCTGCTCCTTTCTCCGGCGACGCTTTCGCGGGAGCGCGAAGTCGGACTATTCGGCGAGCTTCTCGTACTAGCTGGGCTTCTCGGCCCCCTCGGCGCACGAGACGCGGTACACGCGTGGCGGGGAGGGGATGCCGAAGAGCACGACTTCGGGCTGCCGACCCTCGATATCGAGGTCAAGACGACCTCAAGCGAGCGGCGTACGCACTGGATCGAGTCAGTGACCCAACTAGTGCCTACCGGCGACCGCCCCCTGTGGGTCATCTCGCACCAGATCACCTCGGCTGGGGCAGGCACGGGTTGGACGCTCCCCGAACTTGTGGATGCCGTCCGAGATCAGCTTTCGGTCGATGCACTTCGCGACAGGTTCGACGCCGAGCTTGTCGGATCCGGTTGGTATGAATCGGCTAGGGATCAGTTGTCGACAGTTTGGACCAGGCGTAGCCCAAGTGCCACGCACGCGGTGATCGGCGACTTTCCGCGTCTGACGCCGGAGGCCATCCGAACGGACAGGGTGCCGATGAGTCGGATCTCAGAAGTGAAGTATCGGATCAATCTCGACGGTCTCGAAACCACGCAGCCGGTGCCCGATATCGTCTCCCGGGCCGCCGAATTCGAAGGATGACTATGGCCAACACACTTGCCGAGGCATACAACACCGCAATTCGTGGCATGGCAAACAACGCGCCCCGGGCTCTGGTTCGTCGCGCGTTGATCGAGGCGGAAGATCTCGATCCGACCCTCGACGCGTCCGAGGATCGGATGAGGGAGTACGTTGCGGGGGCAGCCGCCAATGACCCACTCCGTAGAGCACTGCACCTCAATATCGCAAGATGGGACAATGCTCCAGTAAAGGAAAATCCCTGGACAAACCAGACACCGACCAACTCAGAGGAGCGTCGCGCGGTAATCATCGCCGCGCTCGGCCTTTCGGATATTACAGCCAAAGAGTTTGCTCAGCACTTCCCCATCACATCTCAGAGCGGCCCAACGGTCATCGCATCCCCATGGGATCCGTGGTACAGCAATGAGGTGCGACGCGATCGGGAGTTCTATTGGGCGCACTATGAAAAATACCTCCGCGAGAGCCGCGGCTGGAGTGAGGGTTCGATTCTTGATCTGGACCGTGCGACCAACCATGTCGTCGAGAGACTCATCGATCCGGCAAGACCGAAGGCAGGACAAACCAAAGGCCTTGTCGTGGGCTATGTGCAAAGCGGCAAGACCGCGAACTTCACCGGCGTCATTGCCAAGGCCATCGACGCGGGGTATCGGTTGATCATCGTCATGACCGGAACCACCAATATGCTGCGTGAACAAACGCAACGCCGCCTAGACATGGAATTGGTGGGACGGGAGAACGTCTTGCGCGGCGCCGACGAGTCCGATGAAACCGCGCGCCATCGCATTGATTACCTCGACGACGAGGATTGGGCGAAGGGGAAGTTCGTCAGTCACGGTGTCCGACCGTCTGAGGTGGGTCGACCCGATATTCATCGGATGACCACCCGGAATTTCGACTACCGAAAGCTCCAACAGGGGCTTCCCGCGCTCGAGTTCGAGCGGCGAGACCGGACCAAACCGCTATGGCACCCGGAGAATTTGTTCACGAGTGACGCGCGTCTGATCATCGTAAAGAAGAACAGTTCCGTCCTCAACAACATGGTAAAGGATCTTAGAACCACCGGAGATCGGCTCGCCGACATCCCTACATTGATCATCGACGACGAGTCGGACCAAGCCTCCGTCAACACGACAGACCCGAAGACATGGACCGCAGAGAACAAGAAGCGCACCGCGATCAACAGGCACATATCAAACCTGCTCGGCATGCTGCCGCGGGCGCAGTATGTGGGCTATACGGCGACACCGTTCGCTAACGTCTTCGTCGACCCACACGATGCAGAGGATATCTTCCCGAAAGACTACCTGATCGCCCTGGAGCGGCCATCGGGGTACATGGGAGCCTCGGACTTCCATGACATGGACTCATCCATTCCCGAACACGAAAAGACCTTTGCCAACTCTGCAGAAAAGGCACACCTGAGGATTCCTGACGATCGGAACGACGACGGCGATACTGAGGAGGAACAACAACTCCAGGCCGCCCTCGACTCTTTCGTGTTGGCGGGCGCCATCAAGCTGTTCCGTCAGGAGATCGACCCCGACAAGTACAGCCGTTCCTTCCGGCACCACACGATGCTCGTCCACGAGACAATGCGCAAGGACGCACATCGCAGTCGAGCGGACGCGATTCGCGACAAGTGGCGGACCGGTGGGTACCTCACAGGTAGCGCGCTCGGACGACTACATACTCTGTACATCGCAGACTTCGCACCCGTCACAGAGGCATTGCGGTTCAGCGACCCGATGCCCAGCTCCTTCAACGAGCTCGCTCCTCATATCAGCCGTGCTGCACGGCAGATCGCGCCGAGCGGTGAACCCGTGCTAATTGTCAACAGCGAGAAGGACATCGAGCAGGAGGAACTTGACTTCGACAAGCGGCCGGTATGGCGCATCCTGGTGGGCGGCAACAAACTTGCCCGAGGCTTCACCGTCGAAGGGCTGACCGTCACCTATTACTCCCGGAACGCCGGGCACGCCGAAGCCCTCATGCAGATGGGGCGCTGGTTCGGATTCCGACCAGGGTACCGAGACCTCGTTCGACTGTTCATCACCGCCAGAGTGCGCGATGCGCTGGAAGCTGCGTGCTGGGACGAAGAGGATTTCCGCGCGGAACTGCGACAGTACGCGGCAATGGTGGATGGCCGTCCAACTATTACGCCGGAGGATGTCCAGCCGTTGGTATCGCGGCATGGACTTCGACCGACAGCGCCAAACAAGATGCGTAACGCCGAACTCGTCGAGCGCAGGACGCTATCCAAGGAGCCCAGCTCCGGTTATCCTGCTATAAGCAATCAGGCAGTCTTGGACCGGAACATCAATGCTTGCATCCCTCTCCTGTCGGCAGCCAAGGAAAGCGTCCAGTTTTCGCACGCCGGTCGGTCATTCGATGCATTGACCGGTGGGATCACCCATTCGCAGATGGTGGACGTGCTGAAGCAGCTTATTTGGAAGGACCCAAAACACTTTACAGCAGACCTCGCGTGGATCGCCACACTGCCGGACGATGCCGTGCATGAATGGCAGGTCGTGATGCCGCAGCAGAAGAACCGCTCAAAGGTCAATATTCGCGGAGTCGGAAAATACTCCATACATGGCCGCATGGTCGACCATAACGGTCACATTCGAGGAAACGCGGAAAGCCTGCACCGCACAGCCTGTGACCTTCAAGTCGCGTCAACCGAACGTACTGGATTCGCGCTTCTCTATCCTGTCATCGACAAGACAAGGGCCGAGGAAGAGCTAGGGGACGACGGCTTCCCGCAGGGCGTAGTGATGGCGTTGAGCCTCCGACTACCGCGCGCGGCTGCACCAAAGGACCGCAATCCCCTGGTCTATCGAGTCAAGAATCGCGCGATGCCGAAGTATGCGATCGTCGACACGGACTAGAACTTCGCGGTCGAGACCCATACTACGGCTCGCCACCACACCTTCCCTTGACCGACCAGGGCAGGGCCCGGGATGATCAACATCCACCACCGACAAGTGAGGACCACACCTGTGCCGAACCCGCCAGCGTCGAAGCCGAAGACCTCGGTCGAATTGTTCGCTGGCGGAGGAGGTTTGGCGATGGCTGTCGATCGTGCAGGGTTTCAACCCCTCCTGCTGAACGAGTTCGTCAAGCATGCATGCGACACACTGGAAGCCAACGGCGCCGAGCCGAGAGGCAAGGATGAGCGGGTACCCGAGGGCGGCAAAGGGCTGCTGGTCCGCGGTGACGTCACCACTCTCGATATGCGCTATCTGCATGACAAGGTCGATCTCTTGGCTGGCGGGCCACCATGCCAGCCGTTCAGCCTGGGAGGTATCGCCAAAGGTGACGAAGACAAGCGAAACATGTTTCCAGAGATGTTTCGCGCAATTCGGGAGATTCAGCCGAAAGCTGTCATTTGCGAGAATGTCCGAGGCCTGTTGAGACCCTCGTTCAGACCGTATTTCGAGTACATCCTCCGCGAGCTCGAGTTCCCCTTTGTCGAGCGCGATGATACCGTGCCATGGACCGAGCATGACGCCACGCTAAGAAGTAGACAAAAGATCTCCTCTGGAGAAGCGACTGAGCGATACCAGGTTTACAAATTTGAAGTCAATGCCGCCGACTACGGCGTCCCGCAGATACGAAACCGCGTTATCATTCTAGCGTTTCGTAGCGACCTCAAGATCGATGAGTCGATTCTTTTCGAGAATGTCAAGCGAACCCATTCGGAAGCTGCATTGTATCAGTCAATCGCGAATGGCCAGTATTGGAATAATCATCCAGGAGTACCCAAACATGTTCGAGAGCGAGTCATCGCAGAACTGCCAGCCCAGCCCTCAATAGATTTCGAAGAACTGAAACTTCGACCCTGGCGCACACTCCGCGACGCGATCTCGCCACACGAGGGACCATTGCCACGCCTGCCCAAGATTCGCTGGAACCGGCTTGACCGCGTGCAGTATCCAGACATGCCGCAAGATCACGTCGGTTGGCCGGACGCGCGAATCTACAACGGGCATACCCCAAATAGCCTCGATCGCCCTGCGAAAACCGTGAAGGCTGGCGTACATGGAGTCCCCGGCGGCGAATCGGTCTTGCTGACCGACGACCTGGTTCCCGGATCCAAGGGTGCTCGTCGGCGTTATCGTCATCGGTACATGACAGTTCGCGAGGTGGCACGAGTGATGACGTTCCCCGATGATTGGATCTTGAGTGGTCCTCGTGGCGAGAAGATGCGACAGCTGGGCAACGCGGTTCCACCGTTGCTGGGAGAGATCTTCGCCAAGGCTGTACTAAAGGTCTTGGAGGATGTCGAGAACCGCGCATGAACGTTGTGCCTGATCGAGCGTGGAGGCCGCGACCCGGTCGTTCCAGAGCCGCAGTCGAGAGGGAGCAGAATCGCAGTGCGGGTGGCGTACATCGACGTATCGTGCCGCTCGACAATGGTTGCACCACAGAGGGTTCCATCTTGTTGAAGCCGGTTGCCGGTAGCCGAAGCATCCGCGCATATTTAAGATGGCGGTCCGAAGGACGTACAGTGCGCAGATCCTTGGGAACAGTGACCAGCCCGTCGTCGCGGTTTGAGAACCTTGTCCAGGGATGGGAGTTGGCACGGATGGCGGGCCTGGTTCGAGATCGGATACCGTCAGCAGAATCGTGGGCCTCATCACCGGCAGTCCAGGCTGCCATGCGAGGGAATCGGAGTCGAGACACCAGTCCTGAGCTCCAGCTCCGTACAGTTCTGTTCAAACAGGGCCTCCGCTATCGCGTCTCCACGCGGCCGATCACAGGGCTCCGGAGAACGGCGGATATCGTCTTTTCGCGTGCTCATGTTGCAGTTTTTGTGGACGGATGCTATTGGCACGGATGTCCAGACCATTACCGCCCATCCACCAAGAACTCGGATTTCTGGGCAGCGAAGATCGATGCCAATCGGCTACGCGACGAGGACACGAACCGCACGCTGGAAGCCGCGGGATGGACCGTCGTCCGTTGCTGGGAACACGAAGATCCAAACGTGTCCGCCGAGCGTGTGATCGATGCGCTCGAGAAGTCATCTCCTTGATGGCTCGATGAGAGAGAGTGATGTGGCCGAGACCAGTGTTCCTGCCGAGGTTCGTGACGCCGTCCTCCGAGAGCTGTACCGACAGGTCGGTGCCCTCGACTGGGAAGAAATGTCATCACGCGACAAGACCAAGTACTACACGCAGTGGGTGGAAGATCCCCTGATCGGCGGCGAGCTTGCCGATTACTACACCGCCGAAGGGATGCGAGTCTGGATCAAGGACGGCCCATTAAAAGAGTACGCCCGCGCGTTGGAGAATGTCGGCCCGTTCGCTGCCTACGCCACTCAAAGACTGTCACCGCCTAGCGAGTTCATCCGTGAGGTCCTGGGCGACAGCTGGACCACGGTTCCAGGCAGCATCGGCGAGAAGCCGATGCATTGCCAAGTGGAATCGGGTGCGATGCGACGGTACCTCTGCTGGGGGCGACCTCGAACATTTCGGGACCTCTTGTGGGCCGCCGTTAATCAGGCGGTCACCGGCACCAGCCGACCACTGATCGTCGTGTTCGTCACCGGGGACCAACCGGTCGACAATAAGCTCAGGTGGCGGCAGGAGCGGATATCCCAACACTGCAGCATTGACCTCTCCTACGTCCGTCGTCAGTTGACGGAGTGAGCATGGGCCAGTAGGCCGTCCGAGCGAGCTGGTCCGTGCACCGTTCTCTTTGCCGGGCACCCCGCTCTCTGCTC
The DNA here is from genome assembly GCF_029868625.1 of Nocardia neocaledoniensis. Lineage (GTDB taxonomy): Bacteria > Actinomycetota > Actinomycetes > Mycobacteriales > Mycobacteriaceae > Nocardia > Nocardia neocaledoniensis_A. The sequence goes on along the minus strand of NZ_JARWOJ010000025.1, from coordinate 6,155 downwards.
TCGTTCAGCTACGCCGGCAGGTCTACGACGTGGACCTGAAAGCACCCGATCACTCGTCATACCGGCCAAACCGTCCCACACCGACACTGTCTTCCCATCGCCCCGAATACGACCAGGCTCGGCGACGTACCCCCCTTCCTCCTCGACGTGCTCATCGAAAGCGATTCACCCGTGGCCTCTGCCTTCCCCGGCGTAGGTGGCCGAATCTCCTGTCCGGCCTCACAGCCCATCTATCTTGGATGGTGACAATCGAACAACTCATCCACCGCACCGAATCCAGTTGTATTCGCGTCGCTTTCGAGTACAGCGACCCACGCAGTCGCACTAGATCGCGTTTATCGACCGATCATCGTCGGAGGGAAGGTTCTGGGCGGCGGCGTCGAACCGCACGAATGACGCCCGCTGTACTGCTATTCGGTAGCCGAGGTGTTGACCATCCATTCCGCCCTGGCCAGGAGTTCGTCGAACGTCACCACTTCGGGGGTCTGGAGTTCTCGGCGATACAACTCGAACGAGCGGATCTTCGCCTGGTTGTCACCCGAGGCACCGACGAGCTGCTCGAGCTGACCGACGACAACGAACGCCCTCGGCCGAAACATGTACGTCCAGTCTCCGGTGATGTCGCTACCGTCTTCGGCTTTGGATTGCAGCCGGTCGGCAATCTGGCGAGTAGCCATGTGCACTGTCGTCTGGGCCTGCGCTACCGCGCCGGCCAGTTCCTTCGATGGGCCCCACACCTCGGGACGGTACTCGTTGGTCGTCAACAACGGGGTCTCGTGCGTCTTGAACTCGACGAACACCATCGATCGAATCCGGCCCGCTGTTCGGAGCAGCCCGTCGACGCGCTTGCCCGAGCCCGTGACGGCGAACCCTGCGACGACCTGCTCGAGCCGGCGGACATCCCACGCGGTCAAGACCTGGGTAGCGAGTGAGGTGCCGAGGATCCAGGGATTCTGCTCGAAGAATCGCTGCCAGACCTTCTCCTTGCCCTTACCGTCGATCTCCGCCGCCTCCTGAGCGAATACCGCCTCGTCGGTCAGCAAGGCTCGAAACCGCTCGACCTGGACTCGGCGGTGGGCCAGACCGACCACGTCTTCGGCGTCGACGTCGTTGGCGATCAATTTGCGGAACAAGCTCGGGTTCGCCTGATACGCGGTGATCAGTCGAGCCTCGTAGTCGTCACCAGGCGCGGTCAGCCCGAATGTTTCACAGAACAGCTCGACCATGCTGACGCCGATCGTGCGGTCAATCTGCAGGGATTGACTACTCTTCGGCTTGGACGCGCGATTCTTGGAGCCGAAGGTCGACAGATGGATCAGCTGCTCACCGTCGACGTCGGTGACCACCTGATACCGACACTCCACACTGTTCTCGGGCTTGTGCGGCCTGATACGTTGCGAATTCTCGGTCACACGAGTCACTCGAGCCACAACGGTCCCCCACCCAAATCGCCTTGCGTCGCGTCTTGTCTCACCGGCGTTCGACTCAGCCATCTTCCGACGCGCACACTCGCATGTCAACGAACCAGGGCAGAACTGTCAGTCACAACCCGCCCATGAACATCGTCGGTGGGACGTCGGTTCACATGTATCTGTGCCGGAATCTTCGTTGTAACGCACAGATATTGGCGAAGTACTGGTGAGTACCCGGGTGGGGCGGCATGCTCGGGGTGAGAGTCGCGCGTTGTTCAGGAGTCACATGGTTGTTCGAGGTGACCGGGGCGACGGCGCGCCGGGGACGTTGCCCGCGTTGCAGGGGCTGCCCGCGGAGGAAGCGCGGGATCTGTTCGAGTTGATGCGGTCGGCGGTGACGTTCGAGGCCAAGGCGTTGGACAAGTCGATCGACTCGATCATGGGGGCGTTGCCGCGGCCGTTGCGCGCGGTGACGAAGAAGATCATGTTCGGGGGGCGATGACGGATCTGACGACGCGGGCGCAGTTGATTCTGCTGGCTCGCACGCTGCACGTGCATCCGCAGCGGGTGCATCACCTGCGGTATCTGGGGGCCGATCGGTTGCACGAGTTGCAGCAGCAGATCTCGGGGGTGCTGTTCGATCAGCACACCGAGACGTTTCGGCGGATCAGCGCGCTGGTGCCGTTCATTCCGCTGTCGATCTCGATTCCGTTGGTGCAGCGGCTGGTTCCGCCGATGACTACGGGGCGGGCGGCGGGGGCGGTGGGGGTCGAGCATCCGTTGAAGGCGGCGGAGACGTTGACGATGCTGGATCCGCGGTACGCGGCCGACTGCGCGCCCTATCTCGATCCGCGGGCGATCGAGCAGATCGCGGACATCGCGCCGACGCAGCCGGTGGTCGAGATCGTCAACGAACTGCTGCGGCGGCGCGACTATGTGACCGCGGGGCCGTTCTTGTCCTGTGCGACGCCGGAATTGATCGCGGCGGTCGAAGCGGGGGTGCACGATGACGCGGGGCTGATCCATTCGGCGGCGTACGCGTACGACGTCGAGATCCTGAGCGCGGTCGTGCGGCAGCTGCTGGACGGGCCGTATCGGCGGATTCCGCGGATGGCGCAGACCGTTCTCGCCGGCCCGCCCGCGCTGAAACACGCCGCGCTGTCGGTGTTCTCGCGCTGTGACACCGATGTGATCAGCCGGGTGGGTGACGTGCTGTTCGGCAATGCGCGGCCGCGGGATGTCGGGGGCCTGGTCGTCACCGCGCTGCGGGTGGGGGCCGTGCCGGAATTCCTCACCATGACAGGGCATCTCACGCCGCTGGGCTTGTGGACGCTGGTCGGGAACCCCGTGTTCGACGACCCGGGGGCGGCGGCGGGGCTGGTGCGTTCACTGGATGGTCGCGACGACGCGGGAAGCTGGCGGGGGCTGTTCACCCTGACCACGCGCATGGACGATGCGTTCAAGACGATCGTCGGGTGCGCGCTCGCCGAGTTGTCCGACGCGGCGGTCGCCGAGCTGCCGGCTCGGGCGACCGAAACCGGGTGCTGGCCCGCGCTACTGGATGTGGTCGCCGTCGCCGGGCACGATGCCCGTGCTCGCTTCGGCGCCGTCTGGGCGGAGCTGGGGCCGGAGCGGCGCGCCCATCTGCATCGGTGCATCACCGAGCATCAGTACGACACGCGGCTGGCCGAGATCACCGCGATGGTCGCGCCGGTGGCGGTGGATCAGCTGTTCTTCCACCGTCGCCGCAAGCAGCGGTACCGGCAGGGCTGATCGCCGCCGCGACATCGGGATGGATGAGCGATGGAGTGGGTACTCGGGACTGCGACTGTCGATTCCAGGAGGAACCATGTATCCCGCCCCCGCCCCGCGCCCCACCACCGGAGGGACGGCGATGACCGCGGCGATACTGGCCTCGCTCGGCGGGCTCGCCGGGGTCGGTGGGGTGCTCATGTACGTGGTGAACACGGTGCGCCTCGGCAGTCCGCTGTTCGGGTGGGGGTTCATGCCCGGGTGGGTGTCGATCGTGGTCGCGGTGTCGTTCGCGCTCGATCTCGTCGCCGCGGTCATGCTGCTCGCGGGGGCCATGCAGGTGTTCGGCAGGCGCGGGTCGGGGCCGACGCTGGTGGCGCTGGGCTGCTTCGGCGTGATCGTGGCGTATCTGCTCGGGGTGTTCACGGGACTCGTGCTGAGCCTGGAGTACGACTTCCCGCTCATCAGCGAGCAGAGTTCGATCTTCGGGAACACGAGTGTCGACAGCATGCTAGGGGCCTACGTCGATGTCCCCTGGGCGATCTCGCTGCTGGTGATGGTGTTCCCGGTGGCCACGTTCGTACTCGCGGTGCTGCCGTCGACTCGTCGGTGGTGCAGGGGGACGGCGCGGGCGGGGTGGCCTGCGCAGGCGATGCAGCCGTACGGCATGCCGCCGGCCGGTCCGCATCCCGGCGCGCGGTACCCGGGCAACCCGCCTTATCAACCGCAAGCCATGCCGGGTTACGGTGCGCCCCAGGGGCATCCCGGTCAGCCGCCGCAGTACGGTCCGAGGTAGACCCCGGTCCGGTCCCGACTGGGCTGGCGAGCTCGCGGCACACGGTGCAGAGTGAGGACCAGCACGATTCAGCTCGAAAGGATCCACCTGTGTTCTCGAATTCCCACTCCTCCCGGCGCGCCCTCACCCGCCTCACCCTGACCGCCGCGTTCCTCGCCCTGCCCCTCGCCGGAGTGGCCGGTCAGGCGTCCGCGCAGGCCTCCCCCGCGCCGACCTCCGCCGAGTTCGTCGACCGCGGGTGGCACGACGACAACGGCCTGCACCTGGGCCACAACCCGCTGCGCAAGTGGCTGCACCACCTGCTGCCGCACGGCGCGTTCGGCAGCGTCGACTGACCGATCTCGGTGCCTGGCCGTCGCACGGCCGGGCACCGGGTCGCCCCGTCCGGAGTCAGCCGGCGTCGGCGGTCGACTGGGTGAAGCGGGTGCCCCATTCCGCTACTCGCGCTACGAGTTCCGGGGGTTCTCGGACGGTGAAGGGGGCTTCGGAACGGCCGAGGACGAGGAGGGGCCAGTCGAGGTTGTCGACGGTCATTTCGATGTGGGTGCGGGTGGCGGTGAGGGGGGTGACGGTGCACCAGCGGCCCACGCGGGTGGTGATGTCGGGGGCGGGGGCCTCGATGTCGGCGCGGACGGTGTAGAGGGTGCGGCCGAAACCTATTCCGTCGCGGACGAAGGTGGCGGCGTCGGCGGCGGGGAGGTCGCGGGGGCGGAAGCGGATGCCGGTGGTGTGGGAGTCGGAGAGGCGGTCGACCCGGAACGTGCGCCAGTCGTGGCGGGTGAGGTCGTAGGCGACCAGGTACCAGCGGCGGCCGAGGGAGACGAGGCGGTGGGGTTCGACCTCGCGGGCGCTGGTGCGGCCGTCGGCGGCGGTGTAGGTGAAGGTGAGGCGTTCCTCGACGCGGCAGCTCATGGCCAGGTCGGTGAGGACGGCGGGGTCGAGGTCGGCGAGCGGGACGGCGTTCCAGCCGGTGGAGATGGTCATGGCGCGCAGGGCGTCGACGCGGCGGCGCAGGCGGGTGGGCAGCACGGTGACGAGCTTGGCCAGGGCCCGCACCGACGGTTCGGCGAGGCCGTCGGCCGCGCCCTGGGAGCCCGCCTGCAGGCAGACCGTGATGGCGACGGCCTCGTCGTCGTCGAGGACCAGCGGCGGCAGCGCGGCGCCGGCGGCCAGCTGATAGCCGCCCTCGACGCCGGGGCGCGCGTGGACGGGATAGCCGAGGTCGCGCAGCCGGTCGATGTCGCGGCGCAGGGTGCGCGCCGAAACGCCGAGGCGCTCCGACAGTTCCGTGCCGGGCCAGTAGCGATGGGTCTGCAGCAACGACAGCAGACGGAGGGTGCGTGCGCTCGTGTCGGCCATGTTCTCCAGTATCGCCGCAATTGCGGACAGAAACTGGCCGCAATGGGTTCTACCTTGGGTTCATGACTTCAGAGACGCTTCTCGACACCGAACGCACCGACCTGCTGGAGATGCTGGGCAAGCACCGCTTCTTCCTGCGCAACACCACCCGCGACCTGACCGACGAGCAGGCCGCGCTGCGCACGACCGTCAGCGAGCTCTGCCTGGGCGGACTGATCAAGCACGTGGCCGCGGTCGAGGCCAACTGGGCGAAGTTCATCGTCGAGGGCCCGGCGGCCACCCCCGACTTCGACTCGATGACCGAGGAACAGCTCGCCGCCTGGTCCGACGCGTTCCGGATGCTTCCGGGCGAGACCCTCGCCGGCCTGCTCGCCGAGTACGAGCGGGTGGCCGCGCGGACCGACGAGCTCGTGCGCACCCTGCCCGACCTGAACGCGAGTCAGCCGCTGCCAGAGGCGCCGTGGTTCGAACCCGGCGCGCGTTGGAGCGCCCGCCGCACGTTCATGCACATCATGTCCGAGACCGCGCAGCACACCGGCCACGCCGACATCATTCGGGAGTCGCTCGACGGCGCGAAGTCGATGGGCTGAGCTCGGCCAGGATGGCCTCGGGCCCCCCCCGCTGGTGGGGCGCGGCGGGGGGGTGGTGGGGGGCCGCCGCCGTCCCCCCGTGGGGCCTACCCGCCGCGCAGGCGGTGGCGCGTCGCGGGGGGGGCGGGGGGGGGGGGCCTCCCCCCCCGCAACGCCCCGCGCGGGGGGGCCCGCCTACTCCGGGGGCGCCGCGGTGGGCACGGCCGCGGAGATCCGCGGCAGGCTCGACGACGACCGGGCGGTGCG
>NZ_JARWOJ010000024.1 GCF_029868625.1 Nocardia neocaledoniensis | reverse complement strand
GTGCTCGGCCTGGAACTTCAGGTCGGCCGCCGACCAGTCACCCGGCACCACGATGCACGGCGCGACGCCACCGAGTTCGCTGGTGATCGGCTTGGCCAGCGCGGGCGTGCCGGTCTTCTTGCGCTCGGCACCGATCCGGTGGCCTCGATCGGATTGTCGACGCTCACGCCGACGAATTCGGTGCCGCGTTCCACCCGCACGGCGACCTCGGCGCCGGGTGCGTGCCGGGTGGCGTTCGTCAGTGACTCGCGCACCACATGGGCCAGCGCGCGCTCGAGCGATGGCGGCAGCGGCGCTGTGTCGAGACCGTGTGTCGTGACGGTCATTCCGGCCGCGCGCGCTCGGTCGACGACCTCGGTGACCTTCTCGATGTGCTGGTCGGGCGCCCCCGCCTGGCGCAGGACGCCGATGGTGCCGCGGAGCCGGTCGGTGGCGGTGGTCGCCGATATCCGGAGTTCCGTCGCGGCGCGGCGGTGCGGCTCGGACAGTCCCGTGGTCAGCTCAAGCGCTCCCGCGCGCAGGGCGATGAGCGCCAGATCGTGGCCGAGGCTGTCGTGGATGTCGGCCGCGATCCGGGTGCGTTCGCGCAGCTCGGCGCGTTCGGCGACCAGCCGCTGAGCGAGTTCGAGCTGACGGACCCGGTGCGCGCTCGCCGCCAGCAGCTCGGCCTGCTGACGGCGGAACCGGCCCGCCGACCACGGCAGCGCGCAGGTGAGCGCGTAGGACAGCAGCACACCGCTGCCGGTCGCGAAATCGACCGAGGCGGCCACCACGCCGGGAACCGCGAGCAGCGCCAGCGTCGTCCACTCGCGCGGACCCGGCAGCCACCGACCGTGCAGGTAGGCGAGCACGGCCAGCGCGAGGAACACCGCTTGCCGCCACAGCGGGACCACGTCGAGGAACAGCCCGTTGAGCAGGGTCGCGACGCCGAGCAGCACCAGCACCGCCGCGTTTCTCATTCACCCGACCCTACCGACCGCAGCCGCCACAGCCGAGCCGCCACCGTTGCCGCGCCGGCGAGGGCGGTCGCGCCGAGCGCGATCGTCAGCGGGGCCGCGGCGAAGGTGAGCTGCGCCCAGGTGACGGTGCGGCCGTTCGCCAGGACCGAGACGGCGGCCGGATACCCGGCGAGCATCAGGGCGGGCGACAGCGCGGGCAGCAACCGGACGGCCCCGCGCCAGGCCGCTCGGTCACGCGTGGCCCGCGCCCAGCGCCGGGCCCGCAGCACGCCGAGGACCCCGAGCCCGGCGGCGGTCACGGTGATCGCGCCGAGCGCCGCCTCGATCCAGGGCCTGCTCCCGCCCGGCGCCGCCGGTGTCTCGCCGCGGCTCAGCGCCACCAGCCCGAGCATGATCTCGTAGCTGTCGTCGGTGAGGCCGGCGCTGTTGGTGAGCACCGCGAAGCCGTAGCCGCTGGCCGGATCGATCGCCTGGGCGGCGTTGTAGGTGAACAGGTTTCCCGAGTGGACGAGCAGCGCGTGTGGTGTCTCGGCGCTCCATCCCATGCCGTAGTCGTGCAGTACCGGCGTCCGCATCGTTCGGAGACTCTGCGCGGTCACCGGCTGCGGACCGTGGCCGGTCTGACTGATCAGCCATCGGCCCATGTCCGCCGCGGTGCTGATCACCGAACCACCCCCGCCGCCCTCGAAGCGAGCCGACTCCGGTCGCGGAATCCACTGGCCGAACAGGGAAACGAAGCCGTCGGCCGGTGCGGGGAGGTCGGCATCGGTGCCGCTGCTCGCCATGCCGAGCGGAGTGAAGATCCGCTCGCGCAGGTACTCGCCGAAGCCGCGACCGCTGACCACCTCCACCAGCCGGGCCGCGATGTCGTAGTTGACATTGCAATAGGCCCATGCCGTTCCCGGTTCGGCCCCGAGCGTGGCGGTGCGCAGGGTGGCGACATAGTCGGCCGACGATCGCGCCCGCTGGGTCGCCGCGATGTCGACCGTCCGGTCCGACAGTCCGGAGGTCTGGTTCAGCAAGTGGCGCACCGTGATCCGCGCCCCGCGCGGGTCGGCCGGCCGGAATTCCGGGAGTTGCTCCGCCACGGGGCCGTCCAGCGCGATCCGGCCCCCGTCGACGAGCGACATGACCGCGGCGGCGGTGAGGGACTTGGTCAGCGAGGCTATCCGCATGGGCGTGTGCGCGGTGACCGGGTCGCCGTGCGCGTCCCGGCCCGCGCCGGTGGCGTGCACGACCGAGTCCTCGCGGGTGACCACCAGTGAGATCCCGGGCAAGCCGGTCGAATCCATGGCGCGGTCGAGGTAGGACTCGATGGCGGCGGGGGACAGCTCGGCCGGGGGCGCGGCGGTGGCGCTCGGCGGGGTGAGAAGGCCGGCGATGAGCGCTGCCGTGAGGAGGGCGCGGTGCATGGTGTCGACCGTAGGAAGGACGGCGGGGTCGCGGATCCGACGAACGAACGGGACCGCACTCGACGAAAGTCGTGCGGTGGGCGAGGGTCAATCGTGCGGTGTGTCCACGTAGCGGGCGTGCATCGTCGCCGCGGTGGCGGCCATCGTGGCGCGGAGTTCGGGTGGATCGAGGACCTCGACGTACGCGCCGAGGGGGAGCAGGGCGTGCGCCAGGATCTCGTAGGTCTCGCCGGGGATGGTGATCTCGGCCCAGCCGTCGGCGTCGGGCGGGCCGAGCGTGGTGCGGGCCTGGCGGACGGCGGCGGGATCGTTCAGCAGGCGGAGCAGGGTCAGGTGCGTGGTCGAGATCCGGCAGCGCGCCTGGACGCGCAGGATCGACCGGGCGAACTCGTCGGCCGATTCCCGCCAGTAGGCCGGCAGTTCGAAATCGGCTGGGCGGGCGAAGGTTTCACCCGTCGGCACGGCCGCCTCGATCCGGCTCGCCCGATAGGACCTGATGTCGGCGCGGTCGCGCGCGATCAGATACCAGGTGCCCGCCTTCATGACCAGACCCAGCGGGTCGACGGTCCGTTCGACCGTCTTGTCGCGGCGCCCGTAGTCGATCCGCAGCCTGCGGTCGTGCCAGAGCGCGTCGGCGACCGTGGCCAGGGTGGGCGTCTCGTCCGGGCGGTGGAACCAGCCGGGCATGTCGATGTGGACGCGCTCGGCGATGCGGGTCGCGCGGCCGCGCAGTTCCGGCGGCAGGGCGGCGAGCATCTTGAGCTGCGCGGTGGCGAGGACCGTGCCGAGACCCAGGTCGGCGGCCGCGCCGGGCAGTCCGGCCAGCAGGACCGCGTCGGCCTCGTCGGAGGTCAGGCCGGTGAGGCGGGTCCGGTAGCCGTCGATCAGCCGCACGCCGCCGCCGCGCCCCGGCTCGCTGTAGACGGGCACACCGGCCGCCGAGAGCGCCTCCACGTCGCGATAGACGGTGCGCACCGACACTTCCAGCCCCCGCGCCAGCTCGCCGGCGGTCGTCCCGCCGTTGGCCTGCAACAACAGCAGTAGCTGCACCAATCTGCTCGCTCGCACGAATTCGAGCCTAGCCGCGAAACCTGACAGGAGGTGACAAGGTTCGGTCGTACCGTACGGGTATGACCACATGGAGCCAGTTCACCGAGGAAGCGCCGACCATCGCCGCCCTGTTCCAGCGCAGGCACCAGGCCACCGGCAACCTGTGCATGCTCGCCACCCTGCGGGCCGATGGGTCACCGCGGATCAGCCCGATCGAGCCGATGATCTTCGAGGGCATGCTCGTGCTGGCGGGCATGCCCGCCACCCGCAAGTTCGACGACCTCGCCCGCGACCCCCGCTTCTGCCTGCACACCGCCACCGTCGACACGAATGTCGCCGACGGCGACGCCAAACTCTTAGGCAGCGTGACCGACCTGCCCGACGAGGCCGTGCACGCCCGCTTCGCCCAGAAACTCTTCGACGACAGCGGATTCGACATCCGCGGGCAGAAGTTCGACCACTTCTTCGTCGCCGATCTCACCGGTGCGTCGACGGTCGAGGTCGAGGATGATCACCTGAACATCACCGTATGGAAGCCGGGCGCGGGGGAGCGGGTCGTCCGTAAGGATTGAGCGATCCGGCTCGCCCAGGCAAGAGCTTCTCCGCACCGCGTAGGCACGCCCCGTCCTCGGACATCCTGTCGGCCGGATCCGTGGTCCGAGCGGCGTGCCCATGGCGCGGCACGGCTGCGTTCTCACCGTGGTCGGTGGTGGGCCACCGGTGGTTCGAGGAGCGACTGGATCTCCCGGTAGCCGGGTGCGGCCGTGTGGTCACCTCGGTCGCCGCGCACGGTGCGGGCGAGACCGATCGCCGCGCCCAGCGCGGTGCGGTAGAGGGCGGATCCGGTACTGATCCGGCGGACGCCGAGCCGGGCCAGCGCGTCGACCGTGGGCCCGGCCGGAGCGTAGAGAGTGTTCAGCGGTAGCTCGGTCGCGCCGGCCAGGGCGGTGATGGTGCCGGGGTCGGTGACGCCGGGGACGAACAGCCCGTCGGCGCCGGCGGCCGCGTACTGTCGCGCCCGCGCCAGGGTCGAGGCCTGATCGATGCCGAACCAGTACGTGTCGATGCGAGCGTTGACGAACAGGTGCGGAACGCGCGCCGTGATGGTGTGCAGGAGTTCGGCTTGGCGTTCCGGTGCCGCGAGGGCCGTGTTGTCCCGGCCGTCCTCGATATTGATCCCGGCTACCCCGATGTCCGCCAGCCGGGCGACATAGTCGGCCACGGCCGCGGGATCGTCGGCGAATCCGGCCTCGATGTCGACACTCACCGGAACCGGCAGGCGCGCCAATCGCGACGCGAGAGCGAGGGTTTCGTCCGCGGACTCCGCTCTGCCGTCGGGCAGTCCCGCGGCGGCGGCGACACCCAGACTGGTAGTGCCGATCGCGGGAAACCCCGCCTCGACGAGCAACGCGCCGGAGGTGAAATCCCAGGCGTTGGGCAGGATCAGCGGGTGCTCGCCGCGATGGAGGTCGTGAAAGGTCGTCATGCGGATCTCCTCGAATCTGCTTCGGGTGTGGTCGTTTCGGCTGCCGCCCCTTCCAGAACCCCGGTCGCGAGCGCGAGCGCGTGCGCGCTGCCAGGGCACCGATGCGGCCCCGCTCCGAACCCCAGCCCCGGAAACCGCAGATCGAGCTCGGTGACCACACCGTCCACCACCCGCCGCGTGGACCGCAACGGCGGCGCCGCGGCCATGACCCGTGCGGCCCGCTCATCCTCCGGACCGCTGTCGAAATCCCTGGCAGCCGCGAGCAATTCGCCAGTCGCGGCACAAGCCTGCACCAGCACACAGATCATCGCGACAATCCTGTCGTCACTGGGGCTATCGGCGTGGCTGTGGCTGTGGCTGGGGCTGCCGGCGTGGCTGGGGCTGGGACTGTGGGCTTGGTTCGCGCCGTGGCCGTCGACGCGGTTGGGGCAGTAGGTGGGGCTGGTGCCGTGGCGATGGGGGTCGCTGAGTCGGACCTGGGCTGCGTCGCCCGGGTCGTCGGTGACGCCGCAGCGGATCGTGGCGCGGCACAGCGTGACCAGGTCAGTGACCGCGGCGTCCGCGGTCGGGGTGATCGGCTGGTGGGGCTGGTAGGCCGCGGCGATGATCGCGACGGTTTCTGCCGCGTTGTCCGGAAGGCCGAGTGCGGCGAGTAGGGCGCGGACGTGGGCGAGGGGCTGGCCGGCCGCGGCGCGGGCGTTCGCGCGCAGGGCTTCGGGGTCGAGGTGATCGAGCTCGCGCTGTACTGCCGCACGTGCGCGACGGTGTTCGGCACCGTCACGGAATCGGGGCACTCGTGCGCGGAGCCACGCGATGCCCGTCTCGCCGGGCGCGGGGACCGGCGGCATCGGTGCCGTGTGGAGGAGGGCGCGGACACGCTCGGGATCGCTGATCACGCCCCGACCGTAGGACCACGACAGTTCGGTGGCCGCCGAACGATCGGCGTCGCATGATGGACCGATGCCCACCCGTGCCGCCGCCCTCGCCGACTGGGCGGCCGTCCTCGCCGACCGGACCAGAGCCCACATGTGCCTGGCCCTGCTCGACGGCCGCGCCTGGACCGCGGGCGAGCTGGCCCGGCTCACCGGCGTCGCCCCGTCCACCGCGACGGGCCACCTGCACCGGATGAGCGGCGCGGGCCTGATCACCGAGCGCCGCCAGGGCAGGCACCGCTACGTCGAGCTGGCGAGCCCCGCCATCGCCCACCTGCTGGAAACCCTGCTCGCGGAACTGGACCCGGCCCCGGCACCGCCGACCACGCTGCGCGCCGCCACCGCCGACGCCGCGCTGGCCCGCGGCCGCACCTGCTACAACCACCTCGCCGGCCGCCTCGGCGTCACCATCACCGACGCCATGACCGCCCGGGGCTTCCTCGACGCCGACAACGCCCACGCCCTCACGGCCACCGGCACCGCCTGGCTCACCACCACCCTCGGCGTCGAGGAATCCGCCCTCACCCGAGCCCGCCGCCCGTTGACCCGCCCCTGCCTGGACTGGACCGAACGCCGCACCCACCTCGCAGGCCCGGCCGCGACCCTGCTCCACCGCCGCCTGCTCACCCTCGGCTGGATCGCCCGATCCGGCACCGGCCGCGCGATCCGCGTCACCCCCACCGGCGCGACCGCCCTCGCCGACACACTCGCCATCGACCCCACGGCTCTCACCTGATCCACGGGCCCCTGGACGCCGCCGGGGCGTTCGGTCACGGTGGGGCTCAGATCCGGCACGAACGAGCCGCCATCCCTGCCTCGGTCGTCACCGGCGAGGACAGTGCCACTTCCCGCCTGAGGCGGTCGATGGTGCGGAAATCGTCGACCTCGTCGTGGATCCGGCCGTACTCGCGCAGCGCATCGTCGCCGAGATCGCGGAGGACCCGTCGTCAACGGTAGCTGTCAGAAGGAATCCCTTCTGCGGCAGAGAAATTCGTGCTCTATGTCGTTCGAACTCAACGACGCGGCTCGGTCGTACGCGATCGTGGCCTCCTCGTCGCGGTGTCCATCTACCCCTGGGCCACCGGCCGCACCTCGATCGGCAAGATGAGCACCGCGACGAGCTCGCCCGCCCAGGCCGGCGCCTCGTCCAGCTCCTCGACCTCGATGAGGGTGAACCCGCCGAGGTGCTCGGTGCCCTCGGCGAACGGGCCGATTCTCGCCTCGACGCCCCAGCGAGGTGTCACGGATCGGCAGATCCGCTGTGCCACGATGAGGCGATGGAGCTGCTCGCGTCCGCCGCCGGGGACGGTCCGTCGCCGATCGTGTCGCTGTTCTGGATCGCGCTGGTGGCGGTGGTGGCGCCGCTGCTCTCGCGCGCCCTGCGCGGGTACGTACCGGATGTGGTGATCCTGCTCGTGGCGGGGACGATCCTCGGGCCCTTCGCGCTGGGCTGGGCGACCGAGGACGGGGGCGTCGATCTCATCAAGGAGCTCGGCCTCGGGATGCTGTTCCTGCTCGCCGGCTACGAGCTGGATCCCAAACTGCTCGGTGGACGGTCAGGACGGGTGGCCTGGCTGGTGTGGCTGGCGGGTCTCGTCTTCGCGTTCGGGCTGGTCGCCGTGCTGGCGAGCGGGGAGTCCACCACCAACCACATCGCGGTCGCCATCGCGATGACCTCCACCGCGCTGGGCACCCTGCTGCCGATCATCAAGCAGGCCGGGCTGCTCGACACCCCGCTGGGCCGGGCGGTCCTCGCCCACGGCGCGGTCGGCGAGCTCGGACCGATCGTGGCCATGTCGGTGCTGTTGAGCAGTCACAATGTGGGTGCCGCGCTGGTCGTGCTCGTCTTGTTCGTGCTGGCGGCGCTGCTGGTCGGCCTGATCCCGCTGCGCCTGTTCGACCGGGTCCCCGATCTCGGCGCTGCCCTGTCCCGCATGGACGGCGGCACCTCCCAGCTGCCCGTGCGCGGGTCGATCCTGTTGCTGCTGGTCCTCATGGTGGTGGCCGAACGCTTCGATCTGGACGTGGTGCTCGGCGCGTTCGCGGCGGGCATGGTGCTGCGCAGGCTCATCGCCGCCGGGCACCCGCGCGTCGACGAACAGCTGGAGACCATCGGGTACGGGCTGCTGATCCCGGTGTTCTTCGTGGTCTCCGGGATGGCGATCGATATGTCGGCGGTCGCGGGTCAGCCGCTGCTGTGGGTGTCGTTCGTGGCCGCCATCGCCGTCGCCCGCGGTCTGCCGGTCTGGCTGAGCGAACGGTTCGTCCCGCACGGGCGCAACCTGGAGTCGCCGCGCGAGCGGGCCCAGCTGGCGTTGTTCGCGGCCACCGGCCTGCCGATCATCGTGGCCGTCACCCAGGTGGCCGTGTCGACGGAGTTGATGACGGCCGACACCGCCTCGGTCCTCGTCGCCGCCGGCGCGACGACCGTCCTGGTCTTTCCGCTGGTAGCGAGGCTGATCGGCGGCAAGACGCCGGTCGTGACCGCACCTGCCCATGAATGAGCTTGCATAGTCGTGCATAATCATCACATGGTTGATTCGTCGGGAGGACCCGTGTTGCGGGTGGCGGTTGCCGGTGCGAGTGGATACGCCGGTGGCGAGGTGCTGCGACTACTGCTTGCCCATCCCGAGTACCGAGCCGGGCGCCTCGAGATCGGGGCGCTGACCGCCGGATCCAACGCGGGCACCGCGCTGGGCGCGCTCCAGCCGCACCTGCTGCCGCTGGCCGACCGGATCCTGCAGGACACCACCCCCGAGACCCTCGCCGGGCACGACATCGTGTTCCTCGGCCTGCCGCACGGGCAGTCCGGCGCCATCGCGCGGGCGCTGCCCGAGTCGACCGTGATCATCGACTGCGGCGCCGATTTCCGGCTCACCGATTCCGCCGCCTGGGAGAAGTACTACGGCGGCACCCACGCGGGCAGCTGGCCCTACGGCCTGCCCGAGCTGCCCGGCGGCCGGGAACGGCTGATCGGCGCGCGGCGCATCGCCGTCCCCGGCTGCTACCCGACCGTGTCGAGCGTGGCCCTGGCCCCGGCCGTCGCCGCGGGGATCATCGAGCCCGCCGTGCACGTCGTCGCCGTCAGCGGGACCTCGGGCGCGGGCCGCAAGCTCGACGTCGGCCTGCTCGGTTCGGAGGTGATGGGCAGCGTGCGCGCCTACAGCGTCGCGGGCGCGCACCGGCACACCCCCGAGATCGCGCAGAACCTGAAGGCCGCCGGTGGCGTCGACGTGTCGGTGTCGTTCACTCCCGTGCTGGCGCCGATGCCGCGCGGCATCCTCGCCACCTGCACCGCCCCGGTGAAGGTGGACGCGGCCGAAGCCCGCGCCGTCTACGAAAAGGCGTACGCCGACGAACCGTTCGTGCACCTGCTGCCCGAAGGGCTGCTGCCGCAGACGGGTTCGGTGCTCGGCTCCAACGCCATCACCCTGCAGGTCGCCGTCGACGCCGACGCGGGACAGCTGGTGGTGATCGGCGCGGTCGACAACTTGACCAAGGGCACCGCGGGCGCCGCGGTGCAATCGATGAATCTGGCCGTCGGCTTCGACGAGACCGCAGGACTTTCCACCGTAGGAGTGGCACCGTGACGACCCCTGATCCGCACCCGACGGACCACGGCAACCTGATCCACACCCAGGGCGTCACCGCCCCGCTCGGCTTCCGCGCCGCAGGCATCGCGGCGGGCATCAAGGCCAGCGGCAAGCCCGACCTCGCGCTCGTGCTCAACGAGGGCCCCGAATACGCCGCGGCCGGGGTGTTCACCAGCAACAAGGTCAAGGCCGCGCCGGTGCTGTGGTCGCAGCAGGTGCTGAAGTCGGGCCGCGTGCGCGCGGTCATTCTGAACTCCGGCGGCGCCAACGCCTGCACCGGGCCCGGCGGCTTCCAGGACACCCACAAGACCGCCGAGGAACTCGCCGCCGCACTGAGCAATTGGGGCACCGAGACCGGCGCGGGCGAGGTCGCGGTCTGCTCCACCGGCCTCATCGGTGACCGGCTTCCCATGGACAAGCTGATCCCCGCGATCACCGAGATCGTGCACGAGATGGGCGGCGGCATGTCCGGCGGCTCCGATGCCGCGCACGCCATCATGACCACCGACACGGTGCCCAAGGAATCGGCCTTCCACCACGAGGACAAGTGGAACGTCGGCGGCATGGCCAAGGGCGCGGGCATGCTCGCGCCGTCGCTGGCCACCATGCTCGTGGTGCTCACCACGGACGCGGTGGCGACTCCGGCCCAGCTCGACGAGGCGCTGCGCAAGGCCACGAAATACACCTTCGACCGGCTCGACGTCGACGGCTCGTGCTCGACCAACGACACCGTGCTGCTGCTGGCCAACGGCGCGAGCGGCGTGGCGCCCTCGCAGCAGGACCTCGACGACGCCGTCTTCACGGTGTGCGACGACCTGGCCGCCCAGCTCATGGCCGACGCCGAGGGTGTCACCAAGCGGGTGCGGGTGACCGTCGCCGGCGCGGCCACCGAGGACGAGGCGCTGATCGCCGCCCGCGCCGTCGCCCGCGACAGCCTGGTCAAGACCGCGCTGTTCGGCTCCGACCCGAACTGGGGCCGCGTGCTGGCCGCCGTCGGCATCGCGCCGATCACCCTGGACCCGGACCGGATCGCGGTGTCGTTCAACGGGAATCCGGTCTGTGTCGACAGCGTCGGTGCCCCCGGCGCCCGCGAGGTCGACCTGTCCGGCGAGGACATCGACGTGCTGATCGAGCTCAACGTCGGCGCGGGCACCGCGATGGTGCGCACCACCGACCTCTCGCACGCCTATGTCGAAGAGAACTCGGCGTACAGCTCATGACCGCCGGTGTGCTGCACAGCCTCTCGGCCCTGGACAAGGCGCACGTGCTGGCCGGCGCGCTGCCCTGGCTGCAGAAGTTCCGGGACAAGATCGTCGTCGTGAAGTACGGCGGCAACGCCATGATCGACGACGAGCTCAAGGCCGCCTTCGCCGCCGACATGGCGTTCCTGCGCACCGTCGGCGTGCACCCGGTGGTCGTGCACGGCGGCGGCCCGCAGATCAACGCTATGCTGAAGAAGCTCGGTATGGAAGGCGAATTCCGCGGTGGTTTCCGCGTCACCACCCCCGAGGTGATGGACGTGGTGCGGATGGTGCTGTTCGGTCAGGTCGGGCGCGAGCTCGTCGGCCTGATCAACGCGCACGGCCCGTACGCGGTCGGCATCTCCGGCGAGGACGCGCACCTGTTCACCGCGACCCGGCGCACCGTCACCGTCGAGGGCGTCGCGACCGACATCGGGCTGGTCGGTGACGTCACCGAGGTGAACCCGGGCGCCGTGCTCGATCTGATCGACGCGGGCCGGATCCCGGTGGTCTCGACCATCGCCCCCGACGCCGACGGCGTGGTCCACAACATCAACGCCGACACCGCCGCGGCCGCGCTGGCCGAGGGCATCGGCGCGGAGAAGCTCGTGGTGCTCACCGACGTCGAGGGGCTCTACACCGACTGGCCGGACCGCTCCTCGCTGACCAGCGAGATCGACGCGGCGGCGTTGACGGAGTTGCTGCCACGCCTGGATGCGGGCATGGTGCCCAAGATGGAAGCCTGCCTGCGCGCCGTGCAGGGCGGGGTGCCCAGTGCACACGTGATCGACGGCCGGGTACCGCATTCGGTGCTCCTGGAGTTGTTCACCGGCGAAGGAATCGGAACGATGGTGACCGCATGAGTGAAGTAGAGAAGCTGCAGCAGCGGTGGTCGGCCGCGATGATGAACAACTACGGCACCCCGAAGGTCGCGCTCGTGCGCGGCGCCGGCGCGGTGGTCTACGACGCCGACGGCAAGCGCTATGTCGACTTCCTCGGCGGCATCGCGGTCAACAGCCTCGGCCACGCCCACCCCGCCATCCTGGAGGCGGTCACCCAGCAGCTGGGCACCCTCGGCCACGTGTCGAACCTGTACGCCAGCGAACCGGTGATCGAGCTGGCCGAGAAGCTGCTCGCGCATTTCGGTGACGGCGAGGGCAAGGCGTTCTTCTGCAACTCCGGCACCGAGGCCAACGAGGCGGCGTTCAAGATCGCCCGGCTCACCGGCCGGACCAAGATCGTCGCCGCGGAGGAGGCCTTCCACGGCCGGACCATGGGCGCGCTCGCCCTCACCGGCCAGCCGTCCAAGCGGGCACCGTTCGAGCCCATGCCGCCCGGCGTGGTGCACGTGCCCTACGGTGACGCCGCCGCGCTCGAAGCCGCCGTCGACACCGACACCGCCGCGGTGTTCCTGGAGCCGATGATGGGCGAGAGCGGCGTCGTCGTCCCGCCGTTCGACTACCTGGCCCGGGCCAGGGAGATCACCTCGCGGGCGGGCGCGCTGCTGATCCTCGACGAGGTGCAGACCGGAATCGGCCGCACCGGAACGTTTTTCGCGCACCAGGCGGCGGGCATCGTGCCCGACGCGATCACCCTGGCCAAGGGGCTGGGCGGTGGCCTGCCGATCGGCGCCGTGCTGGCGCAGGGCCGGGCCGCCGAACTGCTGACCCCGGGTCTGCACGGCACCACCTTCGGCGGCAACCCCGTCTGCGCCGCCGCCGCGCTCGCGGTGCTGCGCACGATCGACGCCGAAGACCTGCTCTCCCATGTGGAATGGGTCGGCAAGAAGCTCAGCGACGGCATCGCGCTGCTCGGGCACCCGCAGATCGACCACGTGCGCGGCGCCGGTCTGCTGATCGGCATCGTGTTGCGCGACGACATCTCCGCCCACGTCGACGAGCGGGCGCGGGAGGCGGGCTACCTGATCAATCCCGCCAAGCCCAACGTGATCCGGTTGGCGCCGCCCCTGGTGCTCACCGAAACCCAGGCCGACAACTTCGTCGCCGACCTGCCCGAGATCCTCGACAAGGCCGCCGCCGATGCGAAGGGAACGACCAAGTGAGCCTGCGCCACTTTCTGCGCGACGACGACGTGACCCAGGCCGAACAGGCCGAAATCCTCGCTATCGCGGCGGAATTGAAGCAGAATCCGTTCGCGCACCGGCCGCTGGACGGCCCGCGCGGGGTCGGGGTGATCTTCGAGAAGAACTCCACCCGCACCCGGTTCTCGTTCGAGCTCGGCATCGCCCAGCTCGGCGGGCACGCGGTCGTCGTCGACGGCCGCGACACCCAGCTGGGCCGCGAGGAGACCCTCGGCGACACCGGCAGCGTGCTCTCGCGCTACGTCGAAGCCATCGTGTGGCGGACCTTCGAACAGTCCCGGCTCGACGAGATGTCGGCCACCGCGACGGTTCCCGTGGTGAACGCGCTGTCCAACGAGTTCCATCCGTGCCAGGTGCTCGCCGATCTGCAGACGATCAGCGAACGCAAGGGCGCCCTCGCCGGACTGAACCTCACCTACTTCGGTGACGGCGCCAACAACATGGCGCATTCGCTGCTGCTCGGCGGGGTGACGGCGGGGATGAACGTCACCGTCGCCGCGCCGGCCGGGTTCGAGCCGCTGCCGTGGATCCTCGAGGCCGCCGCCAAGCGGGCCGCCGAGACCGGCGCGACGGTGACCGTCACCAACGACCCGGTGGCCGGCGCCACGGGCGCGGATGTGCTCGTCACCGACACCTGGACCTCCATGGGGCAGGAGAACGACGGCCTCGACCGGGTCGGCCCGTTCCGGCCCTTCCAGGTCAACGGCGCGCTGCTCGCCGTCGCCGACCCGGAAGTCATGGTGATGCACTGTCTTCCGGCGCACCGCGGGGAGGAGATCACCGACGAGGTGCTCGACGGCCCGCACAGCGTGGTCTGGGACGAGGCCGAGAACCGGCTGCACGCCCAGAAGGCGCTACTGGTGTGGCTGCTCGCGAAAGCCGCCGCGTGAGACCGCGAACCGGGGCCGGCGCGGAGGCCCGGCGATGAGTACGGCACCCGAGAAGGGCTCGCCCGCCATCGCCCGCACCCGCGCCGGCCGCCAGTCCCGCATCGTCGAACTGCTGTCCGCGCACGCGGTCCGCAGCCAGACCGAACTCGCGGCCCTGCTGGCCGCCGAGGGCATCGAGACCACCCAGGCCACCCTCTCGCGTGACCTGGACGAACTGGGCGCGGTGAAACTGCGCGCCGCCGACGGTGGTGCCGGGGTGTACGTGGTCCCCGAGGACGGCAGCCCCGTCCGCGGCGTCACCGGCGGCACCGGCCGCCTCTCCAAACTCCTCGGCGACCTGCTGGTCTCCACCGACGCCAGCGGCAACCTCGCCGTCCTGCGCACCCCACCCGGCGCCGCCCACTTCCTGGCGAGCGCCCTCGACCGCGCCGCCCTGCCCTTCATCGTCGGCACCATCGCCGGCGACGACACCATCGCGGTCATCGCCCGCGAACCCCTCACCGGCGCCGAACTGGCCGCGGAGATCGAACGCCTGGCCTGAGACGGACACATAGCGTTAAGTAACGATGCTGCTTACTTAACGCTAACCACTCAGCCGTGGGTAAGATCGGCTGATGACGAACGATCCGGCTGGTTGGCCTGCCGTTCGATACGAACAGCACCCGTGGGCAGTGCGCGATGCCTATGTGTCGCGCACGCAATTGCGTCGACACGCCGGGCCCTATTCCGCCGCTGTGTTGTCCGACATCGCCGATCACCCGGTCGCACTGCCGGTCGGGCTCCTGGCCGAGGCCGAAGAGGCCGCCCAGGAGCTGGTGCGGTTCGACGCGCACCTCTCGGCCGAGCTCGGCGCCGACTGTGAACTCGGGCCGATGAGTTCGGTGCTCCTGCGCACCGAGAGTTCGGCGTCGTCACAGATCGAGAACCTCACCGTGGGCGCGCGGCAGCTCGCGATGGCCGAACTCGGTGAGCACACCAACCGGAACGCGCGCATCGTCACGGCCAATGTGCGCGCTATGGAAGCGGCGATCGACCTCGGCCGGGCGATCGACGCCGACTCGATCCTGTCGATGCACCGAGCACTACTCGGTGAATCCGATCCCACCCAGGCCGGACGCTGGCGCGACCAGCAGGTGTGGATCGGCGGCGGCAACCTCGGCCCACATCTGGCTGACTTCGTTCCCCCGCACCATGATCGAGTACCCGCTGCGGTTGCCGACCTTCTCCGGTTCGTGCAGCGGACGGATGTGCCGGCCTTGGCGCACATCGCGCTCGCGCATGCGCAATTCGAGACGATCCATCCATTCACCGATGGCAACGGCCGAACCGGCCGAGCCCTTGTCCACGCGATGCTGAGCAGCAAGCAGCTGACCAGTCACGTCACCGTGCCGATCTCGGCGGGACTGTTGGTGCACACGGGGCGCTACTTCGATGCGCTGACCCGATTCCGATCCGGTGACCCCGAACCGATCGTGCGCCAGTTCGTCGACGCGGCCTTCTATGCCATCAGCAGCGGCCGCCGACTCGTCGACGAGCTCCGTTCCGCCCGCGCCGCCTATCGTGCGCAGACCACAGCGCGTGCGGATTCCACGGCATGGACGCTGATCGATCGGCTCATCGCGCAGCCGGTGGTGAACAGTACCTTTGTCGCGGAGTCCTGTGGCATCAGTGGAGTCGCCGCGCAGCGAGCCATCGATCGCCTGGTGGAATCCGGAGTGCTGCGAGAGGTTTCGCAGCGCGCCCGCAACCGGGTCTGGCAAGCCGACGGAGTCCTCACCGCGCTCGACGATTTCGCGACCGGAATTCGGCGAGTCCGCGGCTGACACTCCCGAACCGCCGGAGCGCCACGCGGATCGTCCACGCGCCCAGGCCCGCCGCGATCGCCGCGCCGGTCAGCAGGAGGGCCGCGGTCGCGGCGTAGGCCGCCCAGGTCGGCAGGACCTGCTCGAGCCCGCCGACCAGGGCGGCCAGGGCGAAGGCGCCGCCGATGGTGGCGGCTACCGCGGCGGCGGTGAGTGTCAGAGCGGCGGCGACGGCCAGTCGCAACCGGTCGGCCAGAGCCGTGACCACCGTGGTGACCTCGCGGCGGGCGCGGCGCAGGAGCGGCGAGTTCCGCAGCGCGGAGTCGGGGCGGGGCAGCGTGTTCTGGGATGGCATGGAAGTCCTCCGGTTTCAGTGGGCGAGCAACGGGGAGCCGACTTCGCTGACCAGCCAGCGGTCGGCGTCCTTGCGTAGGGACATGGTCACCGCGAGCTGGCCGGGAGTGGGTGCGCCCTTGGTGCCGAGGCTGGTGATCGTCTGGTTGATGACGGCGACGGCGCGTGCGGTGGTCTCGTCGGCGGATTCGATGGCGCAGCGGACATCGCCGACGGTGGAGACCACCTGGCCCTGGGTCAGGACATCGCGCAGATCCTCGCTGGTGGCGTCGAATTCGGTCTTCCAGTCGCCGGTGGCACCCGCCAGGACCGCGGCGAAATAGGTGTCGAGATCCTTGGCGTCGTAGCGGGCCAGGATCGGGGCGTAGGCGCAGGCCGCCTGCTGGGCGGCGTCACGGGCCGCCTCGCGAGCACGGATCCGGTGGTTGTCCACGGCCAGGTAGGTGGCGACGCCGACCGCGACCAGAGCGACCACCGACACCAGCGTGACGGTGCGGCCCAGTGTGATTCGACGGGTGATCTGCGCCGGATCGGATCTCGGCTCCGCACCGACCCCGGGTCCGATCGGCTCATCCCGTCCACTGCGATCAGCATCGGCGCCGGCCGGTTCGCTGTCAGCAGGTTCGGTGTCGTTCGGGTCGTCGGTCGGCTGTTGGTCGGTGGTCATCGGTCCGTCCTCGGGTCGTGGATTCACTTGGCGGGCAGGGGAACAGACAGTTCGTCGCCGGTGACGCCCGGCGGCGGGCCCGACCCGTTGTCGGGGACAGCGGGCCGTGGCGCGTTGGCCGACCCGCGGATCTGGAGCTCGGGTCGGCTGGTGACGCAGTAGTTGTAGAGCCGCGTGCGGCCGTCGGAGACCTCGACGGGGGAGACCGGGATCGACTCGTATTCGCAAGTCGGTCGCGGCCACGCCTCCGCCAGGGTGTGGAAAGCGTTGTCGTGGGCGGGGATACCGACGGCGACCACACCGGTGCGCAACGCGGGGAACAGCGCCGTCATCGCGGGCGTGCGCAGCCGCGCGGCCCTGGTGATCGCGACGAAGTTGGTCACCAGATTCGTCAGCGGATCGGTGGTCTCGGTGAGCACTCCACTCAGCGAGGCCAGCCGCCCCGGACCGAGGTCGAGTAGCTCGCGTACCTCCTGATCGGCCGCGTTCATCTGGTCGAACAGGGTGCCGGAGCCGCGCACGAGCGTGCCGAGATCGGGTTGCGCGTGGCTCGTCGTCTCCGCGATGACCTGCAGATTCCGGATCAATTCGGTGGTCTGCGGCAACAATCCGGTGAGCCCGGCCACGGCCTGACTGAGGCCGCTGATGACAGTGCGCAGCACATCGGGACCGCCGCCGAGCGCGCGATCGAGCTCGTCGACGATCACGGTGAGCCGCTCCGGATTCATGCCGGCGACCAGCGCCCCGGTATTCGACAGGAACGAATCGATGGTGACCGGGGTGCTCACCCGATCCGCGGACACGACGGCACCATCGGCGAGATAGGGACCGTCCCCGGTGGCGGGCCGGAAGTCGAGATACTGCTCACCCGCCGCCGACAAGCGGCCGACCGCCACCGGCGAGTCGACGGGAATGCTTGCGGCACTGTCTATCTCGGCGTCGGCGCGAATTCCGTCGCCGTCGATGACGATCGCGCGCACGGATCCTACCCGCACGCCGCGCACGGTGACGGTGCTGTGCGGCAGCAGGCCACCGGAGCGATCCAGGTGCACCCGGACGGTGTAGGTCGCGCGCAGCGGCCGCATCCCGGCGACGTCGACGGCGATGTACCCGGCGCCGACCACCAGCAGCCCGACCATCCCGAGCAGGGCGAACAGCGTGCGCGCCTCGTGGACCCGACGGGCCAGCCGGACCACGAGTCCGGCACCGCGATCGATCATCGGTGGCCTCCCTGCAACCGGCCGAGCACTCGGGCCAGCACCTGGGAGAGGCTGCCGATGAAGGCCGTCACATCGGTGCCGTCGGGCAACCTGCTGCCCGACGGATCGGTCAGCGCGCCCACGTCCAGGAACGACACCGTCGCCGCCACCGCGAGACTCGACCCCTCGGTGCTGGCCCGCACGGCCGGGGCGAGCGCGTTGAACTGGTCGAGGGTGCCCGCGAGATCGTCACCCATCCGGGTGAATCCCGCCATCAGCCGCTGCACGCTGTCGAACAGGCTGAGGAATTGCGGGCCGGTGGTATCGGTGAAGTCGCCGAGCGCGGCCGTCACCGTGGACACCTTCGTCGTGAGATCGGTGATGGCCCTGTTGTTCTCGGCGATCACCGCGATCAGATCGGGGAAGGTGTCGGCCGCCTGCCCGAGCTCGGTCTTGCGGGCGCGCAGCGTCGCGGTGAGTCCGTCGAGCCCGTGCAGTACCGAATCTATCTGGCCTGTCCGCTGATTCAGTGCCGAGAGGACGGCGGTGAGCTCGGTGAGCAGATGCGCCAGCTGCGGGCCGCGCCCACCGACGATCGCGTTCAGCTCCGAGGTGATCCGGGCGACCTGGTTCATCGCCCCACCGTCGAGCAGCATCGACATCGCCATCATGAGCTCCTCGACCGAGGCGCCCGCGGAGGTGTGCGCGCGGTCGATGACGTCCCCGTCGCCGAGCAGCGCCGCGTCGGGACGGTGATCGGGCAGCGTGACGGCCACGTGGATGTCGCCGAGCGGCGTCGACTGCCGCAGTTCGGCGCGGGTGCCGCGCGGCAGGGCGACGTCGCGACGGACCTCGAGCTCGACCTCGGCGAGGAAGTTCGTGGTGTCGATCCCGGTCACGACGCCGATGTCGATGCCGCCGATCTTCACCCGGGCCCGTTCCGGGAGATTGAGCGCGTTGTCGAACACCGCGCGCAGCCGATAGGACGGGCCGTCCACGCCGGGTCTTGGCAACGGCACGGTGTCGACGGTGCACGAGGCGATGCTCACCGTGGCCAGCACCGTGACGGCGAGGCGAGCGGCGCGGCCGGTCATTCGGTGAGTCCGAGCAGCGCGGCGGTCAGACCGAAGTCCGGACCGAAGTCCATCAGTTTGCCGGTGCGGCAGCCGTCGGCGCGCAGCGCGAGCCGCTCGCACAGGGTCGACAGGATCTCGTTGTCCAGCAACGATTTATCGGTGAGCAGATGCAGCCGCATCGCCTGATGCTCGGTGCTGACCGATCGGCTGAGGTTCTCGAACAGCAGTGGCGCCACGTCGACGATCTCGGTGAGCCCGCGGGCATTGTCGCGCATCTGCGCGGTGATGCCGACGAGGCGGCGCACCGCGTCGGTGAGCGGTACCTGGTTCTCGGCCAGGACCGTCGAGGTGTTGGCGATGAAGTCGTCGATCTGGGCGAGCACGGCCGCCAGCCCGGGCGCCTGCTCGGCGAGCAGCGTCACCAGCTCGGTGAGCCGGGCGCTGAAGTCGCGCACCGTCTGATCGTTACCCGCCACCACCGCGGTGAGTTCGTTCAATTCGACGACGGTGCTGGTGATCTGGTCGCGGTTGGCCAGCGTCACCTCGAAGGCGCCCGCCAGTGCGTCGAGGGTCTCGCGAATGCGGTCGCCGTTGCCGTCGAGCATCGGGAACAGGACCCGGCTGGCCATCGGGCCCTCGGTGTCGTCGCCACGCAGCGCGGCGCCGAGCTGCTCGAAATTGCGCAGGATGCGGTCGAGTTCGACGGGAGTCCTGGTGCGCGTCAGTGGAATATGGGTGCCGTCGGTCAGTGTCGGGCCCGCACCGGTGTAGGCGGGAGTGAGTTCGACGTGCCGATTGGTGATGAGCTGCGGGGAGACCAGCGCGGCCATCGCGTCGGCGGGCAGCTCGGTGTCCTCCTCGATGGTCATCCGCACCTCGACGTAGGCTCCGCGCTGTTCGATCGCGTCGACCCGGCCCACCGGAACACCGAGGACCGACACCTCGTTCCCGACGAAAAGACCGGCGGCGCTGTCGAAATCGGCACTGATCCGCATCGTGTCCGGCCGCAGCGACATCGGGATCGACGAGCATCCCGCGCCGGCCACCGTCAGTGCCACCAGGACGGCGGCGCGTATCGCCCTGCGCATCAGCGGCACCCCTCGACGGCATGGACCAGACACAGCCAGTTGTCCGGGAACAACCACGGCATATAGACCTCCCCGTACGGCCCCTGCCCGAAGCCGTTGTTGAACTGGCGCATCGTCACGGGCATCACCTGATAGAGCGCGTCGAGGTTGGCCCGGTTCTTCTCCAGGCCCTGTGACATCGTGTTCAGGCTGTGGATGAGCGGGCCGAGCCTGCCGCCGTTGTCGACGCCCATCTCCTGCAGGACCTTCGACGCGGCGGCGACATTGTCGAGCAGGTCGCGGATCAGGTCCCGGCGGCGCGTCACGGCGTCACCGATCGCCTGCCCCCTGGTGAGGAGCAGGAGCACGCTGTTCTGGTTGTCGGCGATCAGGCTCGACACCTGGTCCATGCTGTCGAGCAGCCGGTCGACCTCGTCGCGGCGCGTGGCCACGATCTTCGCCAGCGCGCCGACACTGTCGAGCGCCTGGGCGGTGAGGCGTGGTGAGTCGCCCATCTGCGTGTCGACCGCGTCCAGACTCGCGCGCAACGCATTCGGGTCGAGCCGCTCGAGATGTTCGAAGGAGTTGCGGTACTTCGGATCGTGCACGACCTTGGCCAGGTTGTAGGGAACGGTCGTGGCGGACAACGGAATTCGCCGGCCGTCGAGGTCCGTGCCCCGGCCGGGATCGAGCTCGACGTGCATCTTGCCGAGAATCGTCGACATCTCGATGGCCGCCTTGGCGTCGCGACCCAGCTCGACCTCCGAGCGCACGCTCATCGCCACGACCACACGGTCCCGCTCCAGCCGCACCGATTTCACGGTGCCCACCTCGATCCCCGCGATGTCGACACTGTTGCCCGTCCGCAGGCCGGCGGCCTGGGCGAACTCGGCGTGCACCGTCGCCTTGCCGAGTTCGGCGCGCGCGAGCAGGCCGGAGCCGAGGACCAGCGCCACCACGGCGGCACCCGCGGCGAGGCCGAGCCACAGGTTCCGGTTGCGGGTCGACGCGCGGACCGCCGCGACACCCCGGGCGAACAACACCGCGATCATCGGCACACCTCCGTGTGAGAATTGCCGCCCACCTGCGAGAACAGCCCGCGTGGGAACAGCACGCCCCACAGCGAGACGTCCAGACCGCAGACGTGGGCGTTGATATAGGTTCCGTTGCCGGCGATCCGGGCCAGGCCGGCCAGCACCAGCGGCAGCTCGATCGCCGAGTGGTCCAGGCGTTCACCGTTGGCCAGCAGCAGCTCCACCCCGGTGCTCGCCTGCTGCTGGGCCAATGCCATGCCGGGCGCTACCCGCCCGATCAGGTCGGTGAGCGCGGTCGTCGACGCGGCGATGCCGGTGACCGCCTCGCTGAGGACCGCGCCCTGCTCGTACAGGCCGGTCACCAGGGCCCGCGACTGGGTGATGAGGGTCTCCAGCTCGCCGCTGCGGTGGGCCAGACTCGCGATGACATCGCTCAGATTGCTGATCACCGCGCCGAGGATCTCGTCGCGTTCCCCGAACGTGGCGGCCAGTGCCGCCGCCTGGGTGATCAGGGCCGACAGCGACACCCCGTCACCCTGCAGGGCCTGGACGAGGGTTTCCGACAGGGAATTCACCTCGTCCGGCTGCAACAGGCTGAACAGTGGCTCGAAACCGGAGAGCATGGTGGAGACGTCGAACGAGGACTCGGTGCGCTCCAGGGGAATCGAGCCGCCGGCGGGGAGCGGTTCGCCCGGTTGCTGGCCCAGCGCGAGCGCGACATAGCGCTGACCGATCAGATTCTGATAGCGGATGAGCGCCTTCGTGGTCGTGCTCAGGTGCTGGCGGGCCCGCACCGACAGGGTCACCCTGGCATGTCTGCGGTCGACGAGCTCGATCGCGTCGACCCGGCCGACACGCACTCCGGCGATCCGCACGTCATCGCCCTCGCGTAGCCCGAGCACGTCGGTGAACGTGGCGCTGTAGCGGTGGGTGTCGCCGGGGACCGAACGCTGCAGGGTCGACCAGATCGTGACGGTCGCGACGAGTGCCAGCGCGACGAACACGGCGAGACCGAGATAGGTGGTGCGCGAACGCATGTCAGTGCCCTCCGGCGGGTGTGTCGAGGGTGACGGTCGCCCCGGTCAGCACGGTGCCGAGGAGCAGCAGCTCGGTGAGATTCGGCTTGCCGCCGACGAGTGCCGCGACGGCATCCGGGCCGGTCAGGACGATCGGCTCGGTGCGACTCGCGGGTGCGGTGAGACCGGGGACGACGAGTCCGGGGATGGGGGGAAGTGACAGCCCAGGCAGGGCGGGCGCGGTCAGCGTCGGCAGTCCGGGCATCGGGGCGGGGCCCGCCGTGGCGAGCCATCCCGGCAGCAGCTGGGCCGGATAGGTCTGCGGCGCGGCTGTTTCGGGCACCGAGGGCCCACCGCAGCGAGGTCCGCTCAGTGCGCCGTAGCGGGGGCAATCGGCCGCCGTGTACTGCCGGAACGGGGTGAACGAGACCGTGATGTCCCAGCGCATCTGTTTGCTCGGTCCCCAATTGAACACGGTGGCGAGGCGGGTCAAGGAGGTGCCGAGTCCGGTGACGGTGTCGGTGAGTGCCGAGGGATCGGCGGCCAGCGCGCCGAATGTCTCGTCCAGACCGACCACCAGTTCCTTACCGGCGTCGGGATTCCGGGCGAACAGGTCCTGGGTGGCGTCGGTGGCGCTGCCCGCGGCGGTCAGCAGCTCGACGCCCCCGGCGCGGCGCGCGGGGGTCGTGCGCGCCGGCTGCACCCAGCGGCCGCGGGTGTAGGGCAGTTAGGGGGCCCACCCGTTAAACCCGGGCGCCCCCCGC
>NZ_JARWOJ010000023.1 GCF_029868625.1 Nocardia neocaledoniensis | reverse complement strand
CAAGCCCGCGGCCGACGCGGCGAAAGCCGTTGCCGCGGAGAAATAGCGCGTACACAGGGGACCCGGTACCTTCTGGTCTGTTCACGCGCCGCCCCGCGGTGCCGACCGGAAGGGCCACCCTGTGCTCCACCTGCGTGTGATCTCGCCGCCCGAGCAGACCGATGCGCTGATGGGGGTGCTCGCGGCCGATCCCGGCGTCACCCATGTGACGCTCGCGCGCGGCATCGCCGTCGAGCCGGTCGGGGATCTCGTCCAGGCCGATGTCGCCCGTGAGGCCGCCAACGCCGTACTCGCCGACATCAAGAGGCTCGGTCTCGTGCACAGCGGCGGCATCACGCTCAACCCGGTCGAGACCGTGCTGTCCGATGCCGCCGAGCATGCCGTGCACGAGGCGCCGGGCGACCCGGACGACGCGGTGGTGTGGGAACAGCTGCAGGCCGAGACGCACGAGGAATCCTCGCTCAACGCCACCTTCGTGGCCTTTCTGACGATCGCCTGCCTGCTGTCCTCGATCGGTGTGGCGACCAACTCGGCGGTCACGATCGTCGGCGCGATGGTGGTCGGCCCGGAGTTCGGGCCGCTGGCGGCGCTGTCGGTGGCGCTGGTGCGGCGCGAGTGGCGGCTGGCCCGGCGTTCGCTCATCGCGCTGGTCTTCGCGTTCCCGTTCGCCATGGCGGTGACCGCGCTGGCCACCATGATCTGGGAGAAGGTCGGCTGGATCACCACCGAGGGCGTGCTCGACGCGCACAATGTCGACTTCATCTACCAGGTGGGGCCGTTCTCCCTGGTGGTGGCCCTGCTGGCGGGTGCGGCCGGCATGCTCTCGCTGGTCACCTCGAAGTCCGCGGCGCTGGTCGGCGTGTTCATCTCGGTGACCACGGTGCCCGCCGCCGGATACGCGGTGGTCGCGGCGACGGTCGGCGAATGGACGCGCGCGTTCCAGTCGGTCGGTCAGATCGCGGTGAACCTGCTCGGCATCGTCGTGGCCGGGGTGGCGGTGCTGTGGCTGCGGCCGCGCGCCGGCAACGATCCCGGCCCGTTCGAACGACTCAAGCGTGCCCTGGGCATGCGCACGCTGCCGGGCCGCTGACTCAGATCCGGGCGACCGGCCCGGCGGTGAGGACCCGGTAGCCGTAGGTGACCGCGATCGCGCACACCGGACCGGCGACGAACAATCCGAGCCCGCACAGCACCAGCCCCACGGCGGTGACCAGCGCGATCGTCAGTGCCAGCAGCAGGGCGGCCCACAGATTGTTCACCACCAGGATCGCGCTCGCCTTGATCGCCTCCAGCGGACCGTAGTCCTGGTCGATGACGAAGTGCAGCGAGAACATGCACAGGAAACCGACCACGAGTCCGGGCAGCAGGCACAGCGAGGACGCGAGGAGTGTCGCGGCGAAGGCCAGCAGGGCGGTGAGCAGGACATTGCCCGCGTTCACGAAGCGGAAGAACGAGCCGAAAGCCGGTGGGTATCCGTCGGTTTCGTAGAGCGCGCCGCGGATCATCACCGCCTGCAGCAGCCACAGGGCCACCGCCACCATCAGGAACAGGAACAGCACCGTGAACAGCGAAGTGGGATCGAAGATCTGGACGATCGCGAGGACGGCCAGATAGATGAGCACCCCCACCGCCGTGACGCCGAGCCACGGGCCCGGATTGGCGCGGAAGCGTTCCCAGCCGTAGCTCAGCGACCGCCCCACATCGAGCGTTTGTGTTTCCGGCTGGTAGTAACCCTGCGGCTGCCCGCCGCCGGTGGCCGACACGCCGGGCGCGGGGGTGGCCGGATAGTTCCCGGTGTCCGGTTTCCCCTGTGGCGCGGGGTAACCGGGACCGGTGCCCGCCGGACCGTACTGCGGTGCCGCGTGCCCGGTGCCGGCAACCGGCGGAGCGGGCTCGAGCGGTTCGTCACCGTACTGCGCGGCGCCGGGGCCCTCGAATTGCGGATACCCTGCGCCACCGGCCATTCCGTGCCTGCTCGGCCCCTGGCCGGACGCGGGCGGCTGACCCGGCCCCTCGTGGCGGCCCGTGCCCTCGGCGAACTGTCCGCCACCGCCGGATCGCGGTGGCCCACCCGGTGAATCGCTCGATGCGGCGTACGGTGTGTCGGTCACTGTGGTAGACCTTTCGACTCAACCGGTTTGCGGTGTGGCGCACAGCAGTTGACGATGAGAAAACCCGACGGCGCACTGGTGTGTCAAGCGAACAGGCACACCCGGCGCAACCCTGGCCCCAACACGCCGAGCGACGCGGAAAGGTTGTGTAACCGCTCGCTAGAAGTGACCAGGTACGAGTAGCTTGAGAGGCGATGACCGCACTATTGGCCGAACGCGCCGCCGACGTCGTGTCCGCAGCACAACAGTTGCTCACAAAGCGAATGGGTGCTCCGGTGAAGCTGAGTGATCCGATGGAGCTCAGTGGCAGTGGCAGGACAACAGTCCTGCGTGTGCGTGTCGCGGAGAACGCTTTCTCGTTGCCGCGCACGCTGATCGTGAAACAGGTGCGCGGTACCGCCTCGGACCGCGTCACCGGTGGCATGGCGCCCGGAGTCGCCAGCATCGATGCCGCGTTCCTGCGCGAGGCGGTGTCCTACCAGTTCACCACCGCGCTCAGCCGCGAACAGCGCCCCGGCGCCTACCTGATCGCGCACAGCGTGCCGGACCGGCTGCTCGTGCTCTCCGATCTGGGCGAGAACGCGCTGCTCACCTCCGTGCTGCAGACCCGCGCCGAGCCCGGCACGCGGAACTCGCTGATGGCGTTCGCGCAGGCGCTGGGCCGGATGCACGCCGCGACCGTCGGACGCGAGCCGGACTTCGTCGCCCTGATGCGGCGGGTCGACTCGGCGCACCGCGTCGACGGCATCGCCCAGCAGGCCCAGGCCGCGATCGCTGATGTGCCCGGCCTGTTGCAGGCCGAACTCGGCATCGAGGTCCCCGGCGAGATCGCCGAGCGCATCGTGCACGGCAATCGCCTGTTCACCGGCGGCCGCTACCGCGCGTTCAGCCCGTCGGACCTGTGCCCCGACAACGTGATCATGAACGACGAGGGCGCCCGCTTCCTCGACTACGAGTGGGGCGGCTTCCGCGACGCCACCCTCGACATCGCGTACGCGCTGGTGTCGTTCCCCGGCTGCCTGTGCGATTTCGAGCTGTCGCGCAGCAGGG
This sequence comes from Nocardia neocaledoniensis, assembly GCF_029868625.1. Lineage (GTDB taxonomy): Bacteria > Actinomycetota > Actinomycetes > Mycobacteriales > Mycobacteriaceae > Nocardia > Nocardia neocaledoniensis_A. Next base: position 5,412 of record NZ_JARWOJ010000023.1, on the reverse strand, counting down.
CCAGGGAGATGGTGGAGGCGTGGCGCTCGGCGGTGGTCGGGGTGTGGCCGTCGCTGGCCGACGACACCGTCCTGGCCGAGCGCATCCTGGAGGCGCGCCTGATCTGGGTGTGGCTGTCCACGTACTGGTTCCTGCCCGCCGACCACACGCGCATCGCCACCGCCCGTGAGCACGGCCTGTCCGTGCCGCGCTCGGAGGCGCTGATCAACCGCTGGTCGGCGCTGGCCGAGGATGCCAGGGTCACCGGCGACGACGCGGTCGGCGACTTCGCCGAACAGGTGTCGGCCATGCTCGAGGAGCGCTGGGCGGAGTAGCGAGCTCCCCACTTCCCGGCGCGACGGGAGTACCGTCGCGGTGGTCCGAGGAAGTTGGGAGCAGCAGTGCCGAATCCGGTCAGTGTCACCGTCGTCCGCAAGCAGTGGTTGACCCCGCACCTGGTGCGGATCGTCGGCCGCGTCGGGCCGGAGTTCACCCCGAACGCCTTCACCGACGCCTACGTGAAGCTCGTCTTTCCGCCGCCCGGCGTCGAATATCCCGAGCCGCTCGACCTCGACACCGTGCGTGCGACCCTCGGCCCGGAGAGTCAGCCGGTGCTGCGCACCTACACCGTGCGGTCCTACGACGCCGAGCGGCGCGAGATCAGCATCGACTTCGTGGTGCACGGTGACGAGGGCATCGCGGGGCCGTGGGCGCGGGCGGTCGAGCCGGGCGCGCGTTTCTGGCTGAACGGGCCCGGCGGTGCCTTCGCCCCCGATCCCGCGGCCGACTGGTATCTGTTCGCCGGGGACGAGTCGGCGCTGCCGGCCATCGCCGCGGCCGTGGAGGCGCTGCCCGCAGGCGCGCCCGCGCTCGTGTTCGTCGAGGTGGGCGGCGCCGAGGACGAGATCGCGCTCAGCTCACCCGGCGACCTGCGCCTGCGGTGGGTGCATCGCGGCGTGTCCTCGGACCTGATCCCCGACGATCTGGCCGGCGAGCACGCGCCGCTGGTGGCCGCCGTTCGCGCGACCGAGTGGCTGCCCGGCCAGGTTCAGGCGTTCGTGCACGGCGAGGCCGAGGCCGTGATGCGCCACATTCGCCCCTATCTGCGCAAGGAACGCGGTGTCGCGCCGAAGTGGTTCTCGATCTCCGGGTACTGGCGGCGGGGGCGCTCCGAGGAGGGGTTCCGCGAGTGGAAACGCGCGTTCGCGGCCGAGGGCGCCTGAGGGGGAGCACGCCGTCGACGATCGGGCCGTCGGTTCGCCGCGTGCGCGGGGTGCCATGAGTCGCCGGGGGTCACCCGGCCAACGCCGAGTGCTTGCGCAGCAGGTGGGCGCGTTCGACGGTGTTGTCGGTGAGCAGCAGCGCGGCCTCGTAGGCGGCGAGCGCCTCGTCGGTGCGCCCCACCTCCGCCAGGAAGGCGGCGCGGGCCGCGTCGAGGTAGCCGTAGGTGGCGAGCGCGGGTTCGTCACCCAGTGGGCCCAGCAGTGCCAAAGCCCGGTCGGGATCACCGGCCAGGCCGACCGCGATCGCGTGGTTGAGCCGGGCGACGGGCGACGGCCACACGCGCAGCAACAGCCGGTAGAGCCCGATGATCTCGGGCCAGTCGGTGTCGGCCCACGTGGGTGCCTCGTCGTGGACGGCGGCGATCGCCGCCTGCAGCGTGTACCGATCGGTATGTGGCAGCGCCTGTTTCACCAGGGCGATGCCCTCGGCGATGGCCGCCTGGTCCCAGCGCGCGCGGTCCTGGAACTCGAGCGTGCACAACTCGCCCGCCGCGTTCACCCTGGCCGCGCGGCGGGCATCGGTGAGCAGGATCAGCGCGAGGAGCCCGGTGACCGCGGGGTCGTCGGGCACCAGCGCGTGCATCATCCGCGCGAGTTGCCGCGCGCGGCCCACCAGATCGGTGCGGACGAGTTGCTCGCCGCCGGGCGCGGTGTGGCCGGTGGTGAACAGCAGATGGATGACCGCGCAGATCGCGTCGAGACGGTGCGGCAGTTCCCGCACCGACGGCACCCGGTACGGGATCGCGGCGACCGCGATCTTCTTCTTCGCCCTGGTGATCCGCGCGGCCATGGTCGCCTCGCTCACCAGGAACGCGCGGGCGACCTCGGCGGTGGTCACGCCGCAGACGAGCCGCAGCGTGAGCGCCACCTGCGCAGGGAAGGCAAGCGCGGGATGACAGCAGGTGCTGATCAGCCGGAGCCGGTCGTCGGGGATCGCCGGGCCGTCGAGATCGGCGAGGGCCAGGTCGGCGGGATCGGCGACCGGTTCGTCGACGACGAGTCGAGGCAGGGCGCGGCGCAGGGTGCTGTCGCGGCGCAGCAGGTCGAGGCCGCGCCGCCGGGCCACCGTGGTCAGCCACGCGCCCGGTCTGGCCGGGACGCCGTCGCTCGCCCAGGCGGTCAGCGCGGCGGCGTAGGCGTCCTGTACGCACTCCTCGGCCAGATCGAAATCGCGGACCAGCCGCACCGTCGCGGCGAGCACGAAGGCCCATTCACGACGGTGCGCCTGCTCGACGGCCGCGGCCGCCGTCGTCGTCACGGCTGCGGGAAGACCTTGATCGGGCGCACCTCGACGCCGCCGGTCGGGGCGGGCACCTGCGCGGCGAGCGCGATCGCCGCGTCCAGGTCCGGCGCCTCGATCAGGTAGTAGCCGCCCAGTGCTTCCTTCGCCTCGGCGAACGGACCGTCGGTGATGACGACCTCGCCGTCGGCATCGTGACGCAGCGATGTCGCGGTGCCGGTGGGCTGCAGGGCGTGGCCGCCGAGGTTGGCCTCGCCGGCGAGCTGCTGGAAGGCGCGGTGCGCGGTGAGCATGTCACCGAGTTCGGCGGGGGACATGGCGGCGTAGGTGGCTTCGTCGCCGTAGATCAGGACCAGGTACTGGCTCATGGGGGAGCTCCTTCGGATCTGGGCTGCCCGCTCGTCGGGTGGCCGTACTTCTCCGACGAGCGAACGCGGCCGCGATCGACAGCCTCCCGCAGAATTCTGCGCCGATTTCCGCGGCGCCGACAGATCCGTGCTCAGTGCACCGGTCGCGGCTCCACGCGGCCGCCGGTGGGCACCGCGAAGGAGACGGCATGACGCACGCCGGTGGCCGGATCGTTGACGTCGAACACGTAGAACCAGTCCATCCGCGCCTGCTCGGGCGTCACCTCCAGCACGCCGTAGCCGTGCGAGTCCAGCTCGACGTAGCGCAGGTGGAGATTGGCGGTCTTGATGGCCTCCTCGGCGGGGACCGAGGCGGTGCGCGGCGGCACCTTCAGCAGGTCGCCGACGCTGGACGAGGTGACCGACGGGACGACGAATTCCGCGCCGACGGTGGGCCCGCCGGGATAGTTCGCGGCGTCGAGGGGCAGGTCGGCGGCCCAGGAGGTGTGGATGTCGCCGGTCAGGAACACCACGTCGCTGACGCCGTTGTCGGCGATCGCGCGATACAGGGTGGCGCGGTCGGCGGTGTAGCCGTCCCACTGGTCACCGTTGACGGTCAGGCCGCCCTGCGGCAGCCCGAGCACCGAGGTGATGGCGTCGGTGGTCGCCGGTTCCAGCGGCGGGAACACCACCGGGGCGACCATCACGGAGTTGCCGATCAGTTTCCACCGGGTGGGTGCGGATACCAGACCCGCGGTGAGCCACTCCATCTGGGCCCGGCCGGTGATCGTGCGGGCGGGATCGTCGGCGCGGCGCCAGCCCGCGCCCGGCCCGGCCTCCTCGTCGCGGTAGGTGCGCAGATCCAGCATCGAGAGCTCGGCGAGTGTGCCGAACCGCAGCCTGCGGTAGATCCGCAGCCCGCCGTCGGCGCGGTCGGCGCGCACCGGCATCCACTCGAGGTAGGCCTGCGTGGAGGCGGCCTTGCGGTCCTGCCATGGTCCGCTGACGGCGGGATCGTGGTGGGAGGAGCCGTCGCGCCAGGAGTTGTCGGCCGATTCGTGGTCGTCCCAGGTGCACACGAACGGCACCGCCGCGTGCAGGGCCATCAGGTCGGGGTCGGTCTTGTACTGGCCGTGCCGGATCCGGTAGTCGGCGAGGCTGACGATCTCGTGTACCGGATCGTGTCCCCGGACCGCGCCTGCTCGGCCGCCGTATTCGCCGCGCCCGTACTCGTAGAGGTAGTCGCCCAGGTGCAGGACGACGTCCAGGTCGCCGCGCGCGGCCAGGTGGCGGTAGGAGGCGAACCAGCCCGCTTCCCAGTTGGAGCACGAGACCACGCCCAGGCGCAGGCGGTCGACCTCGGCGTCGTCGGCGGGGGCGGTGCGGGTGTGGCCGACGGGAGAGGTCTCGCCCAGCGCGGTGAAGCGGTAGACGTAGTCGGTGCCCGGGGTCAGGCCGGTGGCGTCGACCTTCACGGTGTGGTCGCCGGCCGCGGTGGCGGTGGCCGTCCCGGCGGCGGCGAGCCGGCTGAACGACTCGTCGGCCGCGATCTCCCAGCGGACGGTGGCGGGAGCGCCGAGCCCGGAACCGGGGGTCGCGTCCTCGGCGACGGTGACCCTGGTCCACAGGATCACCGCGTCGGGCAGTGGATCGCCCGAGGCGACACCGTGCCGGAACACCGCTCCCGCGGCGTGCGCGGGCGCGGCGGTGAGCAGCGCGGCCGCCGCGGCGGCGGTACCGCCTTTGAACAGGGTGCGGCGAGCGAACTGTCCTACGGCGAACCCGGTGTTTTCGACCACGATCAGCGATCTCATCCCAGCGCGGCCCGGCGCGCAAGTCGGACACACAAGAATTGGGCAGCCGTTCAACTCGCGGACCTGTCCGAGGGCATCGGTACCCTGCTCGACGTGAGTGACAGCCTGTTCGACGTGCCCGGCGACGACCCCGCACCCGCGCAGGGGCTCGACGCGGTGGTCCGGCGCGATCCCGGGGCGCCCCTGGCGGTCCGGATGCGGCCGCGCTCGCTCGACGAGGTGATCGGGCAGCAGCACCTGCTCGGCCCCGGCTCACCGCTGCGCCGTCTGGTCGAGGGCTCGGGGGCGGCCTCGGTGCTGCTCTACGGCCCGCCCGGCACGGGGAAGACCACCCTGGCCTCGCTGCTGTCGCAGGCCACCGGCCGCAGGTTCGAGGCGTTGTCCGCGCTGTCGGCCGGGGTGAAGGAGGTCCGCGCGGTCATCGACGTGGCCCGGCGCAGGCTGACGGTGGGGGAGCAGACCGTCCTGTTCATCGACGAGGTGCATCGCTTCTCCAAGACCCAGCAGGACGCGCTGCTGGCCGCGGTCGAGAACCGGATCGTCCTACTGGTCGGGGCCCCCCCCCCCGAACCCGCGGGGTGGGGGGTGTGGGGGGGGGGTTGGGGGGCGGGGGGGTTGGGGGGGGCCCCCGGGTTACGGTTTGAGCACTTCTTGGTGGGCGGTTTGTCCGGTTGTTGGTTTTTTGCATGGTTGGGGGGGGGCGGGTGTTAACGGGGGGGGGGTGGGTGGTGCCTGGGCCGGGGTTGTCA
>NZ_JARWOJ010000022.1 GCF_029868625.1 Nocardia neocaledoniensis | reverse complement strand
GGTGTGCACCGTCGTGCCGTTCCTGCTGATCGTGCAGGCCTGCCGGGAACTGCTCGAGACCCCGGTCGACACCGATCGCGTGTGGTGGCTGTTAGGCGCGGCCGTGGCGGGGGGCGGGGTGGGGGCGCGGGGGCCCTGGCCTCCGGCGCCTGGGCGGGGGCGGGCGCGGCCACCTTCGCCGCGGCCGCGGAGCGCGCCACCACCGGCCGGCCGGTCCCGGGCGCCGGCCTGGGTCCGCACGCCCATCTCGACCCGCGCGCGGTGATCGGCCTGGTGCAGGAGCACACGCTCCCGCTGCGGCGCAGTTACCGGCGCAGCGCGGGCAGCCTGCGCGACAGCATCGCCGAGCTGGACGCGCTGTGGCCGGGGGCGCGCTACGAACTCGGCGGCATCGGCGTCGGGCAGGTCAAGGCCAGACAGGCGGCCGCGCTGCTCGCGGTCGCGCGGTGGGCGGGCCACAGCGCGCTCGTGCGCACCGAGAGCCGCGGCATCCACCGGCGCATCGACTACCCGGACGTGAGCGCCGACTGGTCGGTCGGGCAGCGCTGCGGTGGCCTCGACGAGGTGTGGGTGCGCCGGGTCGACGGACCCGACGCGTTCGGCGGAGAGCTCACCGCGAGCCGACCCGCCGCGGTGTGACTGTTCACCGGATGTTCCCCCGCCGCCGCGAGATTTCGCTAACGCCACGGCAATTCCCCGCCGCTACCCTCGATCCATGACGCGCGGCCGGGAGACACACGGGACCGGTTTGGCAAGTCCTCGTCCGGGCTGGCAGAATGTTGCGGATTCCCTGCCCAAGCCACCGCCGGGTACGGGGACCGAGGTGGGCCTCCGCCCCGCGACGCACCGTCGCGGCCGAGTGCCGACCCGTTTGTCCGCCCGGACCACCCGTCCGGCTCCGCTCGGCGGATCTGTGCCGCGCCACACGACCCGGTTTCACCCGTGTTCGCCCTGGCTGCGCACCCCTGAGTGCTCTGTGAATTCCGTAATCCCGATATACCCGGCGGTAACCGTCCCCCGGTTGAGTCCGACTCGAGCAGGAGTGAAATCGTGTCACCTGTGACTGACGCACCGAATGCCACCGCGGCGCCCAAGGCCGATGACGCAGCGAGCCTCGCTGCCATCACCCAAGACGAGATCTTCGCGGGCCACCTCGGTGGCAAGCTTTCGGTCGAGCTCAGCGCCCCGCTCGAGACCCAGCGCGACCTGTCGATCGCCTACACCCCCGGTGTCGCCCAGGTCAGCCGGGCGATCGCGGAGGACGCGGCGCTCACCAAGACCTACACCTGGACCGACCGCCTCGTGGTCGTGGTCAGCGACGGCACCGCCGTGCTCGGCCTCGGCGACATCGGCCCGCGCGCCTCGCTGCCGGTCATGGAGGGCAAGGCCGCGCTGTTCAAGAAGTTCGCCGGCCTGAACTCGATTCCGCTGGTGCTCGACACCACCGATCCGGACGAGATCGTCCAGACGCTGATCCACCTGCGCCCCAGCTTCGGCGCGGTCAACCTCGAGGACATCTCGGCGCCGCGCTGCTTCGAGATCGAGCGGCGCGTGATCGAGGCGCTGGACTGCCCCGTCATGCACGATGACCAGCACGGCACCGCCATCGTGGTGCTGGCCGCCCTCAAGGGCGCGGCCGCCCAGCAGGGCCGGGACATGTCGGCCCTCAAGGTCGTGGTGTCCGGTGCCGGTGCGGCCGGTGTGGCCTGCGCCAACATCCTGCTCGCCGCCGGCGTGCCCGATGTGGTCGTGCTCGACTCGAAGGGCATCGTCAGCGCCGGGCGTGACGGCCTCAACGGCGTGAAGGCCGAGCTGGCCGCCCGCAGCAACCCGCGTGGTCTGACCGGTGGTGCCGCCGAGGCGCTGGCCGGTGCCGATGTGTTCCTCGGCCTGTCCGCGGGCACCATTCCCGAGGAGCTCATCGCCTCGATGGCGCCGGAGTCGATCGTGTTCGCCATGTCGAACCCCGACCCGGAGATCCACCCCGAGGTGGCCGCCAAGTACGCCGCGATCGTGGCGACCGGCCGCAGCGACTTCCCGAACCAGATCAACAACGTGCTGGCCTTCCCCGGTGTGTTCAAGGGCGCGCTCGACGCGGGCGCCCGCCGGATCACCGAGGGCATGAAGGTCGCCGCCGCCGACGCCATCTTCGGTGTCGTCGCCGACGAGCTGGCCGTGGACCGGATCATCCCCAGCCCGCTGGACCCGCGCGTGGCGCCGGCGGTCGCCGAGGCCGTGGCCGAGGCCGCGCGCGCCGAGGGCGTCGCCTAGTCCGCAGCGTTCCACCGACAGCGCCCCGTTCCCCGGAACGGGGCGCTGTCGCGTTGTCTGGGATCATCGGAGGATGACGACCTTCTCCGCCCAGCTCCCCGACGAGGTGTACGCGCAGCTCGCCGGTGCGGCCGAGGCCGACGGCCTGTCGGTGAACGCGGCGGTCGTGACGGCCGTGCAGGAGTGGCTGCAGACGCGGGCCCACCGAGTCCAGGAGCGCGCCAGGATGCAGCAGGTGCTGGCAGCCGATCCGCACCTGCGGGCCCTGCTCGGCGACGACTGACCCTCGCGGGCCGGGAGCGACGGGGGCGAGACCGCAAACCCCGAGGCATTCAGCCCTTCAACGGCGACTCGTGACGGGTCGTCACCGGTGTGCCCGGGCCCTCGACGACCTACTCCGCGACGAGCGTCGTGTCCGTGCCGACGACCGTTCCACGGGCCAGCCGCCCCGTGCCCGGCGCGCTGACCCAGACCGCCGCCGCCAGGATCGCGTCGAGCACCAGCGCGAGCACGGCCACCAGCAGCGCGCCGACCAGCACCAGGTCGTAGCGGTAGAGGCCGATCCCGTCGAAGATGTAGCGCCCGAGCCCGCCGAGGTTGACGTAGGCGGCGATCGTCGCGGTGGCCACCACCTGCAGGGTGGCGCCGCGCAGTCCGCCCAGCATCACCGGCATGGCATTGGGCAGTTCGACCCGGAACAGGATCTGGGATTCGGTCATCCCCATCGCGCGGGAGGCGTCGACCACGTCGGCGGGCACGTTCGCGATGCCCGCGTACGCGCCGGCCAGCAGCGGCGGGATACCGACCGTGATCAGCGCGAGCAGCGGTGGGATCAGCCCGAGGCCGAGTCCGAGCACCAGGAAGGTGAGCAGGCCCAGCGTCGGCAATGCCCGCATGGCATTGGCGAAACCGACCAGCACCGCGCTGCCGCGCCGGGTGTGCCCGATCACCAGGCCGAGCGGCACCGCGACGAGCGCCGACAGCGCGACCGTGAGGAAGCTGTACCAGAGATGCTGCAGCAGCCTGGTGCCGATTCCGGCGGAGCCGCCCCAGTTCGCGCCGTCGGTCAGGTACCGCCAGGCTTCGACGAACAGATTCATGCCGATTCCTCTCGCCCGTCGGCGCGGGTCCACGGGGTCGCGAGCTTGCCGAGCAGGAAGACCAGCCGATCGAAGATGAGCGCGAGCACCAGGGTGACGATGATGCCCGCGACGATCTGGTCGGGATAGTCCCGCTGGTATCCCTGCGTGAACAGCTTGCCGAGCCCGCCGACGCCGACCAGCGCGCCGACCGACACCATCGCGATATCGGTGACCACCACGACCCGCAGGCTGGAGACGAAAACCGGCAGCGCCAAGGGCATGTCGACGGTCAGCGTGCGCCGCAGGCGCCCGAATCCGATCGCGTCGGCGGCGTCGACGACATCGGCGGGGACGGAATCCAGCGCGGTCGGCACCGCGATCAGCAGCAGCGCGGTGGAGTACACCGTGAGCGCGATGATCACGTTCAGCGGATCGATCGCCGAGATACCAACCAGCGGTGGGATGATCACGAACAGGGCCAGCGAGGGGATGGTGTAGGCCAGGCTCGACACCGTCGTGGTGATCCGCCGGGCCCAGCCGTTGCCGCGGATCAGCGCGCCGCACGGGATCGCGATCAGCAGGCCGAGCAGCAGCGGGACCAGCGCGAGGACCAGGTGCTCGCGGGTGATCGCCATGACCTCGGCGAAGTTGTCGAGCAGATACCTCACGAGGCGTCCTGGTCGAAGAACTCCCGGTTCCGTTCGGCGTCCTCGACGCCGCGCTGCTCCGCGAGCTGGGTGAGCACATCGGTGGCGAGCAGGCCACCGCGCACGGCGCCCGAATCATCCACGGCGACACCGATACCCGACGGCGAGGAGATCGCCGCGTCGAGGGCCTGACGCAGGTCGCCGCCGGGGGTGAACAGGGAACCACCGGCGGACACGCTCGCCGCCACACTGCGGCCGGCGCGCACGCCCTCCACCCCGGTGACGTCGACCCAGCCGCCCGGCTTGCCGTCGGCGTCGACGACGAGCGCCCATTCACCCTGTTCGAGCCGCAACCCGGCGACCGCGTCGGCCTCGACGGTGCGGATCGGGGCCAGCGCGACCCCGTCGGCGGTACGGAACGACAGCGCGCGATAGCCGCGATCCCGGCCGACGAACTCCGCGACGAAATCGGTGGCGGGCTGGGCGAGCACCTGTTCGGGCGCGCCGAACTGTTGCAGCACGCCGCCGCGCCCGAACACCGCGATCCGGTCGCCGAGGGTGATCGCCTCGTCGATGTCGTGGGTGACGAACACGATCGTCTTGTGCAGTTCGGCCTGTAGCCGCCGCATCTCGACCTGTAGTTCGGCGCGCACCACCGGGTCGACGGCGCTGAACGGCTCGTCCAGCAACAGCACCGGCGGGTCGGCGGCCAGCGCCCGCGCCACCCCGACGCGCTGCTGCTGCCCGCCCGAGAGCTGCGCCGGATAGCGCTGCGCCAGACCGCGATCCAGGCCGACCCGGTCGAGCACATCGAGCGCGGCGGCGCGGGCGTCCTTGCGGGAGGCGCCGAGCAGCATCGGCACGGTCGCCACATTGTCGATCACCTTGCGGTTGGGCAGCAGCCCGCCGCTCTGGATCACGTACCCGATCCCGAGCCGCAGTTTCACCGGGTCGACCGAGGCGATATCGCGGCCGTCGAGAGTGATGGTGCCCGCGCTCGGCTCGACCATCCGGTTGATCATCCGCATCGAGGTGGTCTTGCCGCAGCCCGACGGGCCGACGAACACGGTGAACGACCCCGATTCGATCCGCAGATCCAGGCCGCGAACCGCCCGGGTGCCATCGGGGTAGGTCTTCTCGATTCCGCGGAATTCGATGTCGGACAACGGGTCTCCTAGCCGATGGGGGAGTTCAGCCCCTGCGCGGTGATCCAGGCGAGTGCGGCGGCCTTGGGTTCGATCTTGCTGTCACCGGAGACCGCGGTGTTGAGCGAGATCAGTTCGGTGGTGGTGAGTTTGGCCGAGACGGCGTCGAGCACGGCGACCGCCTTGTCGGTCTTCTTGGCGGCGTTGAACAGCGGCACCACGTTCTGGGCGGCGAAGTTGCTCTTCGGGTCGGCGAGCACCACCAGGTTGTTCTGCGCGATCGCGGGCGAGGTGGTGAAGATGTCGGCCGCGGTGACCTGGCCGTCGACCAGCGCGCGCACCGTCGCGGGCCCGCCGCCGTCGGCGATCGGCACGAAGTTGGCGTCGGTGATGTCGAGCCCGTAGTTCTTCTTCAGACCCGGCAGGCCACCGGGGCGCTGCGCGAACTCGGCGGGCGCGCCGAACTTCACCTCGGCCGAGTGCGGGGCCAGGTCGGCGATGCTGGTCAGCTTCCAGCGGTCGGCCGTCGCGCGGGTGACGACGACGGCGTCGGAATCCTGGCCCGGCGCCGGGGTCGCGATGGCCAGTTCGCTGCCGAGGGCCGCGGTCAGTGCCGCGTTCACCTCGGGCTCCGCGGTCGCGGTGGCGTCCTTGTTCAGGTACTGCAGCAGGTTTCCGGTGTATTCGGGGATCAGCGAGATCGCGCACTGGCGCAGGGCGGGGATGTAGGCCTCGCGGCTGCCGATATTGAACTTCGTGTCGACCTTGAAGCCGTTGATTCGCAGCACCTCGGTGTAGATGTTGGCCACGGTCTCGGACTCGGGGAAGTTGGCCGAGCCGATGATCAGGGCGTCGCTGGCGCAGTCGCCCTTGGCGGCGAGCGGATCGGAGTTGCCGCAGGAGGCGACGATCATGGCGGCGGCCAGTGCGACGGCGGCGGCGAGCACCCGGCCCGCTCGGACGGCGAGGCGGCGTGCCGGTCGGCGTTGTCCAGGTGTGGAGGAGGCGAACGCGGTTTTCACTGGTGTCCTTCCGGCAAAGGCGGGCAGTGCGCTGTGCACGCGGCCACGGGGCCGCGGGTACATTCTGGTTGTTCATACTGCCCCGCGTCGCGCCGAATTGCGTGGGTTGACGGCAAATACAGGAAGGTGGTGTCGCCGGATGGGGTCGCGAGCGGTGCGCAGGACGGTCGCCGCGGTAGTGGTCGCCACCTGGTCTTTCGCCACTGTTTCCTGCGCCGCCGACGAGTCGCGGACGGTGGTCGCGGTGGGCGCCGACGCCACCACCGAATCAGTTCTGCTCGCCGAGATCTATGCCCAGGCACTGGCCCGTACCGGCACCCCGACGGCGGTCGTGCGCGACTCCGCGGCGCCGCTGGCCGACCTCGACGCGGGCCGGATCGCGGTCCTGCCCGCCCGCAACGGCGCCCTGCTCGATCGCTGGAATCCCGGCGCCCCGGCCCGCACCCCCGAGGCCGTCGGCGGCGCGGTCAATGCCGCCCTCCCGCAGGGCCTGTCGGTCTCCGACCCCGCCGACGGCACCGATCTGCGCCCCCGGCTGCTGGTCACCCCCGAACTCGGCGCCACCACGGTCGCCGCCCTGACGCCGCGCTGCGCCGAACTCACCGCCGGATTCGCCGCCGTCCCCGGCCTCGCCGCCACCGCGCCGCCCCAACTCGCCGACTGCGCGTTCGCCGCGAGCAAGCCCTACCCCGACCCGGCAGCCCTGCGAAAAGCCCTGCGCGACGGCGAGATCCAGGTGGGCGTCCTCAACGGCCCGCCCGCCGACGCGGACACCGCCGACCTGGTCGTCCTCGACGACCCGAAATACGCCCTCCGTGCCCAGAACCTGCTGGCCGTCTACCGCTCCGGCATCTTCGACCGCGCCGAGTCGAAGAAACTCAACTACGTCGCCGGTGAACTCACCACCGAGGACCTCGTCGACCTCATCCACCAGGTCGACACCGGCACCACCCCGGCCACCGCCGCCCGCACCTGGCTCGACGCCCACGGCCTCTGACCTACGACGAGACCCGCCCTCGCATCAGGATGCGGGAGCGGGTCTCGTCGTGTCCGGCGGAGATCAGGGCACGAGTTGCGGATTCAGCGTCACCGCGCCCGCGCCGATGCCGGCACCGACGAGGGCGCCGATCCCGGCCGCGGGCAACCCTGCGATACCGGCGCCGATCGCCGCGCCGATCGCGATGCCCGCGACCGCGCCGACGGCGATCGAGGGAGCGGCGATCGCTGCCTGCGCGGCCAGTCCCGCGATGAAGATCGGCACATCGATGAGGCAGCCCGTGGTCACACAGCCGACCATCGAGCCGATGAAGACGGCCGCGGCGACCGTCCCGATACCGATCAGGAAGCCGGCGCCCGCGCCGACCACACCGCCGATGACCGCGCCCGGGATCGCGCCGACGATCGCGGCGGGGATACCTGCCGCCGCTGCGCCGACTCCGGCGCCCACCAACGCACCGGTTCCCACCTTGGTGGGGTCAGCGATCGGCGCGTTGACGGAAATCAGGGCCTCGGCGGGTGTCGCCACGCTGCGGAACGACACCTGGCGATCGTCGATCCTGACCACGTTCTGATCGTCGACGGTGACGGTGTGCCCGTCGATCGTCATCGTCCGATCATCGACGAAGGTGATGGTGTGCCCGTCGTAGGAGGTGGTGCGCTCCACACTCGACACCACCGGTGCCACCGGTGCCGCGGACGCGACGTCGGCGCAGGTCACCGCGATGGCTACCGGGAGTGCGCCCATGACGAGTGCCCGGCTGAAACCCCTGGCGGAATAACGGCGAATCATTGTCCCCCCCATTTCTGTTTGTTTGTTTTCGATGAGACGGGGCTGATTCAACACGAATCACTTTCTGATCTTCAAAAAATGTGATGCCACCAACTTTCCGACGTCATTCGAGAAATTCGACACATTTTCGCCACCTCGGGCGACCGCATCTGCCGCGGGGTGTGAGCCCCCGTGGGCGCAGGCGCATACTCGACACATGCGCTCGGACGCGGCGAGGCTTCGCGCGGCGGCTGCGACCCGCCGGGCGGACGGCGCGGCATCACCCGCCGGCCGCGCGCCGACGACCGGCGTGGTCGAATTCTCGGTGGATGACCCGGTCCGGTCGCCCGATGACGAACTCCGATAGGAACCGCTTCGATGACCACTCAACGAAATCCGTGGCTGGCGCTGTTCGCGCTCGTGGTCGGGTTCTTCATGATCCTGCTCGACATGACGATCGTCGCGGTCGCCAATCCGGCGATCATGGCGGACCTGAACAGCGACATCTCCAACGTCATCTGGGTGACCAGCGCCTACCTGCTCACCTACGCGGTGCCGCTGCTGGTCACCGGGCGGCTCGGCGACAAGTACGGGCCGAAGAACATCTATCTGATCGGGCTGGCGATCTTCACCGGCGCCTCGCTGTGGTGCGGCCTGTCCGGCAGCATCGGCATGCTGATCGCCGCGCGCGCCGCCCAGGGCATCGGCGCGGCGCTGATGACACCGCAGACGATGGCCGTCATCACCCGCACCTTCCCGCCGGACAAGCGCGGTGCCGCGATGGGGCTGTGGGGTGGCGTCGCGGGTCTGGCCACGCTGGTCGGCCCGATCCTGGGTGGGGTGCTGGTCGACAGTCTCGGCTGGGAGTGGATCTTCATCGTCAACGTGCCGGTCGGCATCATCGCCTTCGGGCTGGCCGTGTGGCTGGTGCCCGCCCTGCCGACCAACGACCACAAGTTCGACCTGGTCGGCGTGGTACTCAGCGGCGTCGGCATGACGGCGCTGGTGTTCGGCATCCAGGAGGGCAACACGCACGACTGGTCCCTGCGGATCTGGCTGTTGATCGGGTTCGGCGTGGTGATGCTGGTGGCGTTCGTGATCAACCAGGCCAGGAACCGGGGCGAGCCGCTGGTGCCGATGAGCCTGTTCAAGGATCGCAACTTCTCGCTGTCGAACCTGGCGATCGCCGCGATGGGCGCCGCGGTCACCTCGCAGATGGTGCCCGCCTACTTCTATCTGCAGGGGGTGCGCGGGATGTCGCCGACCACGTCGGCACTGGTGTTCGCGCCGATGGCGATCGTGACCGGCGTCAGCGCGCCGCTGATCGGCAAGTTCTCCGATCGGCTGCCCCCGCGCCTGGTGCCGACCATCGGTTTCACGCTGTTCGCGGGCTCGATCTTCGGCTTCGCGTTCCTGATGGAGCCGGACTCCTCGATCGTCTGGTTCCTGCTCGTCGCGGCCGTGGCCGGTTTCGCCAACGCCTGCATCTGGGCCCCGCTGGCCTCGACCGCCACGCACAACCTGCCGATCGCGCAGGCGGGTGCGGGCGCCGGCGTCTACAACACGACCCGCCAGGTCGGCTCGGTCCTGGGCAGCGCCGCCATCAGCGCCCTCATCGCGGCCCGCCTCACCGCCAACGGGCTCGGCGGCGACGCCCCGGTGGGCGAGGGCATGGGCACCGGCCCCCTCCCGCCCCACGTCCTCGACGAGTTCAGCACCGCACTGGCCCAGTCGATGCTGCTCCCCGCGGCCATCCTCATCATCGGCATCGTCGCCTCGGCCCTGTTCGTCGGCCACGCCCAATCCGGCGCGGGCAGACCAACCCCACGCGCCAAGGCCGACACCGCCGCCTGAGCGGGCGAAGTCAGCGGACGGGGTCGGTCAACCGCTTCCAGTCGATTTCGCAGCGCACCGGAGCTTCGATCGTCACCGGCCCGTCCGACGGTCGAAGCTCCAGATGCGGGGTGTACTGGCCGAGTACGTGATCGAGTACGAAGATCTTGATCACGCTGATGCTGTTGTCGGATACCCACACGAGCCAGCACCAGGCCTTCTGGTGGGCGCGTTGCGGCGACTCGGCCCGGACGATATCTCCAGCGTCACCGGTTCCGGCTGCAGGTTGTCGCTGGTTGCCCAATCGAAGATGGCGGACACGTGCGCTCCTCAGTTGTGCAGTGTGGTGCACGAGCATGCACCATCTTGCCAGCAGGTGCCCGCTGCTCACACCGGCTATTGCACCTGGATGGTGAGGGTGGGGTAGCCGGTGGCGCCGTCGGGGACGACGTCCTGTTCGACGGCGGTCTGCGGTTGGCCGGTGGCGTCGGTGGTGCGGGCGCGCAGGGTGTGCGGGCCGGGGGTGGCGTCCCAGTCGTAGGCCCACTGGCGCCAGGTGTCGATGGAGACCTCGGTGGACAGGCGCGCGGGCTGCCAGTCGCCGTTGTCGATCTGGACCTCGACGCCGGTGACACCGCGGTGCTGGGCCCATGCCACACCGGCGATCACGGTGCGGCCCTTGGCGATTCGGCCACGACCACGCGGGGTGTCGATGCGGGTGCCGGTCTTGATCGGGCCGTGTGCCGACCAGCCGCGGCGGGTCCAGTAGGCGGTGGCGCGGTCGAACCGGGTCACCTCGAGTTCGGTGACCCACTTGGTGGCCGACACATAGCCGTAGAGCCCGGGCACCACCAGTCGCGCCGGATAACCGTGCCGGACGGGCAGCGGTTCGCCGTTCATCCCGATCGCGAGCAGGGCGTCGCGGCCGTCGGTGAGCGCGGTGAGCGGGGTGCCCGCGGTCCAGCCGTCCTGGCTGCGGGACAGGACCATGTCGGCTTGCGGCAGCGGGCCCGCTTCGGCGAGCAGCTCGTCGAGCCGGTAGCCGAGCCAGCGGGCATTGCCGATCAGGTCGCCGTTGACGGGATTGGAGACGCAGGCCAGCGTCACCGTCTTCTCCACCGGGGTACGCCGCGCGAGATCGTCCCAGGTGAGCACGATTTCCCGCTCGACGAGACCGTGGATCCGCAGCGACCACGAGTCCGTCGACACCTGGGGAAGGCTCAGCGCGGTGTCGATCCGGTAGAACTCGCTGTTGGGTGTGAGGTACGGGGTCAGGCCGGGCAGGCGCAGGTCCGCACCCGGCGGTAGGTCGGGAAGTGGGGCGGCGGCGCTCGGTAGCTCGACGGAGGCCCGCTCGGCCGACACGTCGGTGCGCGCGCCGCCGAGCAGCCGTCCCGCTGTGCCTGCGCCGAGTGCGAGCACGCCGGTGGCCGCGATGCCGCCGAGTACTCGCCGCCGCCCGGTGCCGTTCGGCGCGACCGGAGCGGAGCCCACCTGCTCGGCATCCCGCGCCGTCGCGCTCGGGCGATTGCGCTCCTGATCCGGGCTCGGCGATCGGCCTGCCGCGTCATCGGTATCGGTTCCGCCGATGTCGTCGGCGCTCGCGCCTGCCCGCGCCCGACCCGAACGGTCCCTTGCCGCGTCGGTGCCGTGATCCTGGGCCGTCTCGCCCGTGCCTGCCTCGGGCGGTGCGGCACCCTCCGGACCGGCGGCCTCTGCGCGCGCCGTGTCGATCCGATGTGTGAGCGCGCGGAGCGCGAGAACCCCTGCGGCGGTGCCGAACACGGCGGGCAGCGCGCCGGAGAATCCGCCGATCCGGCCCGCCCCGATGGCGGCGGCGAGCACCCCGAAGGCGACGAACAGGCCCGACCCGATCGGCCGGTCACCGCGCTCGAGCATGCCCGCCAGCGCGGCGACGACAACCGCGACCATCCCCATGCAGACGAACAGCACGGCCTTGTCGTTCGTCCCGAAGGTCTGGATCGCCCATTCCCGGATCCCGTCGGGCGTGTGGTCGACGACGGTCGCCCCGAGCGCGTACGCGGGCGCGCTCCCCGCGCCGGTGAACGCCGCGACCAGCTCCGCCACCCCGAGCACCAACGCGGCGGCCACGATCCCGGCCACCGCCCGCAACAACGCCATGCGCCGAGCCTACGTCGCACCGGAGGTGACCGGTTCGTGACGACGGAACGCCTGCGCACGCCGACACTTGAAAACTACAATGCGTAGTAGAACTGATCCTCTTTCGGCTGGAGACACCGATGACAGCACCGGATCCGACCCTGCGCATCACGACCGGCGTCTTCGCCGTCGCCCTGCTCGTCCACGGCGCCGATCATCTGCGGCGCGGCATGGACGTCACCTCGGCGCTGGTGAACACCCTCGGCACCCTGCAACTACTCTTCGCCCTGCTCACGGTGTTCCTGGTGGTCCGGCGCCGCCCGGAGGCCCCACTCGCGGCGGCGATCGTCGGCTTCGCCAGCGCGGTGGGTTTCACCGTCGTCCACCTGCTCCCCGACTGGTTCGGCCCGCTGAGCGACAGCTTCATCGCCGCACCGCCCGAAGCCCGCGTCACCGGGTTCTCCTGGTTCGCCGCCCTGTTCGAGATCGCCGCCGACCTCGCCATCGGCATCGCCGGACTCCGCGCGTTGCGCGCGGCGAGGCAGCGCCCGGCAGTCGAGCCGAATGCCGGAGTCGCTCCTCGCTGACGCGGGCGTGGACTACCGCCGCGAGCTTCCTCGCGTCGGTAGTGGCAACCGGTGCGCTCGACCCCCGAGAAGGTGCATCGCCCCGCTCGGTGCCCCCGTCTCATGGACCGCCGAGCGCGCCTCGTCCACGGGGCAACGGGGAGCGGTGGTCGCCCTCTCACCGGCAGGCTGCGGCGCCGTCGACCTGACCGACACGGTGACCGGAACAGGCTGTCGGAGAGCTTGTTTCGATGTTCAGGGCGCTCCCACGTGGTCGGCGCGCCTGGTCATGGTGTCGATCCGGGTCTGCAGGCGGCGGGTGATCTCGGCTGCCGGACCGGGGATGACGGTGAAGCTGTCGGCATCGTGGTACTGCATCAGGTAGCGGCCGTCGTCCGGGTAGTCCAGCCAGAGGAAGGCGGAGCCGTCGTCGGTCGGGCGGGCGTCGAGTGCGAAGCCCGGGTACACGGTGATCTCGCCGGTGCCGCTGCGGGGACGGCGGAAGAACTTCTGCAGTTGTTCGACCGGTGACAGCCGGGTCGGATTCCTTGCGTAGACGGGCGCGTCGAGATCGGTGCGACGCCCTTCGAAACGCGGCAGGCTCCCGCCGACGACCTGGGGCAGCGTGGCGACGATCTGCGCCGCGACGGCACTCGCGGGCAGGCTCGTGAGAGTGATGTCGCCGCCGTCCTCGCGGGTCGCTCCCGGCGCTTGGACGGCGAGAGTCGCCGCGGCGCCGCTGATTCCGGCGTAGATGCGGACCGCCTCGGTCTGGCCGGGACCGGTGAAGCCCTCGATCTCGACGCGGACCCGGGGTTCGAGCAGGACCTCGAACACGCGGTGCAGGTTCGGGTCGTAGATCTCGCGCATCCGCAGGGCGATGGCTCTGCGGCGCTCGGCGAGAACGTCGAGCGATTCGGCGAACTCGGGCCTGCGGCGCAGGGGATACGGGACGCGATCGCGACCATTCCCCTCGAGGACGAGGGCGAATTCGGCGGGGGACAGCCGCCAACCGGCCGTCGTCGGTGGCTGGTTCACGCGCCGATCACTCCGCCCGGCGGCAGCGTCGGCGGCAAGGTGCCGATCAGCTCGCTCTCCCGATCCTGGATCAGGTAGTCGGGCGTGGTGTGCTCGTCATCGTCCTCCTGCTTGCCGCCGCCACGGCCGCCGCCCATCATGCCGGGCATCCCCGACATGCCACGAGCGCCCGCGGTACCCGTGCCCGCGCGTACGCCGGCGGCCTGCGCCGCGCCGCCGCCGGTCGTCCCCGGACGCGAGGTTCCGGCGCCCGGTACCCCGGCCGCTCCACCGCCGGGCGAACCGCCACCCGTGCCACCGCCGGGCGAACCGCCGCCAGGCGAGCCGGTGCCCGGCGTGCCGTCGCCGAGCTTGGACCCGGTCGGGTCGGCCGTCGACGCCGGTGCTGTCGACCCGTCGTCGGTGGTCGTCGGCGTGGTGTCGGTGTCGTCGTCGGTCGTGTCGTCGTCGGTGCTGTCGGCCTCGGTGGTGTCGTCGGTGGTGGTGGGATCGTTGGTGCTCGCCGGATCCTGTTGCGTCCCAGCGGGATCGGTCGACGGGTTGTTGGTGTCGGGGTTGCCGCCACCATTGTTGGGGTTGCCGCCGTTGTCGGGGTTCCCGTCGCCCCCGGGGTCGGTCATGCCGTTCTTCGGCGCCGGCAACACCGGGGTCTGGCCGTCGACGGTCGTTGCGCCCGGCTGATAGGTGCCGATCATGAACAGCTGTGCGGAGGCCTCGGCTTCATTGGCGCGATGGCTTCCCATCTTGAGCACACCGTTGCCTGGAACATGGCCGAGCCAATCCTCGGCGAGGGACACATCTTCGGGCTCCGGGATGGTGATCTTCGCCTGTCCCAGCAGACCCTGCATCCAGTCGATACCGTTGGCGACCATCTGGAAGCTGGTGGACAACTGCGTCGCCTCGGTCGTGTAGGTCCGGATCGCCTCGATGGCCGCGTTACCGGACTGGCCGGACCACTTCTCCGCGACTACCGCGTCGAACTTGCTCCGATAGGTGGTCACGGCGGTTTCCAGGCCGGTGGTGAGCCTGCGCCAGCCGTCGGCCCCCGCGTTGACCTGATCGGCGTCGACAGCTCCGTCGGCACCCGCGTTGAGCGCGTCCCAGATCTGCTGATGCGTCCACTCGCTGAAGGCTTCGGGTTTCGCGATGGCGGTCTTGGCCCTGGTCAGCGCGGCACCGTTCGCGAGGCGCGACCACTCGTCGCTGATGATGCCGCGATCACCCTCCCACGCCTGTTTGCCCTGATCGACGAGCTTCCCGCGCTCCGTGGCGGCATCGTGGGATTCCATCTGGTTGAAGATGCTGCCCGTGCCGATCGTTGCGACGGTGGTACTGATCGCCTCGAGGGGTGAGACGACCACCGCTCCGAGAAAGCTGCCCACGTCTTCCCAACCCATCAGATCGCCGCCCCGGTCGTGCCGAGCGCACCCGCGGTCTGCTGGTCGACAGCCTGCAATTTGCCGATGGCGGCGAGGAAGGTGTCGCGCTGATCGCGGGCGATGGCGATGTGCTGGTCGATGCGGGCGACGGCGGAGTCGTCGGCACCGTCGGGGCCGCCGGTCACGGCCTTCTTCTCGAATTTCGCTCGAAGGTCCTTCGCAGAGGGAAGCCCGCCCCAACCCGTGAGGAACTCGAGGCTTCGCGCGTTCTCCCGTTGCTGCTCGAGGTCAGCGATGTACTGGCTCGCGACGTCGGCGATGGATTTGCCGAGATCTTCGTCGATCTTGAACTCGCCGTTGATCGCCTGTTGTTTCATCTGGCGCCAGTAGGCGGCTTGATCCTGGGTCATTGGTGATCCTCCCCGATCACTTCGGTAGGTGGGGCTCGAGTGCCTCGGCATATTGCTGGGCCATGGTGCACAGGTCACCCACCCGTGGACCTTCGGTGCTCAACCACGAAGCTCGCACTGTGAACATGCCTTGTTCTGCACTGAACGAAACATGGCACGCGTCGACATCGTTGTTCTCTTTCGACACCACGCCGGGTCGTGAGTTGACGGTTGTGTCGCGAAGTACTGTCGCGCTCTCCTTCTTTCGAAGATCGTCGAGCGTGAACCGGGTTGAGAAGATTCCGATGGCGCGGCGACCCGAGCCGTAACGGTCGTCGAGCGGACGCCAATTGCAGACCCGCCAAGCGGACGCCCCAGTGGGCGGATCTGTCACCACGCTCATGGTCGTTGGATCGAGCCCAGCCCCCCGCAAAGCCTCGTCACTCATCGCCCCACGGCACGGATTGAACAGATTGTCGCTACCAGCGTTCGCCGAAGTGGTCGTCGCCGACCCACCCTCCCCGGTCCCCGTACACCCAGCGAGAACAGCCGCCCCGACCATCCCGCCGACCAGGACCCGCATCACCGCAACGCTGCGCACAGCTCTCCTACCTGACAACTCCCGGCGGATTCCCCACCGCTACTTGTTTGGACGCGCCACCGGCCCGATCGGTTCCCTCGAGTCCCGCCCCGCGCGCAACACCCTACCGGCGGGCGGGAACCGGCCCCGAACGGGCGGGGGGGGGGGGGGGGGGGGGGGGGCCGGGGCGGCGCGGGGGGGGGGGGGGGGGGGGGGGGGGGGGGGTTGTTTGAGGGGGGGGGCGGGGGGGGGGGGAGAGGGCCCCGCGGGGGGGGGGGAGGGGGGGGGGGGGGGGGGCCCCCCC
>NZ_JARWOJ010000021.1 GCF_029868625.1 Nocardia neocaledoniensis | reverse complement strand
TGACTCGATCCTGTCGATCCAGCTGGTGTCCCTGGGCCGGACCGCCGACCTGGTCTTCTCGGCGCGTGACGTGTTCGAGCACCCCACCCACCCCCCCCCCCCGGGGGGGGGGTGGCGGGGGGGGGGGGGGGCCCCGCCGCGACGGACCGCCCCCACCCGGTGGGTCAGCGCCCGGGAATCCGCAGGGGCTTGCGCACGGTCGTCGACCTGGTCTGCGCGCAACGGATGGCCGAGCCGGTGGCCCGGCGCCGCGTCACCGGATAGGACGCGCCGGGATCGGGCGCGCCGGTGCGGCGAGGGCTCGGCAGCGGCAGGGTCTCGGACGTGGTCAGGATCTCGCGGACCGCGTCGTCGAGGGTTGGTCGCATCGTCGTGTATCGGGCCATATCGGCTGCTCCTTCGTCGGTAATGCGGATGAGTCGGGGTCGGGCGGCGATATCGGGTCCGTGCGGCATGCGCTGTCTCCTTCGATCGGTGTCGCGCTCGGCGACGAACACAAACTTAGAATGGACATAAAAATATGTCAATCATAAATTTGTGACGACTTCAGCTATGGTGATGGCATGACCACGCAGCAGGGGCTCCGCGCCAGGAAGAAACAGCAGACCAGGGAGCAGATCTCGCACCGGGCGACCGAGCTGTTCCTGGCCCGCGGATTCGACAGAGTGACCATCGCCGATGTCGCCGCGGCCGCCGAGGTGGCCAAGATGACCGTCACCAACTACTTCCCGCGCAAGGAAGATCTCGCCCTCGACCTGGGCGAGGTCTACGCCGGACAACTCGCCGCGGTCGTGCGCGATCGCGCGCCGGGGGAGTCGGCGCTGGCCGCCCTGCGTCGCGCCTATCTCACGGCGGTGGCGGCGCAGGACGCGGTGATCGGCTTCAGTGGCCTGCCGTTCGCGAAGATGATCACCGACAGTCCCGCGCTGGTGGCGCGGCTGCGCGAGTTCAACGAGGACCGCGAGGCCGCGCTGGCCCGCGCGCTGGCCGAGGACACCGGCGCCGCGCCCGAGGACATCACCCCGCGGGTGGCGGCGGCTCAGCTCGCCGGGGTGCACCGGGTGCTGTTCGAGGAGATCCTGCGCCGCACCCTCGCCGGCGAGCCCAACGGCGAGATCGCCACGGCCATGGTCGAATACGCCCGCGTCGCCTTCGACGCGCTCGAACCCGGCCTCCGCGGGTACGCCGTGCGCTGAGGATCGTTGACGATTTGCTGCCGTGTCACTGAAGTCCCGGGCGCGACGAGAAAGCCCATACTGGGGCCATGCCGGATGGTGTCGCTGTAGACGAGCCCGTCGCGCCGATGAGCAAGGCCAAGATCAACATCATCTTCACGACGGTCGTGCTCGGCATGCTCATGGCCGCGCTGGACCAGACCATCGTCTCGGCCGCGCTGCCCTCCATCGTGGCCGATCTCGGCAGCGCGGGACACATGGCCTGGGTGGTGACCGCCTATCTGCTCGCCGAGGCCGTCGCGACCGTGCTCGCCGGCAAGCTCGGTGACCTGTTCGGCCGCAAACTGCTCTTCCAGGTGAGCGGCCTGATCTTCATCGCGGGCTCGGTGCTGGCCGGCCTCGCGCCCGGGATGGGCGTGCTGATCGTGGCCAGGGGCATCCAGGGCGTCGGTGCCGGTGGGCTGATGGTCACCTCGATGGCGCTGATCGCCGACACCATTCCGCTGCGCGAGCGCGGCAAGTACCAGGGCGCGCTCGGCGCGGTCTTCGGCATCACCACCGTCGTCGGTCCCACCCTGGGCGGGCTGTTCACCGATCACGCCAGCTGGCGCTGGTGCTTCTACGTCAATGTGCCGCTGGCGATCCTGATGATCGCGATGGCCGCGCGCACCCTGCCCCGGCTGCGCGCGGTCGCAAGGCCGGTGATCGACTACCTGGGCATCGGCCTTGTCGCGCTCGGTGTCTCGGCGCTGATCCTCGGGCTGGAGTTCGGCGGCAACGAGTATCCGTGGGGTTCCTGGCAGATCATCGGGCTGTTCGTGCTGGCCGTGGCGCTGCTGGTCGGGTTCGTCATGGTGGAGAACCGGGCGGTGGCGCCGATGCTGCCGATGCGCCTGTTCCGCAGCCGGGTGTTCACGGTGTCGTCGGTGCTCAGCTTCATCGTCGGCTTCGCGATGCTCGGGTCGATGACCTATCTGCCCGCCTATCTGCAATACGTCGACGGCGCGACGGCGACGGTGTCGGGAGTGCGCACCTTGCCGCTGGTCGTCGGCCTGTTCATCACCTCGATCTTCTCGGGGCAGGTGGTCGGGCGCACCGGGCGCTACCGCTATTTCCCGATCGTCGGCATGGCGGTGATGGCGCTCGGCCTGGCCCTGATGTCGACGATGGGCCGGGAGACCAGCGTGTGGCTGGAGTCGCTGTACATGCTGATCCTCGGCGCCGGCCTCGGCCTGTCGATGCAGGTGCTCACCATCGTCGTGCAGAACACGGTGCCCTACGCCGACCTCGGCACCGCCACCTCGGGTGTGACCTTCTTCCGCACGCTCGGCAGCGCCTTCGGCACCGCGGTGTTCGGCACCCTCTACAACAATCGGAGCGGGCCCGCGCTCGCCGAGGCGCTGCGGCAGTCACCCGGCGTCCCGCCGGAAGCCGCGGCGAATCCGCAGGTCCTGCGCGAACTGCCGATCGAGCGGTCCGCGCCGATCATCGATGCCTACGCGAACTCGATCGACCATGTCTTCCGCTGGGTGATCCCGGTCGCGCTGATCGGATTCGTGGTGGCCTGGTTCCTCCCGCAGGTGCGCCTGCGCGACAGTGCCAGGCACGGTGCGGGCGATATCGGCGAGGGCTTCTCCATGCCCGACTCCGACGACCGCGTGGTGCAGCTGGAACGGGCGGTCGCGGCGACCGTGCGCAAGGCTCGCGCCGAGAAGCCGATCATCCCGGAACTGATCTCGGCGGCGGGCAGCAGGCTCGGCCCCGACACCGCGTGGGCGCTCGGGCAGGTCTACCTCTACGGCAAGCAGGGCATGCCCGCCACGGTGTACGCCATCGCCTACCGGCATCGGCTGCCGGTGGAGGTATTGGTTCCGGTCTTCCGGCGAGCCGTCGACGACGGCCTGCTGCGTGACGACGCGGGCACCATGGCGCTGACCGAAGCGGGCGATGCCGAGGTCGAGGTGCTGCGCACGGGCTGGCGGCGCTGGCTGGGCGATCGGCTCGACGACTGGAACTACCAGGACCCGGCCGACCGGGCCCTGCTCGACGAGGCGCTGTCCAATATCGCGGGCAAGCTGCTCGAACAGGGCGCGGACGCCGAACCGGTCAAAGTCTGACTCCTTGCCAGCCGAATACTCGTCGACGTATATTCGTAGACGAGTAAGGAGGCGGGCATGGCCGCGAAGCGCAAAGTGAACAACCTGCTGGCGCTCGCTGTGCTGTCGGTGATCGTGCAGCGGCCGATGCACCGGTACGAGATCGCCGCCACCCTGCGCGCCCACGGCAAAGACAAGGACATGGACATCAAGTGGGGCTCGCTCTACACGGTGGTCCAGAACATGGCGAAGGCCGGCTTCCTCGAAGTGGTGGGCAGTGAACGCGACGGCGCCCGGCCCGAGCGGGTGATCTACCGGATCACCGACGCGGGCCGCGCCGAGATGGCCGATTGGACGAGGGAACTGATCGCCGCGCCCGAACCCGAACACCGCCGCTTCACCGCGGGCCTCTCGGTGCTGGCGGTGCTCCCGCCCGCCGAGGTGATCGACCTGCTCGGTGACCGGATCGCCGCGCTGGAGCAGATCATCGAACGCACCAGAACCGACCTCGCCGCGCTGACCGGCACCCTGCCCCGGCTGTTCGTCATCGAATCCGAGTACGGCCTGGCGATGCTGGAGGCCGAGGCGCGATGGACGCGCGCCCTGCGCGAGGAACTGCGCACCGGCGAATTCGACGGACTCGACCGCTGGCAGCGATGGCACGCCGAAGGCATGCCCGCCGCGCGGATCGCCGAACTCGGCGAAAGGGGGAACGACTAGCTCCCGCGAACAGAAAACCCGGACCCGGTGGTGTGCGGCAACACCCCACCGAGCCCGGGAACCGTCCCGACACCCGCAGTACGCACGCGCACCCGGCTACGAGGCTGGCAACCACAGGATAGCTGGGTGGCGCGCAGATCAGATCTGGAGATCACCCATGTCCACCACCCGTTCCGCACTCGTCATCGGCGGCGGCATCGCCGGACCCGTCGTCGCCACCGCCCTGCGTAAAGCGGGCATCGAAGCCCGTGTCCACGAGGCCTATTCGGGGCCCTCCGACGGCATCGGTTCCGGGCTCGCGCTCGCCCCCAACGGCGTCGCCGCGCTGGACCTGCTCGGCGCCGGTGACGCGGTGCGCGCCATCGCGCTCCCGGTCGCCGGGTCGCGACTGTCCGTCGGCGGCCGCGAACACATCCTGCCTGTGCTGGCCGATCAGCCGCCCCTGCAGGTCGTCGATCGCGGTGAGCTGCACCGCGTGCTGCACGATCACGCGGTCGCGGCCGGAGTGCCGTTCACCTACGACAAGCGGCTGGTCGATGTCGACGAGCACGCCGACGGCGTGACCGCGCGTTTCACCGATGGCACCACCGCGACCGCCGACATCCTGATCGGCGCCGACGGCATCCGGTCCACCGTGCGCGGACTCATCGACCCGGCCGCGCCCGGTCCCGGCTACACCGGCATGCTCGGGTTCGGCGCGCGGATCGCCTACGACCTGGACCTGCCCGACGACACCATGGTGTTCGCCTTCGGCGCCAAGGCCTATTACCTGTACTGGAAGGAGGCCGACGGGCACGTCACCTGGGGCGCGAATCTGCCGAGCAAGCAGTATCTGTCGCTGACCGAGGCCCGCGCGGTCCCGGCCGAGCGCTGGCTGCGGATCCTGCGCGAGACGTACGCGCCCGACACCCCCGGCGGCGAATTCGCGCGCCGCACCACGGCCGAGAACCTGGAGATCACCGGGGCGCTGCACATCATGCCGCCCGTGCCGCACTGGTACCGGGACCGGATGGTGCTGGTCGGCGACGCGGTGCACGCGCCCTCCAACAGCTCGGGGCAGGGCGCCTCGCTGGCGATCGAGAGCGCGGTGCAATTGGCCCGCTGCCTGCGCGACATCGATTCGCCCACCGAGGCCTTCGCGGCGTACGAGCGGCTGCGCCGGTCCAGGGTGGAGGGCATCACCGCCCGCGCGGCGAAGATCAACCACAGCAAGACGCCCGGCCCGTTCGCCCGCAAGATGATGAACGCGATGATGCCGCTGATGGTCAGGACGGTGATGAACCCGGAGAAGACCATGGGCGCCGAGCGCCGCTACCGCATCGACTGGGACGCCCCGGTGCAGCGGGAACCGGCGACCGCCACCCGCTGATCGATCGGCCCCGTCCCTCGGCTGTCGACACCCAGGGACGGGGCCGCGACACGACCGTAGGCAGTCCTCGGGATCGGTTCAGCGGCGCTCGGCCCGCAAGCGCGGGATGCGCGCGGCTCGGCGTCGGCGGGCAGGAACGCCTCCAGAGGGAGCTCCGCGAGAGTGACGTCGATGGCGATGGCGAACGACCGCCAGTTCATCGAAGGTGGCGGTGAAGCGGCGAGGTCTCATCGCCGCCCGGACACGGTCGCCGGGGCATCGATCGTGCTGTCCGGGGCGAAATGGTCGCGATGCACCCAGGCGAAGACGGTGACGCACAAAGTCAGCCAGGCCAGGCCGAAGATCCAGCCGGCCAGCACGTCGGTGCTCCAGTGCACGCCCAGGTAGATCCGGGACAGGCCCACCGCGATCGGGAACAGCACCGCGAACAGGGTGGCGGCCAGGCGCACCCACCGGTGGCGCAGGCCGGGAATCACGGTCAGCGCGACGATGCCGACCACCACGGTGGTGCCGAGAGTGTGGCCGGACGGATAGGACAGGCTCGGCTCGGCCACCAGCCGGGACACCTCCGGCGGCCGGTGCCTGCCGACGAGCCGCTTGATCACCACCACGAGCACACCCGCGCCCGCCGAGGTGAGCGCCACCAGCGCCACGGTCGACCAGTCCCGGCGTGTGGCGAACCACGCGACGGTGAGCGTGGCGAGAATCGTCATCGAGAGGGTGTCGCCCAGATCGGTGACGAACCGGGCGACGGAGGTCAGCGGCTCGCCACGGTGGGCGATCATCCAGTCGAGCACCCGCGGGTCGATCCGGATGATCCCGGCGTCGTTGTTGACCTGCCAGGTGAGCACGCCGACGAGCGTCAGGGCGACGGCCAGCAGTGTCGCGGCGAGCGGCAGCCGGCGGCCCAGCGTCGACCACGCGAGCTCACAGGTGGGAGGTCGGAAAGAGGCAATCGGCATAGCTACCAGATTGCCAGGCGTCGGCGTCAGGCCTCGAAGACCACGGTGTTCCCGGCCACGTCGCGGGTTCCCGCGACCTTCTTGATCGCCTTCACCAGGTCGGCGATGCTCTCCCACGCCCGCGGTGGTTCGCCCTCGATATTGCCGATGGTGTACCAGGTGTCGGTGCCGCGATAGCGGACGAGACCGTGGCCCGCGTCGTCGAGCATGACGTCGAGCTCGCCGGACACCGTCCCTTCCTCTTCGGTCATGACGGCGCTCTCGGCGGTGATCTCGATCGTCTCGCTTATTTGAACTCTCCTCGGCGGAGGCAGTCGTCGACTGCGGTGCGCAACGCGGTGTGCTCGGCGGTATCAACGGTCAGGGCGTACTTTATCTTGACCTTGACGTAATGCTCGACATAGACGCACCGGAATTCGCCGGGCGGCAAGTAGTTCGCGGGGTCCTGATCACCCTTGGAGCGGTTGGCCGAGGGATCGGCGGCGACCAGGTTCATCGAGTCGTTGGCGATGCGGCGGCGGGTGTCCTCGTCGCGGTCGGCGGCGCCGGAGCGCCAGGCCTCGGCGAGCGCGACGATGTGTTCGGCGTCGACCTTGGACGGGTCGGTGATGAACTTGTAGGGGCCGAGCTGCCCGGTCTTCTTGTCGATGAAACCGTAGTGGTCCTGCCAGCCCGCGCCCGAAGGCACCTTCAGCTCACAGGTTTTCGGATCGAGGGTGACCCCGCCGGTGGCGTCGCGCAGCATCATCACCTCGCGGCTGGTGCACTTGGCGTACTGGGCCAGGTCGCCGGTGAAGCCGTGCTCGGGCTTGTTGGTGTCCCAGTGCGGGAACTGCTCGCGCGTGTAGCCCGTCATCGGGCCTTCCTTCGCGACGACGAGCTTGCCGATCAGATCGCCGATCTCCTTGCCGGAGACCGTCGCCGCGGTCGCCGACCCCGGGCCGGGCGCGGTGGGACTCACCTTGTCCAGCAACGAATTCGCGACGGTCAGTACGACGGCGAGCAGCACCGCGCCTGCCAGCGCCAACAGCGCCCTACCCAGAGGAGAGCCGCTGATCGAGGACCACTTCATGCCCGTACCACCCACACGCTTCGTCGAAAATGAACCGGCACAACCTAACGGCCGCGCCCGGCGTCGTATCCGATTGTCGGCTATGACCTTCGGCACAGGGCAGCGCA
This sequence comes from Nocardia neocaledoniensis, assembly GCF_029868625.1. GTDB lineage: Bacteria > Actinomycetota > Actinomycetes > Mycobacteriales > Mycobacteriaceae > Nocardia > Nocardia neocaledoniensis_A. Next base: position 11,263 of record NZ_JARWOJ010000021.1, on the reverse strand, counting down.
ATGCGATTGCGGCTCAATAGCGTTCACCTATCGACGGAGGTGACCTGTCGGAACGCGGCGTAAACCCGGAGTGACCGACATCACAGCGCGGGGTGGGTCAGTCGGGCAGTGTGCCGGTCTCCGGCGGGATGCCGGTGTCCAGGAAGCGGATCAGCCGGGCGATGCGAGCGGCGTGGTCGACGCAGCGCTGGAATTGACTGCCCAGCAAGGCCAGATCGATCGCGGTGCCGGTGTCGACGCCGGTCTCGCCGGCCGAGAGCATCGTGCGCAACTCGCGGCACCGCTGCTCCATGGCCGCCGCGGCGGTCCCGTCGTCGGCGACGAAGCGTCCGGTGGCCACCGAAGCAGCCACGCCGGCAACGCATTCCGCGGTGAGGGTGCCCATCGCCACCAGCTGATCGACGACCGGCTCCGGCGCGACGGCCCGCGGATGCGCGCGATACACGTACTGACCGGCGGTTTCGGTGCGGCGTCCGATGCGCGAGAGTTCCCCGGCGATCTGGATCGCGGTCACCACATGGCGTAGATCGCGCGCGACCGGCGCCTGCAGGGCCAGCAACGCCATCGTGCGATTCTCGCAGGCGGCGAACATCTCCTGGAGCTGTTCGTCGAGGGCGAAGACCTCGTAGGCCGCGGTGAGGTCGGCGCCTGCGAGAGCCTCGGTGACCCGCTGTGTCGAGTCGTGGGCGAGGCGCGACATCAGGGTGAGATCGTTGGACAGGGCAACGAGCTCGAGGGTGAACTGGGTCCGCACGCGCTGAATTGTTCCCCATGGGGGCGGTCCCGGGGAATCCATCGGGCGATCTTCGATGCGCGTATCCGGGGCCGCGCGCGCGGACCTGGAACGATGGAGATCATGATCGCCGCACTGACGACCAGATGGACCATGTTCACCCCCTTCTTGGCCGCACTCCTGCTCTTGCTCACCTGGGGGCGCGACGTGCCGGGGGGAGTCGTCGCGGTCGTGAGCGCGGCGCTGGTCGCGGTGGTGCTGGCGGCGGTCTACCACGCCGAGGTGGTCGCGCACCGGGTCGGCGAGCCGTTCGGGTCACTGATCCTGGCGGTGGCGGTGACCGTGATCGAAGTGGCGTTGATCGTGACGATGATGATCTCCGGTGGCGAGAAGACGGCCTCGCTGGCGCGCGACACCGTGTTCGCCGCGGTGATGATCACCTGCAACGGCATCGTCGGGCTGGTACTGCTGGTCGGCGCGCTGCGCAGGCGGATCGCGGTGTTCAACTCCGAGGGCACCGGCGGCGCGCTGGCCACGGTCGCGACGCTGGCCACGTTGAGCCTGGTGCTGCCCACCTTCACCACGAGCCAGCCCGGTCCGGAGTTCTCCTCCGCTCAGCTGGCCTTCGCGGCGGTCGCCTCGCTGGCGCTGTACGGGCTGTTCGTGATGGTGCAGACGGTGCGGCACCGCGACGACTTCCTGCCGGTGGAGGACGCGGGCGCGGTCGACGACACCGACGCGCACGACGCGACGCCGACCACGCGGGCCGCGCTGATCAGTCTCGGCCTGCTGGTGCTGGCGCTGGTGTGTGTGGTCGGCCTGGCCAAGGTGGTCTCGCCCGCGCTCGAGTCGGCGGTGGCCTCGGCCGGGCTGCCGCATTCCGCGGTCGGTGTGGTGATCGCGATGCTGGTGCTGCTGCCGGAGACGCTCGCGGCGGTGAACGCGGCCCGGCGCAATCAGGTGCAGATCGGGCTGAATCTGGGGCTCGGGTCGGCGATGGCCAGCATCGGTCTCACCATTCCGGTGATCGCTGTCGCCACGATCTGGCTCGACGGGCCGCTGATCCTCGGCCTCGGCGCGACGCAGCTGGTGTTGCTGGCGCTCACGGTGATGGTGAGCACGCTGACCATCGTTCCGGGCCGCGCCACGCTGTTGCAGGGTGGCGTTCACCTGGCGTTGTTCGCCGCTTTCGTGTTCCTGGCCGCAAGTCCGTAGCCGCCGTGCGGTAGATCACAGGAACCATGGTTCTGTCATGGAAACCGTGGAAAAGCGACGAGGGTCACCACCCGGAAATTTTGTTGTGACGCAGAGTACCGGTTAGCTTGCAGGCGTGACCCGCACCATGCTCCGCCCTTCGCGAGTGGGCAGGGGGCATCGCTGATGTCCACCGATCTGCACTCCGCGAAGCCGGATTCCGCTACCCGGATCGTCCGCGAGAACTTCACCGCCACGATCGTGTCGTCACTGCGCACCTTCGGGCGGGCGGTCGACCTCGCGCGGGAGTCGGTGACCGGCACGGTCGGTGACGTCGCGCGGGGGCAGTTCCAGTGGCGGGAAACGCTCATCCAGGCCTGGCGGTTGATCACGGTCACCGCGATCCCCGCGATCCTGATGGCCATCCCGTTCGGCGTGATCGTCTCGCTGCAGGTGGGCAATCTGATCCACAGCCTCGGCGCGGACTCGATGCTCGGCGCCACCGGCGGTCTCGGTGTCATCAAGCAGGGCGCCCCCATCGCCACCGGCTTCCTGCTGGGTGGCGCGGGCGCGGCGGCGATCGCGGCCGACCTTGGCGCGCGCACCATCCGTGAGGAGATCGACGCGCTCAACACGATGGGCATCAGCCCGGTGCACCGGCTGGTGATCCCGCGCATGGCGGCCATGTTGATCGTGGCCCCGATGCTCAATGTGCTCATCATCTTCGTCGGCGTGATCGCCGGCTACGCGGTCGCCGTCGGCGGCCAGGGAGTGACGCCGGGCAGCTACTGGTCGACCTTCGGTTCCTTCGCCACCGTCGGCGACGTGTGGGTGTCGCTGCTCAAGGCGCTCATCTTCGGCTTCCTCGTGGTCGTCATCGCCTGCCAGCGCGGGCTGGAGGCCAAGGGCGGACCGCGCGGCGTCGCCGACGCGGTGAACGCGGCCGTGGTGCTCTCGGTGGTCTCGATCGCCATCGTGAACCTGCTCGGCACGCAGATCAGCGCCATGTTCCTGCCGACGAAGCTGGCGTGATGGCTGCCTCCTCCTATATCCCCACCTCGCTGCACTGGCTGCGCAAGCCCGCCCGCGTCGGCAAGCGCGTCGCCTCGGCGGGCGAATCACTCGGCTTCATCGCGGTCTTCGTCTGGCAGGTGCTGTCCTCGGTGCCGCTGACGCTGCGCCGCTACCGCGACGAGACGCTGCGCGCGGTCACCGACATGACCTGGGGCCGCGGGTCGATCATCGTCGGCGGCGGCACCGTCCCGATGATGATCGTGCTCGGCCTGGTGATGGGCGCCTCGGTCGGCGTCGAATCCTTCGCCTCGCTCGACATGCTCGGCATGGGCCCGGTGACCGGTGTCATCTCGGCCTACGCCACCACCCGCGAACTCGCCCCGATCGCGGCCGCCATCGGCTTCGCCGCGCAGGCGGGCTGCCGGATCACCGCCGAGATCGGCTCGATGCGCATCTCCGAGGAGATCGACGCCATCGAGGCGCTCGGCCTGCGTTCGGTGCCGTTCGTGGTGACCACCCGCGTCATCGCGGGCGCCATCGCCATCGTGCCGACCTTCCTGATCGCGCTGATCCTGTCCTACGGCGCCTGCCGCGGGCTGCTCACGATGGTCTACGGGCAGTCGGCCGGCGTGTACGACCACTACTTCTTCCAGTTCATCTCCGGCTTCGACATGATCGCGGCCGTCATCAAGGTCGCCGTGTTCGGCACGGTCGTGATCCTGGTGCACAGCTATTTCGGCTTCTTCGCCACCGGTGGCCCCGAGGGCGTCGGTATCGCCTCCGGCCGCGCGGTGCGGGCCAGCTCGGTGGCCATCGTCGCCATCGACATGGTGCTGTCGATCGCGCTGTGGGGCTTCAACTCGGCGATCAGCTTTACGGGGTGAGTGCGTGCCTAACTATGGAATGCCCGGCGTCGCGGCCGATCGGCGCACGTCGCGACTGACGGGTGCGATCATCCTCGGCGTCATCGCCGCGGTCGTGCTGGCCACCGTCGCCTACAACAATCTGAAGACCGAGGAGGGCCTGCGGATCGCGCTGCACACCGAGCATCTCGGTGACGGCATCAGCGCGGGCAGCCAGGTGCGCGTCGACGGCGTCACCGTGGGCGAGGTCGCCGAGGTGACCCCCGGCGAGCGCGGCACCCAGCGGATCGCGCTGCTGCTCGACGCCGATCGGCTGCACGGCGTCGACGACAGCCTCGCCGTCGACTACGCCCCGACCAACCTGTTCGGCATCGCCGAGATCGAACTGCGCCGCGGTCCGGGCGGCGAGCCGCTGCGCCCCGGCGCGGTGCTCGACTTCACCGGCGCCAACTCCGGCCGCGTCTACGACGCCACGATGAGCGCCATCCTGCGCAGTCTCTCGCAGGTCGGCATGACGGTGACCAGCCCGCAGATGGCCACGGTCATCTCCCAGCTGGCCGCCGACTTCAAGGCGTTCACGCCGCTGGTCCAGGCGCTGATCACGGTCGCCAAGACCATCGCCGACAACCAGGACGTCGCGCCCTCGGAGCTGTTCGGCAAGCTCGGCCCCGCCTTCGACGGCGGCGGTCAGTTCGCCGGCGCCACCATGCAGGTGATCGACAAGCTCAGCGAGATCAAGGTGACCCAGGTCGACAAGGAGCGCTACGACATCGGCGTCGGCGTGATCGGCGGCGCCATCCTGCCCGCCCTGACCACGACGCTGACCACCGCGGGCGGTCACTTCGCCGAGACCACCGACATGCTCGCGCCCATGCTGTACGCGCTGGCCCAGATGTCGCCGAACCCGCGGCAGACCGGCGCCGACCTGACCGCCCTGCTCACCAACCTGCGCGGCGCCATGCCCGACGGCCCGGACGGCCCCGTCCTCAACCTCGACGTCGAGCTCAGCGGCGTGCCCGCGATCGCGGTGCCGCTGTTCGGAAAGGCCGGTGCGTGATGAAGGTCGGTGGTGTCGCCCTGCGACTCGGCGTGTTCGCGCTGGTCATGCTGGCCGTGCTCGGACTCGTCTTCACCCTGATCAAGCGGCCGGTCTCCGGTGACACCGAGGCCCACGACGCCCTGTTCACCGACGCGAACGGCCTCAAGGTGGGCAACGACGTGCGGATGTTCGGCGTGCAGGTCGGCAAGGTCGAGAAGATCAGCCTCGAGGGCGACAAGGCCAAGGTGCACCTCACGGTCAAGACCGACACCCCGATCTACGACAACAGCAAGCTGGCCATTCGCTACCAGAACCTCACCGGCCAGCGCTACATCGACCTGCAGCAGGCGCCGACCCCCGGCAACCGGATCGCCGCCGACGCCAGGATCGGCGCGCACATGACCGTCCCGTCCTTCGACGTGACCAGCCTGTTCAGCGGCCTCAAGCCGGTGCTGGCGACGCTGTCGCCGGAGGCGATCAACCAGTTCACCGCCAGCATGCTCGCCGTCATCGAGGGCGACGGCAGTGGCCTCGGTCCCGCGCTGACCGCGATCGACGAGCTCGCGAGCTACGCCGACGATCGCCAGCAGGTGATCAACACCCTCATCCGCAACCTGTCGACGCTGGGTGACCGGCACGGCGGCCGCGTCGGCTACCTGTTGCCGCTGCTGGCCCGGCTCACCGACATCTTCGAGGCGATGCAGCGCAATATCGGCGGCGTCGCGCAGTTCGCGGCCACCGCGCCGTCGGTGCTCGCCCCGGTGGACCGGCTGCTCGCCTCGCTGGGCCTGGTCGAGGGCGGCAGCGCCGAGGTAGACGCCTTGATCCGCGGCCTGTTCCCGGATCCGGCGCAAGCCGTCGACGTGTTCGGACGCCTGCCCGGCCTGCTGGCCACCGTCGACGCCTCGCTCTCGCGCGATTTCGCCGACTTCACGCCGCACTGCAGCAACGGCGCCGCCGAGGTGCCCGCCCCGCTGCAGGTACTGATCGCCGGACAGAAGGTGACGATATGCAACGCCTGAAGTTCTTCTCGGGCGACCGCCCGATCATGGACGAGGCGAGCAAGCGCGCCCGCGAACTGCGGATGGGCATCATCGGCCTGAGCCTGGTCGTCCTGTTCATCATCGGCGCGGGCATCGTCTACGTGGTGCCGCTGGGCAAGCACACCTACACCGCCGAACTCAGCGAGGCGCAGTCGGTGCGCGAGGGCGACGACGTGCGCCTGGCGGGCATCTCCGTCGGCAGCGTCACCTCGCTCGAGCTGAAGCCGGACAAGGTGCTGATGGAATTCACCGTCGACCGTGACGTGTTCGTCGGCGACCAGACCTCCCTCGACGTCCGCATGCTCACCGTCGTCGGCGGCCACTACGTCGCGCTGTACCCGGCCGGCTCGCGGCCGCTGGGTGACGAGCCGATCCCCGCGGACCGGATCCGCCTGCCCTACAGCCTGATCGAGACGTTCCAGGACGCGACCGCGCCGCTGGCCGCCGTCGACGGCGACACCGTCCGCCAGAACCTGGCCGCGGCCAACTCCGCGATCGCGGCGTCCCCGGAGGCGCTGCGCTCGACCCTCGACACCGTCGGCAAGTACGTCGACATGCTCGATCGCCAGCGCTCCCAGGTGTCGACCTCGATCGCGATCCTGGACGAGTACATCTCCATGTACGACGGCGCCAAGTCCGATCTCGGCAGGCTGATGGACAATGTCAACCTGCTCGAGGACGTGCTGCTGAGCAAGAAGGCCGAGCTGGCCGAGGCGGTCCGCCTGCTGGTCTCGGTGGTGAACCGGCTCGCCGGGCTGGCGCCGAGCTGGGATTCCACCCTGAAACCGAAGGCGCAGGAACTGGCCGACGCGCTGCCGCGGCTGCGCGAGCTCGAAGGCCGGTTCGAGCCGCTGCTCGGGACGGTGTCGAGCCTGCAGACCAAGCTCTCGGAACTGGCCACGCCGGAGGCGGGCATCGTGGTCGACCAGTCCGCCGTGTGTGTGCCGCTGCCGGGGAAGGCGTGCTGATGCTGAAACGACTCCTCGGATCCCAGGCGTTCATGTCGATCGCCGGTGTCGCCGTGCTGGTGGCGCTGGTCATCGGCGGCTACTTCGTCGCCTTCGATCCGCTGAAGAAGACCGAATCCTATTGCGCGCTCATGCCCGACGCGATCGGGCTCTACCCGGGCAACCACGTCACGATGCGCGGCATCGATGTCGGCGAGGTGACCGCGGTGCGCAACGAGGGCCCCAAGGTGCGGGTGGAGTTCGAGGTCGACGCCGAATACCCGGTCCTCGCCGACGCGTCGGCGACCACGGTCGCGTATTCCGTTGCCGCCGACCGCAATCTGGCCGTGCTGTCCAGCGGCACGGACACCACGCCGCTGTCCGGCGGCTGCATCACCAAGACCCTGACTCCCAAGAGCATCACCGAGACCCTCACCGCGCTGGCGAGCCTGTCCGAACAGCTCTCCGGTGCCGAGGCCGGTCAGCCGAGCGCGCTCGTCGACGGGCTCGCCTCGCTGGACCGCGCGACCGTCGGCACCGGGCCCACGATCAACGAACTGGTGCACAAGCTCGGCTCGGCGATGAACCAGCCCGATGCCGACATCGGGCATCTGGCCGGGCTTTTCGACGCCTTCGCCTCGGTCTCGAACCGGGTCGCCGCCAACTGGGGCGACCTGCAGACGATGCTCGTCCGGCTGGCGCCGCTGCTCAACCAGTCCTCCGACGACCTGCTCGGCCCGGCCACATCGCTGTTCGACGGCCTGCGCGAGCTGCTGCCGATGCTCAACGACTTCGCCACCATCCTCGGCGACCCGCTGATCGGTGCGCTCGACGGCGCGGTCCCGCTGGTGAAGTTGTTGCGCGCCAACGTCGGATCGCTGCGCGAGGTGGTGCTGAAGATGCCCGCGCTGACCTCCGCGTTCCAGAGCGTCGCGGGCGGCACCGCGATCACCTACGCCCCGCCGAAGGTGGCGCTGCCCACCGCCGAGGCCGACCAGGTGTGCGGCGCGCTCAACGCGCTGGTCCCGGGCCGGTGCCCCGATCCGGCGGCGGGACTGACCGATGTGAACCTCGTCCAGCTCGTGCTGGGAATGGCAGGTGCCCGATGAACGTGCGACGAAAGAGTGTGCGGCGCACCGCGCTCGCGCTGGCGCTCGCGGCCGGGCTCGCGGTCGGCGGCTGCGGCTTCGACCCCGCCGAGGTGCCGGTACCGGGATCGAGCGTCAGCGGGCCGACCTATCGGGTGCAGATCGAGTTCAGCAGCGCGCTGAACCTGCCCGCCAAGTCGAAGGTGATCGCCAACGGCGCCGAGATCGGCACCGTCGACAAGGTCAGGGTGATCCAGCCCGCCGACGCGCCCGCCGGTCGTGGCGGCTACGTCGTCGTCGAGGCCGACATCCGCGACTCGGTCCAGCTGCCGACCTCCACCATCGCCGAATTGCGTCAGGACACCATCCTCGGCGACATCCATGTCTCGCTGACCACCCCCAAGGACGGCTTCGGCACGCTGCTGCGCGACGGCGGCACCATCGGCATCGACCACACGAAACCGCCGGTGCAGCTGGAAGACACGATGGCCACCATGGCGCTGTTCGTGCAGGGCGGCGCGATCGGTCAGCTGCAGGACATGATCGGGCGGGTGAACTCGGTGATGCCGCGCGACCCGAAGGAGACCGCGCGCATCTCCGCGGTCATGGGCGCCGACGCCGCCGACCTCGCCGCCAACCTGGACCAGGTGGACCTGCTGGTCAACGGCCTGGCCGCCAATGCCGAGATCATGGTGGGCATCGAGGCCGAACTGACGAACATCCTCACCCCCGAGGCCGTGCGCTCGCTCTCGGGCAACCAGGACTCGATCGCCAAGACGATGGCGATCTTCCAGGCGCTCGGCCCGGTCGGCTCCTCGCTGACCTGGCTGGCCCCGATCGCGGGCGCGGGCGACGCGGCGGCCACCGCCTTCCTGCCGCTGGCCACCGGCGGCTCCGCCGACCTGCGTTCCTCGACCAATATGGCGCTGCTGACGGCGCTGTTGCGCGACAAGGTGATTCCCTTCGCCGAACGCGGACCGAAGGTGAACGTCACCAGTGTCCAGCTGTCCGAGGAGGAACAGGTGGAGCAGATCGTCACGGCGCTGCGGATGATCGGAATGGTGCGATGAAGATCGGTGCCCTCGCCTCGCTGACCGGCATCGCCGCCATCACGGTGCTCGGCGCGAGCTACCTGACCTTCGGCGTCGTGAAGGTCGACCCGTTCGCCGACTACACCGAGGCCTCGATCGAACTGGCCAACTCGGGCGGTCTCAGCGTCGGCTCGCCGATCCTGTTGACCGGCATCGAGATCGGCAAGGTCACCGCCGTCGACCCCGGCGCGTCCGGCGGCGTCGAGGTCGGGTTCCGGTTCGGCGCCGAGAACAAGGTGCCGATGAGCAGCATCGTCACCATCGAGCACCTGTCCTCGCTCGGCGAGCCGTACGTGCAGTTCGTGCCGCGCGACGGAAACGGGCCCTACCTCAGCGACGGGCAGCGGCTGGCGGGGGAGAACGTGCGCACCCCGATGTCGATTCCCGAGGTGGCGCGGCTGGTCACCAAGACCGTCGAGCAGCTCGATCCGGCCGTGGTCGGCTCGCTGGTCGACACCCTCGGCCAGGCGATGACCGGCACCGAGAACGTCATCCCCGAGCTGGCGCGCGCGGGTGATCTGCTCGCCGCCGCCATCATGAGCCGCGCCCCCGCGATCGCCGAGCTGCAGAACAACTTCGAATACGTCTCCGGTGACATCGGCTGGGCGGGCCCGGCCACCTCCGCCGCGGCGCCGGCGTTCGTGCGCCTGAGCCAGGTCATCGACGAGTTCGTCGAGTCGGTCGGCCGGGTGAGCGCGGCCGGTGGCGACCCGGAGATGTACCTGCGCGACGGCGGCCTCGTGCCGTTCCTGGAAGAGCTCACCGCGAAGCTGAACGAGCTCGGTCCCGAACTCTCCGCGCTGCTGCCCGGACTGCGCCCGCTGACGGAGTCGATCACCGCGACCGGCCCCCAGCTCGATCTGAGCGCGCTGATCGCCCAGGCCCTGCACAACACCGACGCCGACGCGGTGAAGGTGCGGGTCGCGATCAAGTAAACATCTGGCAACCACTGAATATACGTATGTGCCCTGGCCAGTGCAGTCCGCTCGACCAGGAGCGCCACCGAGCAACCGTGCGGTAGCCTGCTGGACGAGGCGAGTCCAGATCCATCCGCAGGCGAAGGCGGTGCGATGGCAGAGAGCAGCAGAACCCGGGTGATCGCGATCGCGGCGGTACTCGCCGCGTTGCTCGCGCTGGTCGTCGCACTCGGCCTGGTCATGCGCGCGAACCAGGGCGACGAGAACGACCGGGTGAACCAGATGGGCGCCGAATCGCCCGCCTCGGCGGACGAGGCCTCCGGACAGGCCGTGGCCTTCGCGCCACCGTGGCCCGCGCGCCGGGTCGGCGGTAACTGCTCGGCCGGCGGCATCATCGCGCACTGGCAGGTCGACGCGGCAGGCGCCTGGACCTGCACGGTCACCACACCCGACGCCGCGGTCCCGCCCGCCCCAGCACCGCCGCCACCCCCGCCGCCGGAGCCGGAGCCGATCCAGGCCCCGCCGCCGCCCGTGTACGAGCCACCGGTCTACGAACCGCCCGCCTACGAGCCGCCCCCGCCGCCGGAACCCGAACCCGTCCCCGCGCCGGAACCGCCGCCCGCGCCGCCGCCGCCCCCGCCGCCGGTCATCCAGTTGCCGTTCCCGTTGCCGCCGATCTTCGTCCCGCCCGCCGCGGCCGTGCGGCCCTGACGGTCGGCGGGTCGCCCCACGCCCGCCGTCGTAGTCGATGAGACTGATCCGCTATGGACCAGTTGGTGCTCACTCTGGTGATCCTGCTCGCCGCGGTGCTCGCCGAATCGCTCGGCGGCCGCATCGGGGTCGCGCCCTCGATCCTGATGACCGTCTTCGGCTGTCTGCTCGCGCTCATCCCGGCGGTGCCCAGCTTGAACGTGCCGCCCGAGCTCATCCTCCCGCTGGTGCTGCCGCCGCTGCTCTACGCCGCGGCCCGGCGCACCTCCTGGCGGCAGTTCGCCGAGAACTGGCAGATCATCGCGTTGCGCGCGGTCGGCCTGGTGCTCGTCACCGCCGTCGCGGTCGCGGCGGTGTTCCACGCCTGGAATCCGGCGACCGCGGTCGCGGCGGGCCTGGTGCTCGGCGCCCTGGTCGCGCCGCCCGACCCGGTCGCGGCGCCCTCGATGGCCAGCCCCCTCGGCCTGCCGCGGCGACTGCTCGTCACCCACGGTGGCTCCGTGCAGTTCGCCATCACGAGCGAGCGCCTGTTCCGTGATGTCGAGGAACTCGTCGTCGGCCTGGGCTATCGCTGCGGGGTGTCCACCAAGCGGGTGCGCGGCCGGTCAGAGGAGTCGTCGACC
>NZ_JARWOJ010000020.1 GCF_029868625.1 Nocardia neocaledoniensis | reverse complement strand
TCCGCGGGCGTCACCGTCATCGCGTCCGACCGCGGCGACGCGGTCGTGGGGGGAGCCCCCCCCCCCCCCCGCCAAAAAGCCCCCCGGCGCCCCCCCCCGCCGCCCCGGGTAGGCCTAGCCCCCGGCGGGCCCACCGGGGTGACCCCCGTGAGGCCGCCGCCGGCTATGTCGACCACGGTCTGCGCGGCGGCGCGCCCGGCGGCCTTCTGGCGGGGGGGGGCGGGCGCGACCCCCACGACCGCGTCGCCGCGGTCGGACGCGATGACGGTGACGCCCGCGGACAGGACATCGAGGGAGACGGCGATCGGGGCGGCGGTCGGGAAGGTGTACATCGGGGGCTCCTCGGTGGGTGCTGTTCGGTTGATGGCACTACTGTCGCCGGGCCCGCTGATACCGGCCTGACACGAACCTGACGCTCCCGCTGACACCGCGTCCGCCGTACTCGGACAGCTGTCCACCACGGCGTGCCCGCCGTTGACGTGCAGGGCACAATGGGCCGGGTGCAGATCGGAATGCTTGGACCGCTGGAGATCCGAACGCAGGACGGTGGGTCGATAGCGATACCGGGCGCTCGCCTGCGGACACTGCTGATCGCCCTGGCGCTCGAGCCGGGACGCGCGATCGCCAAGTCGCGACTTGTCGATCTGATCTGGGGCGAGCAGCCGCCTGCCGACGCGGCGAACGCCCTGCAGGCCTTGGTTTCCCGGCTGCGCCGGCTGCTGCCCGACGGAGCGATCGAGGTGCGGGCGGGCGGCTACCAGCTCGCCGTGGAGCCCGGCGCGGTCGACGCGGTGCGCTTCGAACAACTCCTGGACCGGGCCCGCGGCGGCGACGACGCGCACCAGGCCGAGCTGCTGCGCGAGGCGATGGGACTGTGGCGCGGCGCGCCGCTGCAGGACGTGGGCGAGAACGAGACCTTCGACGCGGTCATCGCGCGCTTCGACGCGCTGCGCCTGGCCGCCACCGAGGACTGCTACGAGGCCGAGATCCGGTTGGGGCGCGGCGCCGGGCTGGTCGCCGAGCTCACCGATCTCGTGGCCGAGCATCCGGTGCGGGAACGGCTGGTCGCGGCGCTGATGCGGGCGCTCGGCGCCGCGGGTCGTGGCGCCGAGGCGCTGGTGGTGTACCAGAACGCGAGGGAGGCACTGGCCGACGAACTGGGTGTCGACCCGTCACCGGAGCTGTCCGATCTGCACGTGGCGCTGCTGCGCGGGGAGATCGGCGCGCGCCCCACCGAGCGCACGACGAACCTGCGCGCGGAGCTGACCAGCTATGTCGGCAAGCGCGCCGATATCGCCGCCGTCCGCGAGCTCATCGCCGCGCACCGGCTCACCACCGTCACCGGCCCCGGCGGCTCCGGCAAGACCCGCCTCGCGGTGGAGACCGCCCGGACCATGCTGGCCGACCTGCCCGACGGCGTCTGGCTCGTGGAACTGGCGGCCACCGACAGCGGTGGCGACCTGGCCCAGACCGCGTTCGCCGCGCTCGGCCTGCGCGACGCGCTGCACGGCGAGGCCGCGAGCACCGATCCGATGGACCGGCTCGTCGCCGCGATCCGCGACCGCGAGACGCTGCTGATCCTCGACAACTGCGAGCACGTCATCGACACGGTGGCCACCTTCGCCCACCGTCTGCTCGGCGAGTGCAGGCGGCTGCGGATCCTCGCGACCAGCCGGGAACCGCTCGGTATCACAGGCGAGGCGCTGTGGCAGGTCGAGCCGCTGGCCGTGCCCGCCGCGGACGCCGAGCCCGGTGAGATCGAGTCGTCACCCGCCGTCGCCCTGTTGCGCGACCGGGCGGGGGCGGTCCGCAAGGATCTCGCGACCGACACCGCCACCCTCGCGACCATGGCCCGCATCTGCCGGGCGCTGGACGGGATCCCGCTGGCGATCGAACTGGCCGCGGCCCGCCTGCGCACACTGTCGCCGGATCAGCTCGCGCATCGCCTCGACGACCGGTTCCGCCTGCTCACCGGCGGCAGCCGCACCGCCATCGCGCAGCATCGCACGCTGCGCGCGGTGGTCGACTGGAGCTGGGAGCTGCTCACCGACGCCGAGAAGGCGGTGCTGCGCCGACTCTCGGTGTGCGCCGGTGGCGCGAATCTCGAAGCGGCCGAACGGATCTGCGCCGACGACACCTCCGTCGAGCAATGGGAGGTGCTCGACCTGCTCACCGCGCTGGCCGAGAAGTCGCTGCTGGTGGTGACCGAGGACGAGAACCCGCGCTACCGCATGCTCGAGACCATCAAGCAGTACGCGGCCGCCCGGCTCGACGAGGCGGGCGAGACCGAGTCCGCACGCCGCGCACACCTGGCGTACTTCACCGAACTGGCCGCCACCGCCGAACCGCACCTGCGCCGGGCCGAGCAGCTGACCTGGCTGGCCGTGCTCGGTGCCGAGCACGACAACATCGCCACGGCCATGCGCGGCGCGCTCGCGGGCGCGGACGCCGCCGCGGCGATGCGGCTGGCGGCCGCCGCGGGCTGGTACTGGTGGCTGGCCGGCTACAAGGCCGAGGGCACGGAATTCGTGCTGGCGGCGGCCGCGGTGCCCGGCGAGGTGGACGACGAGACCCGGGGCACGGTCTACGGGCTGGTGGTGCACTTCCTCACCGCGGGCCGCAATGACGAGCACAGCGTCGAGGACTGGATCCATCGGGCGTATCACCACGGCCGCGCCACTACGAGCGGTCATCCGGCGCTGCGGTTCAGTGGCGCGCTGGAACGGATGCTGCGCGGTCCCGGCGAGTACCTGCCCGCCTTCGAATCGCTGCTCACCGACGACGATCCGTGGGTGCGGGCCCTGGCCCGGCTGCAACTGGGAAAGCTGCGCACGGTCCTCGGTCACGACGGGTCCGAGGCCGACGACCATCTCGAGCAGGCACTCACCGAGTTCCGCGCCATCGGCGAACGCTGGGGCACGTCCCTGGCGCTCACCGAGCTGGCGAACCGGACGGCCATGCGCGGCGAATTCGCCACGGCGGTCGAGCTTTTCGAGGAGGGCATCGCGGTGGTCACCGAGGTCGGCGCCCTCGAGGATCTGGTCCGCATGCGCGCGCGGCAGGCCCAGCTGTACTGGCTGCTCGACGATGCCGAGGCCAGCGCGGGCGCGCTGGCGGAGGCGCAGCGGTGCGCGGACCAGTCGGGCTGGCCGACCTCACTGGCCGAGGTCGCCCTGATCGGCGCGGAGCTGGCCAGATGGAACGGTGACACCGAGCTGGCGCGCGACCGGATCGAACTCGCCCGGACCCTCCTCGGCGCCGATGCCGAGCAACCGACCGTCACCGCCATGATGCACGACCTGCTCGGCTACCTCGCCGGTGAACTCGACGAGGCGCGCGAACACCACGGCATCGCCTTGCGCGCGGCGGCGACCGCGGGCCACGCGCCGCTGCTCGCCCAGATCCTCGTCGGCATCGCCGACCTGGCCCTGCGCGCCGACCGGTACGAGCACGCCGCGCGCCTGCTCGCGGCCGCCACCGCGACCCGCGGCCTGCCCGACCGTTCACTCCCCGACGCGACCCGCATCGAGGAGCGGACACGAGAGCGCCTCGGCGAAGCGGACTTCACCGAGGCGCTGCGGACGGGGACGCGGACGAACGGACCGGAGCTGGCCGCACTCACGCTCGCCGGGTGAACGTGGCGCGCGACCACACGTAACCGAGAACGGCGAACCCGGTGCACCAGGCCAGCGCCGCCGCCGTGTGACTGCCGGACGGGTTTCCGGCGAGGAAGCCGCGCACGGCCTCGATGATCGGCGTGAACGGCTGATACTCGGCGAACTGGCGAACGCCGGGTCCCATCTTCTCGGCGGGCACGATCGCGCTGCTCAGGAAGGGCAGCATGATCAGCGGCACCACCGACATCCCCGCGGCTTCCGGCGTCTTCGCCGACATCCCGAGCGCGACGGTGAGCCAGGCGGCCGCGAACGCCGTGGCCACCAGGACACCGAGGGCGCCGAGCCAGTCCAGGGTGGTCGCCGGCGAACGGAACCCCAGTGCGAAACCGACGCCGAGGACAGCGGCGATGGCGACGACGTTGGTCAGCATGCCCGCCACGACGTGCCCGGTGAGCACGGCGCCTCGGGAGACGTCCATGACCTTGAACCGGTTGATCACCCCGGTGGTCATGTCCGAACTCACGGCGACCGCGGTCCCGGACAGGCCGTAGCTCACGGCCAGCATGAGCATGCCGGGCACCGCGTAGTCGATGTAGTTCTCGCCGACGTCGAACGCGTCACCGAAGACGTAGACGAAGATCAGCATCATCATCACGGGCATCAGCGCGGCGTTGAAGATGGTGATCGGGCTACGGGTGATGTGGGTGAAGTTGCGGCGCAACATGATCGACGAATCGACCAGGGCGGCGGACAAGGCGTTCGTGGTCATCGTGCTTCGGCCTCCGTGGTGGCGTGCCCGGTGAGGGCGAGAAAGACGTCATCGAGATCAGGGGTGTGGATGGAGACCTCGTCGGCCTCGATCGAGTGGGCGTAGAGCCGATCCAGCAGGGCGCGCAGGGTTTTCGTGCCGCTGTCGCCGGGCACGCGCACCGTCAGCGTCTCCGTGTCGGCGGTGGCGCCGGGCAGGACCGTGGCCGCGGCGGCGACGGCGGTGGGGTCGGTGAACCGCAGCCGGAGGTGGCTGCCGGGAATGCGGCGCTTGAGCTCGTCGGCGGTGCCCTCGGCGACGATGCGGCCCTGGTCCAGGACCGCGATCTTGTCGGCCAGCTGATCGGCTTCCTCGAGGTACTGGGTGGTGAGGAAGATGGTGACGCCGTCGGCGGTGAGCTCCCGCACGATCTCCCACATGGTGCGGCGGCTGCGCGGGTCGAGCCCGGTGGTCGGTTCGTCGAGGAACACGATCTCCGGTTTGGTCACCAGGGTCATCGCCAGATCGAGCTTGCGGCGCATGCCGCCCGAGTAGCTCGCGGCCTGCTTGCGCGCCGACTCGACAAGGTCGAATCGTTCCAGCAGTTCCGCGACCACCCGCTTGCCTTCCCGGCCGCGCAGGCGGTGCAGGTCGGCCATGAGTTTCAGGTTCTCCTCGCCGGTGAGCAGGGCGTCCACCGCGGCGAATTGGCCGGTGACGCCGATCGCCGCGCGGACCGCCTTGGTCTCGGTCGCGAGATCGTGGCCTGCCACCCGGACCGTGCCGCCGTCGGCTTTCAGCAGGGTGGTCAGGACGTGCACGGTGGTCGTCTTGCCCGCGCCGTTGGGACCGAGCAGCGCGAAGATGGCGCCCGCGTCGACGGTGAGGTCGATACCGTCGAGAACCGTCTTGTCCCCGTATGCCTTCCGCAGCCCCGAGGCCGCGATCGCTGTGCTGTTCATGGCGATCACCGTCGCCGGTGCGCCTGACATCCGACTGACACCGCACTGACATGCCCCTCGGCCATCTTTCTCGACATCGAGATACTTGACATCGCTATTGTTGCTCTGCAACTATCTCGATATCGAGATTAAGGGAGGGAGGGACATGGTCACCATCGCCACCACACCGGCCACCCCGCGCGCCGGCGGCGGGCGGATGCGCGACGCGCTGCTCACCGCTGTCGCCCCGGCGAGCTTCGGAACCGTCTACGCCGCAACGACTTTGCTGCCACCCGATCGTCCGCTGCTCGCGGCCACCGTGCGGGCGCTGCCCGCGGGATTGCTGATCGTGGCGTTCGCGCGGACGCTGCCCCGCGGCGCCTGGTGGTGGCGGGCCACCGTGCTGGCCGTACTCAACTTCGGCGCGTTCTTCCCGCTGGTGTTCGTGGCGGCCTACCGGCTGCCGGGCGGGATCGCCGCCGCGCTCGGCTCGGTGCAGCCGCTCATCGTCGCGGCGCTGTCGGTGCCGCTGCTCGGGGTGCGCACGCCGCGGGCGGTCGTGCTGGCCAGCCTGTCGGTCGCGCTCGGCGTCACGGTGATGGCGGGCGCGGGACCGGTGCTGCCCGATCCGCTCGGCATCGCCGCCATGCTGGCCGCGACCGCGCTGATCGCCACCGCGATCGTGCTCGGCAAGAAGTGGGGCTCGCCGGTTCCGGCGCTGACCATGGCGGGCTGGCAGCTCGCCCTCGGCGGGCTGATGCTGCTGCCACTGGCTCTCGTCGTCGAGGGCCGCCCGCCGACGCTCACCGCGACCAACCTGCTCGGTTACGCCTACATCGGGCTCGTCGCCACCGTCCTCGCCTACGCGCTGTGGTTTCGCGGCGTGCAACGGCTGCCCGCCACCTCGGTGTCGCTGCTGACCGCCGTCAATCCGCTGGTGGCCACCGTCGCCGGATTTCTGCTCTTCCACCAGACCCTCGGCCCGTGGCAGATCACGGGTTTCGCCATCGCCCTCGTCGCGCTCGTCGTGGGCCAATCGATGAACAGGAGCACCACATGACCACCACCGCACCGGAATTCCGCGTTCTCGCGCTCTCGGGCAGCCTGCGCGCTGATTCCTACAACACCGCGCTGCTGCGGGCCGCCGCCGAGCTCGGCGCGGGCACGGTGCGCATCGACCTGTACCCCGGCCTCGGCGAACTGCCGCTCTACAACCAGGATCTCGAGTCGGGCGAGCTTCCGTCCGCGGTGCGCGAACTGCACCAGCGCGTGCTGCGCGCCGACGCGCTGCTGATCGCCACGCCCGAACACAATGCCTCGATTCCGGCCGCGCTGAAGAACGCGATCGACTGGCTGAGCCGGATGCCCGACGGCGCCGAGATCGCCGGTAAGCCCACCGCCATCGTCGGCGCCTCGCCCGGCCCGCTCGGTTCGGTCCGCGCGCAGCTGGCGCTGCGCCAGATCCTCGGCAGCGTCGGCGCCGACGTGCTCGCCAAGCCCGAGGTGATCGTCTTCCAGGCGCACGAGCGCTTCGACGAGGCGGGCACCCTGACCGACGACTACACCCAGACCCTGCTGCTCGAACTGACCGGCGCGCTGGCCCGCCGGATCGCCACCCGGCACCAGTGAGGAAACGCCATGTCCACCACCATCATCGAACCGAGCCCAGCCACCGCCGGAGCCCGGCAATGGCTCGGCCTCGCCGTGCTCGCCCTCCCGACCCTGCTGATCGCGATCGACCAGAGCGTGCTCTACCTCGCGCTCCCGCACCTCGCGGAAGGCCTGCGGCCCACCGGAACCCAGACGTTGTGGATCATGGACGTCTACGGCTTCATGATCGCCGGATTCCTGATCACGATGGGCACCCTCGGTGACCGGATCGGGCGCCGCAAACTGCTGCACATCGGCGCGGTCGCCGTCGTCCTCACCTCGGTCGCGGCGGCCTTCGCGCCTAGCGCGGAGGCGTTGATCCTGGCCAGGGCCCTGCTCGGGATCGCGGCCGCCACGCTGATGCCCTCCACCCTCGCGCTGATCAGTACCTTGTTCCGCGACCCGAACCAGCGGGCGGGCGCCATCGCGGTGTGGGCCGGCTGCTTCATGGGCGGCACGGCGCTGGGGCCGGTCGTCGGCGGCGTGCTCCTCGAACACTTCTGGTGGGGTTCGGTGTTCCTGCTCGGCGTGCCGGTGATGCTCGTGCTGTTGATCGCGGGCCCGCTGGTGCTGCCCGAGTACCGCGATCCGGCCGCCGGGCGCATCGACCTGCTCAGCGTGGCGCTGTCCCTGGTCGCGGTCCTGTCGCTGGTCTTCGGGGTGAAAGAGGCGGCCAGATACGGTCTCGGAGCCGGGCCGATCCTGGCCGTCGTGCTCGGTCTCGGCCTCGGCGCGGTGTTCGTGCGCCGCCAGCGGCGGCTGACCAGCCCGCTGCTCGACCTGCGGCTGTTCGGCATCGCCGCGTTCACCGCGGCGCTGGTGATCCAGCTCGTCTCGATGTTCGGCAACGGCGGCGCCTACCTGTTCATCACCGGATTCCTCCAGTTCGTCCATGGGCTGTCGCCACTGACCGCCGGGCTGTGGATGATCCCCGCGGTGCTCGCCTCGATCGTGGCCGCCCAACTGGCCCCGGTGCTGACCCGCCGGTTTCCCACGGGCGCCGTCCTCGGTGGCGCCCTGCTGGTCGGCGCGGTGGGGTATCTGCTGCTCACCCTGGTCGAACCGGTGGGCGGGCTGCCGATGCTGATCGCGGGTTTCATCCTGATCTTCACCAGCGTCGGCGCCTTCAGCGCACTCGGCACCAACCTCGTCGTCGGCGCGGTGCCACCGGAGCGCAGCGGCTCGGCGGCCGCGCTCGCCTCGATCAGCGGCGATCTCGGCATCGCCCTCGGCATCGCCACCCTGGGCAGTCTCGGCTCAGCGGTCTACACCGGCGCCTTCGATCCACCGGACGGGCTGTCGGCCGAGGTCGCCGGCGCGGCGGCCACCAGCATCGAGAACGCCGAGGTCGCGGCGCGAGCCCTGCCCGCCGAGCTGGCGAGCGGTGTCGTCGATGCCGCGCGCCAGGCCTACACCAGCGGTCTCAACGCTGTCGGCCTGGTCTGCGCAATCGCCGCCGCGCTCAGCACCGTCATCGCGCTGACGGTCCTGCGTGCCCGCCGCTGAGCACGGCGAATTCTCGACATCGAGATACGCTCGGCGGCAGACCGAGAGGGAGGACAGATGAGCGATACCGTCGATGTGATCATGGATCTGTGGCGGCAGGAGGCACCCGAGCTGGCCGAGGACCTGTGGCCGGTCGCGATCGTCGGCCGGGTGCAGCGGCTCTCGCGGCTGCTGGACCGCGCGCTCAAGGAGGTCTACGCCGCGCACGGCCTCGAGGTGTGGGAGTTCGACGTCCTCACCACGCTGCGCCGGTCCGGCCCACCGTACGAGCTGACACCCGGCGCGCTGCTCGAGGCGGCCATGATCACCTCCAGCACGGTCACCAACCGGATCGATCGCATGGAGGCCAAGGACCTCGTCGAACGCATTCGCGACACCAACGACCGCCGCTCGATCCGCGTGCGGCTCACCGCGCACGGGCTCGAGGTGGTCGACCAGGTGTTCCGGGCACACCTGGCCAAGGAGGCCGAACTGCTCCCCGACTACTCGCCGGGGGACTACCAGCGCCTCTCCGGCGAACTCCGCCGCCTGCTCGAACACTTCGGCGACCGCCTCGACCGAGACCGCGCCACGGGCGGCTAACGCGCCTGTGCACCGCGGCGCCGGATCGCGGGGCCGTCCCCGCGCGAATGTCCTTCCGCGCCGGTGAGATCGGACATCTCGGCCAGGATCCGGCGGGTGCGCTCGTCGGCGGCGAAGAACATCTCGACGGCGATCTCGTCCATAGTCACGTCGCGCGGGGAGCCGAAGACGGTGACGGCGTAGAGCAGTGACATCGGCCCCGCCTCGGTGTCGAGGAGCATCGGGGTACACAGGTCGGCGTCGAAGTCGCCGACGAGTTCGCCCGGGTCGGCGGCGGCCGGGTAACTCTCCAGCTCGGCGAGCAGGTCGGCCAGCGCCGGGTCGGCGGTGCGGTCGAGCTGACGGCGCACCCGCCGCAGGGTGTGCCGCCGCCACTGCGCGTGATTGCGGATCTGCCCGGCGAGACCGTCCGGATGCAGGGTGGCGCGCAGCATGTTCAGGCGCGGTTCGCGCAGTCGCGCCGGCACCGCGGCCAGGAAGCCCGACATGGTTCGGTTGGCGGACAACAGGTCCCAGCGCGCGTCGACCACGACGGCCGGATTCGGCTCGTGGCCCGCCAGCACCGCTTCGACCGCCGTCCGCACCCGGCCGAGGTCGCGCAGTGGCCGTTCGGTGTGCACCGGCGCGTACCCGGCACCCAGATAGAGGTGGTTCCTGGCCCGCAACGGCACATCGAGTTCGTCGCACAGGCGCTCGATCATCTCGCGGCTCGGCACGGCCCGGCCGGTTTCGATGAAGCTGAGGTGCCGCGCCGACAGCCCCGCGGCCAGCGACAGTTCCAGCTGGGTGCGCCGCCTGCGCTCCCGCCATTGCCGCACCAGCGGTCCCACCCTCAACTGCTCACCCATCCCGCCACTCTAGGGTTCGGCCGCGTCTTACCTCCGGCGTAATCGACCGCGCGCCCACCGAAATCCACGATGGAACGATGTTCCTCATCGAGATCTCGCACCCGGCCGACACCTACACCGCCGCGGACCACAACGCCATCGCCGCCGCCATTGTCAAGTCGCTGACCAGCACCGACGACGCGCCCGAGGCGACAATGCGGCGAGCAAGGCGGATGACACACGTCGCGTTCCGGGAGCTGCGCGACTGGCACACCGGCGACGGCCCGGTCGACGCGTCGTCGGCGCCGCCGGTGATCGCCACCATCACCCTGCCCGAGGACTGGTGCGACGAATCGGGCGCGCACATGATGGGCACCGTCCGCGCCGCCGTCCGCCGCGTCGACCGAGCGCGCGGCTGGACCCGCGTGGGCGGTGACCTGTGGATCAATGTCGTCGGCATCGCCAACGGTCGCATCGGCCTCGACGGCAGGTCCACCGACGGCGACGGCGTGATGGCCTACCTCACCGCCGACTTCCAAGCCCTGCTCGCCGCGGGCGACTACACCGTCCCCGAGGGCAAACTCCTCGACCCGATCTGCGGCATGACGGTCACCGACAACCCGAACGCGATCACCCTCGACCATGCCGGCGAGACCATCGGATTCTGCTCACGCGGTTGCCGCAACGCCTACGCCACACAGCACGACCTGACCGTCACCTGACGTCCGGCCGGGCCGTGTCGTCCGTACTACCGAACCAACGGACCGTCGCCGACGCCCGGTGCGGGTCATGATCCGGAACACGCACCCGCGTCACAGGGCGAGCATGGCGGCGGCGACCTGATCGGCCGAGGCGGCGCGCAGGGCGGTGCCCATGTCGTCGAGGACGAGGAGCCGGGCGCCGGGGATCTCGGCGGCGAGGGCCTCCGCGTTGCCGACCGGGAAGAACGGGTCGGCGCGGCCGTGCACCACGAGGGTGGGGACGTCGAGTTCACCGAGTCGTTCGCGCCAGCGTGGGGCGCAGTCGATCCGGGAGAACACCATGCCCAGCTGGTTCGCCTCGTGCACCGCCGGATCACTCGACGGGGTGCGATCCCAGATCCGGGCGGCCGTCGCCCGCGCCTCCGCCGGATCGTCGCCGAGCAGTTCGGCCCCGGCGGCGGCGAATTCCGCGACCGCCGCCCGGTCGGCCCAATCCGGCATCGGGTGCGCGAACAACTCGCCCATGACCGCGTGGTCGTGGTCGGGCAGGTCCTCGTCCACCGGTCCCGGCGCCACCGCCCTGGTACCGACGAGCGTCAGTGCCGCCACCGTGCCCGGATGGTCCAGCGCGGCGACCTGCGCGACCATCCCACCGACCCCGATCCCACCGATGTGGGCAGTCCTCGCCCCGAGCGCGTCGACCAGCGCGACCGCGTCCGCGGCGAGATCCCGCAGGTCGTACTCGGGGTGCTCCGGATCGAGGGTGGTCGACGCTCCCGAGTCACGCAGGTCGTACCGCACCACCCGCCGCCCACCCGAGGCGAGCCGCGCGCACAACGCGTCGGGCCACGACAACATCGTGGTGCCCCCGATCAGCACCACCAGCGGATCATCCGCCCGCCCGAAACTCTCCGTCCCCAACTCGACACCGTTCACCCGCACCGAATCCATCCCGAACTCCTGTCCATCGGCTCCACAGATACCGACGACAGCCTCACCCGAAAATCATCGGCACCCGACGGATGCGGCTCCGGAATCAACCCTGTCTTTCCCGATCTCGCCGCAAGCGTTCGACGGCTTTCGCGATCCACGCCGCGCGGTCCTCGCCGGGAAGTCGTTCCGCCTCGTAGGCGATCAGCCGCTCGGCGGTGTGCTTGTTGCCCATCACCATGGTGAGCAAGACGTGGAGCTCGTCCGGTACGACCGTCGTCGAGCTCGGTGCCGGCGGCGCCGCGCGGCGACCGCCCGGCCGGAGATCGCCCGCGATCAGCCACTCGGCCACGGCGAGGAACACGTAGAAGTTCGGGATCTTGCGGACCGGCGTATTGGTCAACGCGAAGACGCGCCCGTCCGCGTGCACGCGCAGATCCCCGCTGAGCACCGTGAGCCGGCGCACCTGGGACCACCGGACAGACTTCGCACCGGCGCCGAACTCGTACTGTGTCAGCCACAGATCACCGAAGGCGACAGTGACTCCCCGGTTCACCTTCTCGGTCCAGATCGGTAGCTGAGCGGCCGTCACACACTGCTGGACGACCGCGCCCCACCGGGCGGCGTTGGGCAACCCACCTTGCGAATAGTCCTGCAGCCGTATCTCTTTGCCGTCCACATCGAGCAAGGTGTAGTCGTGGGTGGTCTTCCCGGACAGCAGATGCCGCACCAGTTCCTGATAGATCACGGTCGTGTCATAACGCACGGCGTGTGCCACGCCGTTGTCCGTGAACACCAGGCCGCGGTCATAGAGATCCAGCCGAACCGCCCTGGACGTGGCGGGCCCGAACAGTCCCATGCCCAAGGACCCCACGGACCCGATCCCGAACACCAGCGCGAGCGGCACCACGACCACCAGGCCGATCACATTGCCGAGCTTGCCGCCGGTTTGGTCTGTGCGGGTGAGCAATTCACTGGTCAGCGCCACGGCGATCACGGTGAGCACCGCCGCCACGAGCCCACTCATCAGCATCCATCCCTGAACCCTGGGAAGCGTGCGCGCGAAGCCCTCCCGATGCGCCCCCAGATCGGTGCTCCGCGCGGCCGTGCGCACCCGCTCGAGCAATTCCTGCGCGTCGTACGCCGGTACTCCCTGAGCCATCCCCGTCCTCCCCCACAGCAACCGAATCGTTCCTCGCCCCCGCGGATCGCCCGAATGCGCGACGACCCGGCCACGGCACCGCAGCAGGTGCGATGGCCGGAGTCAGGCACGCTCGATGGTAGGGCCCGACGGATATCGTCGGCGTATCGAAAATTCCACAGCCGACACCAACCGCGGACTCGACCCCACCGCGGACCTCAGGATCGCAAGCAACCTCACCCATGCAACCACCGACTGGGGGTCCGGGGGCGAAGCCCGCCGGGCGGGGTGTGAGGGTTGCACCCCCACAAAACACGCGGAACACGAAAAACGGCTCATGCTCTCCATGAGCATGAGCCGCCAAGCGTGGAGCTAAGGGGAATCGAACCCCTGACCTTCTCGGAGCGTGCAGAACCGGCAACTATGAGCAACGCTGGACAACTCTCGACTACCAGATCAGCATCTCTACCTGGGTAAACAGGCTCCTCTACGACAACCATCGACAACTCTGTACAACTATCGACAACGGCGTGTCCAGCCGAATTAGTGGTGACTTAGTGGGATCCCCGCCCTCCACCCGCCGCGCCGGAGAACCCATTCATCCTGCGGCGATCGTCCTACAGTCGCGGCATGACCTACGACGATGTCAGTGAGCGCTCCTACGAACCACTGACAGAAGCTCACCTCCGCCGCCTGGCCGAGCTGGCGCACGAGGACCACGTCGAACTGATGCGGCATTATCCCCACCTGCGCGTATTCCGAGATCGAGTACTCCTGACCGCACTGTGCCAAGGTGGCGCACTGCACTGGATCGACGGCGAGAACGGCGTGAAGGACCTCGACGTGTTCACCTTCTACGCCAAGCATCCTGAGCAGAAGTACCCGCCACGACGGAGAAAGACCGGAGATTTCGGGCTGTCCGAGCTCGGACGCCACCCTGAAGACATCGGGAAGTCCGGACGCCGCGTCGACTTCCTCGGCAAGGACCTCGACTGCCCAATCGATACCGATCCAGTTGAAGCGGTGCGCTCATACCTCCGCGGCCGCCGCACAAACACTGCGAAGCATCTCGCAGAAAAGGCCGTCGTCGTGATCGCCCCGGACCACCTGCTCGGGCAGGTCATCTGGCCCGAGTAGGTACCAATTTCGTTGTTGACGGGCAGGAAAGCTGCGAACACCTCCGAGGCGAGACTGACACGGGCCGATATCCGGGGTGCTGAACCGTTCCCGACACTGGCATCGTCCGGGATACCGGCGCCCGGATGCGCGCCAGGACGCACTGCCCCGCGCCTGCTTCGACATCGAGATCCTCGACTCAGGCCTGCCGCGAAATCACCTCAGCCCCATGCCGCACGACATAAGCAGTCAACGGGCGAAAGGTCTCTAGGCCGGAGAGGGCCAAGATCACGCCCGCAACGATGCCTCTCGATGGGTTCTGGACGGGATCTCACTCCACGACGATCTCGGTCTCGATGGGAACATGCAGTTGGGTCGCAATTGGCGTGTACAAGTCGATTCTTTGTTCGGGCGTCCTGAGGGACAGGATCAGCGAGTAGCGGACTGGCATGTCAATACGGTCGCTCCGCTTGTTGTTCTTCCACCATCCGCCGGCAGGGTAGACGGCCACTGAATTGCATCGCGCGAGCTGACTTCCTGTGCCGTGCCACTCATCTTGGTGCAGCGACCCGAGATGGCGCTGACGTTCCCCGAGGAACCACCTATCGGAGGTTGTTCCTGCGCCGGCCCTACCATCTTCCTGGGATTGGGCATCGCGGTTGATCCGATCGACGAACTGCTGACGAGTCTCCAGCTCTCCTTGCATGTCGAACCGAAGCGTGTGGGACGGGTAGGCGTATCGCTGCCGCCATCCGCGTCGCGATGCTGACGGCTCGATGAAGTACGACAGCGTGATCCGGAGCCGGACCGGCGCAGACCCGAGTTCTTCGAGGGCCTCAGTCGGCCACGGGAGTGTGTGTAGCCGAAAACGCCGCATCGCGTAGCTGGTGCCATCGAATGGCACGAACTGGTCCTGGGTGACCAGCGTGACCGCCCGCCGCGATGAGTTGAGAACCGAGTCCTCTGTCGGGACCCCCCAGCCGTAGCGCCGTAGTTGTTCGAGGCGGGTGTTTTTGAGCCTATCGGCCTGTACCCTACGAACCATCGTCGGCGTCCAGTCGGCCTCATGAGTAAGGAGGCCTCTGATGGACTCCGGCCAGTAGTCGGGGTAGCGCTCCATCGCGAGAGCAGCGAGACGCGCCGCTTGGGCCGTTGCGGCGCTGGTGGCGTTCGCCGAGGCCAGAGCGACGTTGCTGGTGGTCCCGGTGGACGGTAGGGACAGAACCGGGAGTTTGGGTTCGAACATCTGGGCGCCGTCGGTCAGGACGTTGCCGCCCTCCATACAGATGTCAGGCTTGATGGGTGCGCTACGGTGTCGAAACAACATCGACGTTCGACTATGGGGTGACAGCCCCCCAGCCTCCGCCAGTGGCGTCCAACCTGCGTACTGAGGATGTTGCGGTGCTTCGGTCAGGTTGGTGAACGCACCAACCGTCAACGCGTTCCATGCCTGCGCGGGATCCTCGATCGCAGCAAGGTCGGAGTTGACATCATGTTCCTTGGCATAGGAGTCGACGTTGCCAGCAGCGACGACTATGAGACGCGCAAGGTCGGGATCCGGCTCCGAGATGAGGCGGAAACGATCACCGTCTCGTGCAGTGTCAGTGCCGACCGCGAGAGCATCGACGGCCGCGGACCAGAGCGTCGGGTCTCCGGGGTTGTCGGGCTTGGTACTCAGTGTGAGGGCGAACACACGCCTCCTCCCAGCGGTGACTTCCGGGAGAGCGACTGCTTGGACCGTGGCGCTTCCGTAGTCCAACGGATCGATTTGCGCCTCGTCTGGGCCCGGTTTCATTCGCACAGACTCCAGGCGGTGCCGAAGCTGAACAGGGTCGCTGCTCTGCAGTGCCGCGTCCAACCGATCACCGAAAAGCGCGAGGCCGGCCATCGAGGTGCCATGCCCCCGCGGATCCATGTCCGCTCCCGACAGGCCGATGATGGTGTGCAGGTCCTCCGATGCGAGCGACGCTTCGATCAGCACATGGCTACGCAACACACCGGTGTCCAGGTGACACACCGCCGGAGCGCTTCCGTCGGCCGTACTTAGGCGTTCGACCAGGTCATGAACGTATTCGTCCTGCTCATCTACGGGTAGGTCCTCGATTGCTTCGATGAACTCGGGCTTGCGAATTTCCGCTAGTGGAACGAGCGTAAACGGCAGCGGTTCGAGTTGGCTCCAGCTAGCCTCTACCCACACCACGAAGCGGTCGCGTAACTGGATCGACCGAGGCAGCATCCGAAGGTTGTAAGCGTTCACGAACCCGTTGATAGTTTCGATGTCGCCACTCGAGGTGTCGAGCCAAAGCTCCCACCAATGCTGGCCTTTCAACGGTGGTTCGCCCTCAGAGGTCCACAGATCGGCGAGAATCGCTTTGCGGATTCGCGAGATGTTGGCGACGAGGTCTTGGTTCGGTGGTTGCCCAGTCCTGGTAGGTTCGCCGTTGAGGTAGTCCTCGAACAGTTTCATAAACGCGGCGCGATGCGCGTCCGACACCCAAACCGTCGCCCGCTCGGGAGCATCCAGTGTTGCTGGTCTTACCGAAAGCAATAGCCAGCGAGGCTGTTTGGGAGTCTTCTGGTGACCAGTCATTCGGTTCAAAGACTCGAGCTTCAGCGGGTAGGACGCGCCTTCACCCTCGAGGACGATGATCGTTCCTTGTGACGCGAGTTCATCGTAGGAAAGCTCGAAGTCCTCACGTTCGCCATCGAGTTCATCGAACGCATCGGTTAGTTCCTGTTTTCGCGCAGCTCCGTGAGCACCGCGATCGACCGGTCGGCGCTTGAATCCGCCACCACCGCCGTGTCCGGAGTAGCGGTCGAAGCGCTCAGCTGTCGCGTGTCCTTGGACGTAGAGATGCTCGAGTGGCTGGTCCCGGTCAGCCAATGGTGGCCGATCGCCGCGCATTGAGTGCTGCGATGAGATCGTCGCGCTCCACCATCGCCTCGCCTCGCATGAGAACCGCTTTGGCCGCCGATTCTGCAGCCTTTACCAGATCTGCATGACTGAGACCATCTGTGTACTCGCCAAGTTTGTTCAGGCTTGCCCTCTCGACCAGTGAGCCGAGGCGGGCGCGCATCACCGCAATAGCCTGCCGAGAGTCCGGCAGTGTGTAGTCCAGGACCGCGTCGAAACGTCGAAACAGTGCTTTGTCGAGGATGGATCGGTGGTTCGTTGCCGCGATCACGATCGACTCAGGGCTAGATTTCTCGAGGAATACAAGGAAGGAGTTTAGTATCCGGCGGGCTTCACCGACGTCGTTCCCTGAGCGGTCCGCGCCGAGCGCATCGAACTCGTCGAAGAGGTAGACGCCGCGTTCTACAGCGACGGCGTCGAACACGGTGCGTAGCTTCGCAGCGGTCTCGCCCATGAACTTGCTGAGCAAGCCGTCGAGACGAACGGTGTACATCGGAAGAGACAGCTCGGTGGCGATCACCGATGCGGTCATCGTCTTTCCTGTTCCCGGCGGGCCCACTAGAAGCAAGCGATGCGATGGTGCGAACCCATGCTCAAGTAGGTTCTTTCGCTGACGCTGCTCAGCAAGCAACTGCTTGATCTGAGCAGTTCGTTCCGATGGTGCCACCAGCTCACGTAGGTGTACTTGAGGATGCGATACCTCGACTAGTTCCGCCAACTCGCCACGAGCTCGAGGAAGCGCTGTGACGTTCGCCAGCGGCGCTCGTTCACGCGACGCGTCGACAGCTTGCTTGATGTTGGTGGCAAGGACGTGGTGTCCCTGCCGTGCCTCGCGCGCAGCGATCTGCAATGCGACGGAATAAAACGCAGCATCGTCGCCGGCAGCGTGGTTGCGGACCATCGCGGTGATGTGTTCTCCTAGGCCAGCCATAGCCCTCCCTTCTGCCGGAACCCGTTGGCATCGATCCTACGGTCCTCCGCAGCGAGCGATGGCGATACCTCGCCGGATAGGGAACTTCCCACGTTGAGTCGGACGTATTCGCACGCCCCCACCACCAGAGGCGCTGATCACACGTGTTCGGCCGCGACGACGACGTCAGCTTGAGCAACGAGTCGCGGTGGATCCATACCGCAGCGTGTCCAGGTGCATCAGCAGCTGCTGGGCGTGCTCGACTACAAACAGCGGAGGCTCGCGCAATACCGGTTCGCTCATGCGGCCAGGGTGTAATGCGGGTGTTCGAAGTGCTCAAGCGGCCCGAACCCTAATGACCACGTGTCGGCCTGACGCACACAGAGGTACAGCCAAGGCTCCACCTACGTCTCGGCGCGCAATCGACTCTGCGTGTGCCCCAGTGCGGCGGCCACAGATTGGCTGCGGAACGACTCCGGCTCGAGGTTCGTTGGTGTCGGCATGACTAAACTTGAGCGGCCGCAGAACACCGTGCGGTTCGTGGTCGTCGCGCCGGACGGTCGCCGATCGGCGGAGTGGCGGGTGTGGACCGGCAGCGGCAAAAAGGTCACCGACGAGCTGTATATGACGCCTCGAGCGCGCGCCGGAGAGTTCAAGTTCAGCCTCCACAGCAGCAACTACGCTCAGCTCGGCCACATCGAGAAGGCCCGTGCCGCGATGAGGCCGGGCGACCAGTACACCACGGACCGGTGGGAGATCCCTCAGGTTCCGATCGTGGGCAATTGGCGTGCGGCCCTATGTCTTTGGTTCCCAGAGTCCGAACTGCGGCAAACACCCGACGGCTCGCTGTCATCCTCGGTCGTCAAGATTCCCGCAGCTCCACCGGGGCAGGCTACTGCGGTGATTGCCGCGTTCGGCACCGCTACAGATTCGCTGGACGGTCTCACGGTGGCAGGCGTGCTCGATCAGGCGTCGGGCGGCAAGATCGCACTCATCCATCTCCCGATCAACATTCCCCCGCTGCTGGTCCCCGCGCTACACGCGCGCGAGGCGAGTCGGATCCCACTCCAGATTCCGGGTTTCGCTCCGACCGAGCCATTCGCTTGGGAACTCGTACCAGGCAAGGACGGCGGGCGCCTCGTGGTCGAGTTCGCCCCACCGGAGCGCGGGGCCGCCTTGCCTCCACTCCCACCTTTAATCGGCACAGTGTTGCCCTGGACCGAAGTTCCTGTCAGCTTCCTAGATCTGCTCCCTGAGCCCTACCGGGAGTTCAGTCTGGCCTGTGCGATCCTCGTCTACGGACCCAACGGCACTAGTCGGCTCTACGTCGACCAGCACGCACGCTGCGACCACACCAGTCTCGGAGCCGAGTGTCAACAACTGTGCGACGATGTCGACCGCGGCCACGTCGACCAGATCTGGCAGCCGCTGCCCACCGGCGAGCTCCACCGGATCATCTCCACCCGCAGGGTCCTCGAGGAAGCCGGCATCGACCCGGACAATCCCGTGCTCATGTAGGGGCCGGAGTCCGAGTTCGTTCGGGCCGATGTCGCCGAACGGGTTCTCGAACACTCAATCCTGCGAGTCCGAGGTCGGCTGTCGGTCGCCGCCACGGTGTTCGGTGAACGATCGTTTCCGAAGAGATCAGGAACCAGCCCAGACCAATCCCGCTACTGGCGCCGCGGGAACCGACGTTGTCGGGGGGGTGAAGACCCGACGAGGGACCGAACCGCCGAGGATTCACGCACGGCAAGTGTCTGAGGTTTCTGCACAGTCGGCTACTGCTGCGCGGGCAGGGGAGTTTACGCATCGAGTCGTCGACGATGGTCGACCTGCTCCGGGCAGCTTGGCTGTTGCAGACGCCGTCGGCGTCCTGTTCGCCACGGTTGCGGGCAACCGTGCCGTCGTGGCTGTCGGGATAACGATCCGCGACCTCGATGCGGCACATGTCGGCATCCATCCGGTCGCGGACATGGTTATCTCTTGTCGTCGAACAACTCCGGCAGCTAATGGCCTGACCGGCATCGTCACATGTTTCCAAAGCCACATCCACATCAGTCACGTTGAACGCCTCGGCCCGCCATGTCTTCCCGGGGAGGCCGACCACGCGCACCGGCGCGGCTACCAGCGTCGAATGCCCCCATCGATGGCTACATTCGCGTATCGACTCTTCGCGAATCAACGCCGCACCGGAGCGCCGAGCACCGCCAGCCTCGTCGCGAAATCCACAGATTTGGAGAGGAATTCACGTGCCACACCCCACCGTAAACAGCCGACCCCACCCCCAACCACGCCAGCGCACCGATGACACGCGGGAGACCACCTCGGCCCCTTGGTGTCCCGGGCAAACCGATGCTCACCGAACTCGCTCCCGGGTACTGGAAAGCGCGTGTCCGGGTCCGTGACTCCTCCGGAAAACGACGCGACCTCATCCGTGTCTCCCCTACCAAACTCGACTCCCGCAACCGCCCGATCCCCGACCGCACCGGCCAACGAGCACTCGACGCCGTCATGGCCGCTGCTGCCGTCATCACCGTCGGCCTCAGCGGCGAACTGTCCACATCCATGACCGTGCGCGACCTGTGGGTCCGGTACCGGGCAAGCCTCATCGCACAAGACCGCACCGAATCCACCATCGCCCGCTACGACGAAGTCGCCAAAATGTTCAACACCGCCTTCGGTGACCGGCGCCTGTTCGAAGTCACCACTTCCGCGGTCGAAACCTTCCTCACCGACGTCGGAAAAGCCAGGGGGCCTTCGAACATGCGCACCGGGCGCATCGTGCTCTCGGGCATGTTCCGCTACGCAGTCCGCACCAGCCCC
>NZ_JARWOJ010000019.1 GCF_029868625.1 Nocardia neocaledoniensis | reverse complement strand
TAAAACACAATCTTGGTCCTGCCGGCGGGCGCGATTAGAAAAAACACCCTGGGGGCCCCCGGGGGCGTGGCGGGCCGCCCGCCCGCCCCCGGCTGGGCCCCCGCGCTGGTACCGATGGTGCCCGAGGGCCTGGTCCTGATGACCTCCATCGCGTTCGCGGTCGGCGTGGTACGGCTGGGCAAGCGCAACTGCCTGGTCCAGGAACTGCCTGCGATCGAGGGCCTGGCCCGCGTCGACGTGGTGTGCGCCGACAAGACCGGCACGCTCACCGAGAACGGCATGCGCCTGGCGCAGATCGAGCCGCTCGGCGCGTTCGAGGAGGCGCAGGTCCGGCAGGTCCTGGCCGCGCTCGCGGGCGACGATCCCCGCCCGAACGCCAGTGTGCAGGCCATCGCCGAAGCGCTGCCGGACACGCCGGGGTGGTCGCAGACCGCCATCGCGCCGTTCTCCTCGGCCAAGAAGTGGAGCGGCATCTCCTATGGCGCGCACGGTGATTGGCTGCTCGGCGCGCCCGACGTGCTGCTCGATCCCGCCTCGGCCGATGCCGCGCGGGCCGAAGAACTCGGGTCCTCGGGCCTGCGCGTGCTGCTGCTGGCGCGCGGTGACCGTCCGGTGGACGCCGCCGACGCTCCCGGTGTGGTGGAACCGGCCGCGCTCGTCGTGCTCGAGCAGAAGGTGCGTCCCGACGCCAAGGGCACGCTCGAGTACTTCGCCAGCCAGCAGGTCTCGATCAAGGTGATCTCCGGTGACAACGCCGTCTCGGTCGGCGCCGTCGCGTCCTCGCTGGACCTGCCCGGCGGTGACCATCCGGTCGACGCGCGCACCCTGCCCGAGGACCGCGACGAACTCGCCGACGTCCTGGACTCCGACACCACCTTCGGCCGGGTCCGCCCCGACCAGAAGCGCGCCATGGTCGGCGCCCTGCAATCGCGCGGGCACACCGTCGCCATGACCGGCGACGGCGTCAACGACGTGCTGGCCCTCAAGGACGCCGACATCGGCGTCGCGATGGGCGCGGGCAGCCCCGCGACCCGCGCGGTGGCCCAGATCGTGTTGCTGGACAACAAGTTCGCCACCCTGCCGTATGTGGTGGGGGAGGGCCGCCGGGTGATCGGCAACATCGAGCGGGTCTCGAATCTGTTCCTCACCAAGACCGTGTACTCGGTGCTGCTGGCGTTCCTGGTCGGCCTGGCCGGGGTCGGCTCGCAGATCTTCGGCTACGACCCGATCGGCTATCCGTTCCTGCCCCGCCACGTCACCATCGCGGCCTGGTTCACCATCGGCATCCCGGCGTTCATCCTGTCGCTGGCGCCGAACAACGAGCGGGCCCGCACCGGATTCGTCGGCCGGGTCATGCGGCTGGCGGTGCCGTCGGGTGTGGTGATCGGGGTGGCCACCTTCGTCGCCTACCTCATCGCCTACGCCGGGCCGGAGGCCTCCGAGACGCAGAAGGTGCAGGCGGGCACGACGGCGCTGATCACTCTGATCATGATCGCGGTGTGGGTACTCGCGCTGGTCGCCCGGCCGTACGTGTGGTGGAAGGTGGTGTTGATCGCGGTGTCGGTGCTCGCCTACATCGCGCTGTTCACCATTCCGTTCACGCGCGAGTTCTTCAAGCTCGACCCGTCCAACCCGCGCCTGACGCTGGCGGCGTTCGTCTGCGGCGTGGTCGGCATCGTGCTGGTGGAGCTGGCGTGGTGGGTGCAGGCGCGGATGAGCGGCAACACCGGCAAGTTCGTTCCCGCGGTCGGCGCGCAGGGCGCGTGAGGCCGCGCTGACCAGGGCCGGGTTGCCTCGAGAACCCTTGTGCCCGACGAACATTCGGTCTTGGAGTACCTTTGCGCACTATGGAGGTACTGCTGCACCAGATCGACGCGTTCGCCGACGCACCGTTCTCGGGCAACCCGGCCGCGGTCATGCCGCTGTCCACGTGGCTGCCGGATGCGCTGCTGCAACAACTGGCCGAGGAGAACAACCTCGCCGAGACCGCGTTCTACACCTCCGAGTTACCCCCCGAGGCCGGCGGACCGCCCGGTGAATGGCCGGCCTTCCACCTGCGCTGGTTCACCCCCGCGGTGGAGGTCGACATGTGCGGCCACGCCACGCTGGCCTCGGCCGCCCAGATCATCGAGGACCTGCATCCCGGTCACGACCGGGTGAGTTTCTACACCCGCTCGGGTTGGCTGCACGTCGACCGCACCGACGACGACGAGTACGTCCTCGACCTGCCCGCCCTCGCCTCGGTCCTGGTGGACCCCGACCCCGTCCTGGTGGCCGCGCTCGGCGTGACCCCGATCCGCGCCTACACCGGTCAGGACGAAGTGATCGTCGTCGGCTCCGAGAGCGAAGTCCGTTCCGCCGCACCGGATCTCGGTGCATTTCCCGCCTTGCCCCGCGGGGTGGTCCTGACCGCCACCGGTGACACCGCCGACTTCGTCTCCCGATTCTTCGCTCCCGGCGTCGGTGTCCCGGAGGATCCCGTCACCGGCTCGGCCCATGCCCAGCTGGTGCCGCTGTGGCGCCGCGAGCTCGGGCGCACCACGTTGTCCGCGCGGCAGCTCTCCCGTCGCGGTGGTGCCCTGCGCACCGAACTCGCCGGCGATCGCGTCCTGCTGCTCGGCCGTTGCCGCCGCTATCTCGATGGCGTGGTGACCCTGCCCGACTGACCGCCTCGGACCGCCGCGTCGCCTCGGGCGCGGCGGCCCGAAAACCCCCTGTCACCTGCGAACGAAGAGTGGATCCAGGCCACCGCTTGCATATACGTATACTTCTACATATAGTTGGAGTCGTAGCCGGGACGAGCTCGCCAGTCGAGCGGACCGGCCTTCCCCCATCGCATCTCCCCGAGGAGCACAGCCATGCCCACTTTCCAGACCCCGGATCCGATCACCGTCATCGTCGACGTGCCGTGCGGTGATGTCGTCGTCACCGCCGGCGACCGCACCGACACCGTCGTCGAGATCCGTCCGTCCGATCCGTCCAGCAAGAACGATGTACGCGCCGCCGAGCGGATGCAGGTCGATTTCGCCGCGGGTGTGCTCACGGTGCGTGCGCCCGAGGAGAAGTGGTTCACCGGTGTGTTGAGCGGCAGGTACTCGATCGAGGTGAGCGTCCTGGCCCCGGCCGGTTCACAGCTGAAGGCCACGACCGCGCTCGGCCGCTTGGTCGGCATCGGCGAACTCGGCGACTGCGACCTCGACGTGGCCGCGGGCGATATCGTCGTCGAGCAGCCTCGTGGTTCGGTCACCGCGAAGACCGCCAAGGGCGACGTCACCATCGGTGAAGCGGTGCGCGGGGTGGTCCAGGTGGAGACCTCGATGGGCGCGCTGTCGGTCGGCGTGCGTCCCGGCAGCGCCGTCCAGGTGGAGACCTTCGCCGCCTACGGCACGGTTCGCAACGATTTCGCCGCGGCCGCCGTCACGGGCGACGACACCGTGCGGGTGCACGCACGGAACATGTACGGCGACATCACGATCGGGCACGCCGCCGTCGCGGCGTGAGTGCTCGGCCGGGCCGCGTCCCTACTCCGCGGGGACCGGCCCGTCGTCGGGGATGGGCGTCACCACGTCGGTGGTTTCCGGGAGCAGTGGTGCCACCGCGAATCGGCCCGCGATCGCGTCGGCGGGCAGTGCCTGGACCGAGCGGACGCCGGGTCGTGTTGCCAGGTCACGCAATTCGGGCAGAGTGCCGCGAACCACCAGGCCGGCGGTGCAGGCGCAGCCCGCGCGCAACCTGGCTTCGGTGACCCTGGCGATCTCGGCGGCGCGCTGATCACGGAAGCGCTGGGCGGCGAGCAATCCCGCCGCCGCGTCGGCCGACGCCACCGCCGGTTCGTCGCCCGCCGGGGTCGCCACCGTGATCACCGGTGTCTGCACCCGATCGATCGGGACGTGCTGGATCACCCCGGAGATCCGCAATCCGGCGGCGGCGGCCGGGATCTGGGGCGGGGTCAGGTAGTCGGTGAACGAGACCAGCGCCCAGTGCGCGTCGGTGTCGGCGCCGTCGAGGGAGGCGCGTGCCGCGGTCAGGTAGTCGTCGACCCGCTCGCCCTGCGCGGGACCGAGCCGATCGGTGGTGATCCCCGAGGACGGGCGCGGATTCACGATCCCGAGAACAACGACCACCACGGCCAGCACGACCGCGCCGGCGAGCAGCAGGGCGGTCCGGAGCCGGTGATCGCGCTCGGGCGGTGAATCCTCGGGAGTGGTCACGATATCGGGGTCGGGGAGGGGCCCGCGATCGTCCGGCACCGGATCCGGTGCGGGCGGGGACGACCGCGGGTCCTCAGGCATTGCGCAGGACGTCCAGTGCGCCCGCCAGGTCGGCCGGGTACTCGCTGGTGATCTCGAGCCAGCGCCCGTCGGCGGGGTGGTGGAAACCGAGCTGGCGCGCGTGCAGCCACTGCCGCTCCAGCCCGAGCCGCTTGGCCAGGGTCGGGTCGGCGCCGTAGGTCAGGTCGCCGGCGCAGGGGTGGCGGATCGCGGAGAAGTGCACGCGGATCTGATGGGTGCGGCCGGTCTCGAGGTGCACGTCGAGCAGGCTCGCGGCCTGGAACGCCTCGATCGTGTCGTAGTGGGTGACGCTGGGTCTGCCGTCGCCGGTGACCGCGAACTTCCAGTCGTTGCCGCGCGCCCGCCCGATCGGCGCGTCGATCGTGCCGCTGCTCGGATCGGGATGTCCCTGCACGAGGGCATGGTATTGCTTGTCGACCGTGCGTTGCTTGAAGGCGCGCTTGAGCATCGTGTACGCGTGTTCGGACTGCGCCACCACCATCACGCCGGACGTGCCCACGTCGAGGCGGTGCACGATGCCCTGGCGTTCGTGCGCGCCGGAGGTGGAGATGCGGTAGCCCATCGCGGCCAGCCCGCCCACCACGGTCGGCCCGGTCCAGCCGACGCCGGTGTGCGCGGCGACGCCGATCGGCTTGTCCACCGCGACGATGTCGTCGTCGGCGTAGAGGATCTTCATCCCCTCCACCGGGGTGGCCTCCACGACCAGCTCCCGCTTCGGTTCGGGGAACACCACTTCCAGCCAGGCGCCGGCCGTCAGCCGGTCGGACTTGCCCGCGGCGACACCGTCGAGCTGCACCGAGCCCTCCTCGGCCAGCGCGGCCACCGCCGTGCGCGACAACCCGAGCAGCCGGGACAGGCCCGCGTCCACGCGCATCCCGTCCAGCCCGTCGGGGACGGGCATCGTCCTGGTCTCCCTCACGCGGTTTCCTCCCGGGTGTGTTTGCGGCCGCTGCGGGTGCCGTCCGGCTCGAAACCGAACACGGTGAGCGCGACCAGCAGAATCGCCCCGCACACGATCGCCGAGTCGGCGACGTTGAACACCGGCCACCACCCGATGGCCACGAAATCGACGACATGGCCCTGTAGTGGGCCGGGGTAACGGAAGATCCGGTCGACCAGGTTGCCCAGCGCGCCGCCGAGCACCATGCCGAGGCCGATCGCCCACCACAGCGAGCGCAGCGTGCGCCCGATCCGGATGACGCCGATCACCACCGCCGCGGCGATGAGGGTCAGCAGCCAGGTCATGCCGGTGGCCATCGAGAACGCCGCGCCCGGATTGCGCACCAGGGTGAACCGCGCGAAATCGCCGATGATCGGCACCGATTCGCCGGGATCGATCAGCGCCACGGCGAGGCATTTGGTCAGCAGGTCGAGTCCGAACAGCACGGCCGCGATCGCCAGCAGCGTCGTCAATCGGCGCCGACCTGCGGGTTCGGCGGTCTCGGCGGGCTCGGTCGCCGGTGCGGTCGCCTCGTCGCCGGTCTCGGGGACGGCAGCGTTGTCGATGGGCCGGTCTTCACTCACGCGTCCATCATTCCCTAATGGCGATCGGGCCTTCGTCGCGGTGCCGGGAGTCCCAGCTGTTACTCAGGAAGCGGTCGTACGCTGATGGCTGTGACGGTGTTGTCTAGTTCTCGCTTACCCCGCATCGCGCGCCCCGGGGTGTTGGTCGTGGCGCTCGTGCTCGGGTTCGCGACCTTCGGCGCCGGGTGCGCCGATCGGTCGCCGTCGCCGGTCGACACGGAGGGCACCGAGCCGCTCGGCATCGGCAAGGAAGTGACGGTGCCGATCTCGGCAGCCGTCACCACGCTGGTGTCGCCGGGCGAGGAGCCCCGCGAGATGCTGCGCTCGCGGTATGTCCCCGGCGTCACCCAGGAGGTGACGCTGCGCACGGACTACCGCATCCAGCAGCAGGTCAACGATCAGCCCGCGCGCGACTTCTCGCCCGCCGCGCTGACCATCCCGATGACCGCCACCGCGGGTGACGACGGCGTCGACCTGACCGTCGGCACCGTCACCACGCCTGACCCGGCGTTGAACAAGGCGTTCACCTCGGCCGACGGCTCCCACGCCGGCCTGGAGATGAGCGACCTCGGCGCCATCACCGAGCTGCGCCTCGCCCCGTCTCCCGAGACCCCCAATACCGCGCGCGCGGCCCTGGAGCAGGCCTTCTACCAGGCCGTGTACCGCTCGATCGCGTTCCCCGACGAGCCCGTCGGCGTCGGCGCGGTGTGGACGGTGCACCAGGAGATCACCGGCGGGGTCACCCTCGACCAGGTCACCACCGCCACCCTCACCAGCCGCGAGGGCGACCGGCTCACCATCGATCTGCACGTGAGCCAGACCCCCACCGAGAACGTGTGGACGCTGCCCAACGACGCGGGCGCCCTCGAGATCGCCGGCTACGTCATGGAGGGCACCGGCACCATCACCGTCGATCTGGGCCTGCCCCTGCCGGTCTCGGGCGCGATCGAGGTCGGTGGTCAGCAGACCTACCGCGACGCGCGCAGCGAGAGCACCCTGGTGCAAACGCAGGCGACCCGCCTCTCCTGGACCGAATGATGCGTTCGACCTTGCTGCGCGCAGGCGCGGCCCTCTCGGCGTGCGCGGTGCTGGCCGGGGTGGTCGCGTGTGGCTCCGACGAGGACGACTGCGGCGCCACCGGATCGTGCCCGACGCCGTTCGGGCCCACCGTCACCGCGGCCCCCGGCACGGGCGCCGTGGTGGGTGATCCCGCGCGCTTGTCGGCGGGCCTGCTCGCGGCGGCCGACCTGCCCGGTGACTTCAGTGTGGTGCCGCCGCGCGGTGAGACCACCGACCCGGCGGTGCCGCCGGTGGCGCCGACCGATCCACCGGACTGCGCGCGCCTGCTGTCGCCGATCGCCACCCAGCGGCCGGGTTCCTCGGCGGCCGCCTCCGTCCAGTTCGCCGGACCGAGCTTCGCGACGATCGACATCGACGCCGCGAGCTACCCGGACGCCTCGCTGTCCGGCGCGTTCGACGCGCTGCAGGATCAGCCCCGCCGCTGCGTCTCCTACACCGGCGAGGACCAGGGCGTGCGCATCGACTACCGCACCGCCCCGCTCGACCAGCCGAAGGCGGGCGACGCCAGCTCGGCCTTCACCCTCACGGCCGCCAGCGAGGGCCTGACCCTGACCTCGGCGACGGCGCTGGTCCAGGTCGGCAACACCCTGGTCCAGATCGTGGTCACCGCACCCGAGGTCGTCGACCCCGGCGTGCTGGCCGACCTCACCGCCGCCCAGGTGCGTAAGCTGCGCGCCTGAGCGGCGTGGCGGGTCAGACCGCGGCGGGAGCCAGTTTGCCGCCCAGATGGGCGATGTAGCCGCGGACCTCCTCGGCCGAGCGGTCGGGCAGGCCGAACACCGTCTCGGTGACGCCCAGCTCCGCCCAGCGGGCCAGCTGATCGGCGTCGTGCCGTCCGGCGAGCGCGATCACCCGCGGCGTGCCCTCGCGACCCGCCTCACGCCAGACCCGGTGCAGCAGCGCGATCTTCTCGCCCAGCTCGCCTTCGGTCGGTGTGGTGATCCAGCCGTCGGCGTGCGCGGCCAGCCAGCCGAAGGTCTTCTCGGTGCCACCCGCGCCGAGCAGGACCGGGATGGTCGGGCTGATCGGCTTGGGCCAGGACCAGCTCGGGCCGAAACGCACGAATTCGCCCTCGAATTCGGCTTCCTCCTGCGACCAGAGCGCGCGCATGGCGTCGAGGTTCTCGCGCAGCACGGTCCGCCGCTTCTTGGGTGGGACGCCGTGGTGGGCGAGTTCGTCGGTGTTCCAGCCGAATCCGACACCCAGCTCGACCCGGCCGCCGGAGAGATGATCGAGCGAGGCGATGGTCTTGGCCAGGGTGATCGGATGATGCTCGGCGGGCAGCGCCACCGCCGTCGACAGCGTGATGCGCTCGGTCACCGCGGCGGCCGTGGCCAGCGCGACCCAGGGGTCGAGGGTGCGCAGGTAGCGGTCGTCGGGCAGCGAGGAGTCGCCGGTCTGGGGATGCGCGGCCGCGCGCACCACCGGGATGTGGGTGTGCTCGGGGACGTAGAACGCGTCGAATCCCGCGTTCTCCGCTGCCAGCGCGGCGTCGGCGGGCGTGATGCCCCGGTCACTGGTGAACAGCACGAGCCCGTACCGCATATTCCGGCCCTCCGGATCAGACAATAAACTGGAACAAGTTCTACCAGTCTTTCCGGCCGGTCGGAAGACCGCGCGGGCTACGGCCTTTCCCCCGCCGGGTGAGGGGAATAGGCTCGGAACGGTCCGAGCATCAACCTCGACACGGAGGTATCCGATGTCCGATGTTTCTCCCTTTCCCGCTGGTTACCCGCGCATCTGTCCCGGTATCTCGTGCGCGGGCGCCGCGGCCGCGATCGACTTCTACACCGCGATCTTCGGCGCCACGGTACGCATGAAGATGCCGGGCCCCGGCGACACCATCGTGCACAGCGAGCTACTGGTCGGCGACTCTGTTCTCATGGTCGGCGACCCCGTTCCCGAGATCGGCTTCCTCGACCCGAAGGCGGTCGGCGGATCCCCGGTGAACCTGATGGTCTACGTCCCCGACGCCGACGGCGCGTTCAACGCGGCCATCGCGGCGGGCGCCACCGAGATCACGCCCATGACCGACCAGTTCTACGGCGACCGCAGCGGCGCCTTCGAGGACCCGTGGGGCCACCGCTGGACCGTGGCCACCCACATCGAGGACGTCTCGGAGGAGGAGATGCAGCGGCGCATGGACGAGATGATGAACGCGGGCTGATCACGCCGGCACGATCGAATCACCTTCCACCCGTATGGGTTTCGACGGCAGCGGCTCGCTCGCCGGACCGCCGCGGACGCTGCCGTCGAGCCCGAAGCGGCTGCCGTGGCACGGGCAGTTGATGGTGCCGTCGGAGACATTGCCGACCCGGCAGCCCGCGTGCGTGCAGGTCGAGGACAGCCCGACGAACGTCCCGGCGCTCGGCTGGGTGATCACTGTGTCCCCGGCGATGACCCCGCCGCCGACCGGCACGTCGGCGGTCCGCGCGAGCGCACCCGGTGGCCCGTCGACCGGCGCCTGCGCCCCCGCCGAGGACCCGTCCTTCCCGCCGCAGGCGGTCACCGTCGCGGCCGCCGCCAACACCCCCGCCCCGACCATCACCGTCCGCCGATCGATCTCCCACGCGCTGCTCATCCTGGACTCCGATCCACTCGGGCGAGCCGCCGACCCCGGCACGCTCACTACCGGTTCAACGGATCCCACCCCCATCCGGTTCGAAGTCCGTGCGAGGTGTTCGTCGCCCGAACTCGGCGGCGCGTCTACGAAGTCACTGCAGGCGGAATTCCATCATGGCGATGGCGTCGTCGACGGCGGTGACGAGGGTTTCCAGGCGGGTGTAGGGGTCGGGGGCCGAGAGGGCGGCCTGGCGGTCGGTGGGGCCGATGGGGAGGCGGGCGGCGAGTTCGTAGGAGCGGATGACGGGGTCGTCGGCCAGGTCGTCGAGCGGGGCCGACGGTGGTGGCTGGCGGATGCCGGCGCGGCGGGCCAGCCGTTCGGTGAGGGTGTGCAGGCGGTCGGCGCGTTTGCGCAGGTCGGCGAGGAGTTCGCCGTCGTCGGCGCCGTCCTCGTCCGGCCACTCCCGCACCCGCGCCCGCGGGTAGGGGGAGTCGGTGAGCCACTCCTCGACCCGGATCCGCGCGCCGCCGACGCACCGCAGCCGGAACCGTGAGCCGGACAGCTCCACCACGTCGGTGATGCGCGCGACCACGCCCACATCGGTGCGCACATCACCGCCGCCCACCTCGTGCCCACGGGCGATGAGCACCACCCCGAATTCCGGTTCCCGCCGCCCGTTCAGACAGTCCTCCACCAGCGCGACGTAGCGCGGCTCGAAAATCTGCAACGACAACGGTTCGCCGGGCAGCAACACCGCGCCCAGCGGGAACATCGGAATCTCC
Source organism: Nocardia neocaledoniensis (assembly GCF_029868625.1). Lineage (GTDB taxonomy): Bacteria > Actinomycetota > Actinomycetes > Mycobacteriales > Mycobacteriaceae > Nocardia > Nocardia neocaledoniensis_A. The sequence goes on along the minus strand of NZ_JARWOJ010000019.1, from coordinate 299 downwards.
ACCCTCACAGCATGCCCGCTTCCACCTCACCCGTGCCCGCGCGGCGCGGGGGCGCCCCACACCCCCCCCCCCCCCGCCCCAGGGGATGGGCGGGACCACGGGGGGGGCGGTGCGTATGCCGGCTGGGTGTAGGGCCACGTTACGGGCATTCCCCACCCGCACGGGGTGCGCCGGGGGGTTGCCGGTGGCGCGGAGGTGGTGCGGCCGGTTGGTCACGGCGACGGCGTTGTCGGAACTGCCGCCCTTGACCTGCAGTGTCGCGAACGCCATGTCCCCCCGGTAGCCGACGAACCACGAGT
>NZ_JARWOJ010000018.1 GCF_029868625.1 Nocardia neocaledoniensis | reverse complement strand
GGGGGGGGGGGGGGTTGGGGGGGGGGGGGCGCGGCGCCCCCCCCCCCGGGTTCGGGGTTGCGCGGAGAGGCCTCGATGTGAATACTTAGGTATGTGCCTAAGTATTCGAATGCCGAGCCGGACGGTGGACTCGACAGTGTCTTCCGTGCCCTGGCCGATCCGACGCGGCGAGCGATCGTCGAGCGGCTCGCCAGGGGCCCGGCCTCGGTCTCGGATCTCGCGGCGCCGTTCGACGTCGCCCTGCCGACGATCGTGCAGCACCTGAAGGCATTGGAGGCCGGGCGGATCGTGAGCTCGGCGAAGATCGGGCGCGTGCGCACCTACCAGCTCGCGCCGGGGGCCTTCGGGCCCGCGCTCGACTGGCTGCGCCACCAGCGGCCACCGGCCGAACGTCAGGTGGACCGGCTCACCGCGCTACTCGTGGAATCAGCGAAGAACTCAGAGGGAGAACAACAATGACCGACACCGTGACCCGCAGCATCAATCACGCCCAGTTCACCATCGAGCGCGAGGTGCCGGTGCCGCCCGCCGTCGCCTTCCGGGCATTCGCCGATCCCGCGATCAAGAGCGAGTGGTTCGGTGGCGAGGAGGGCTGGGAGCAGGGCGAGGTCTCCGTCGACTTCCGGGTCGGTGGCGCGGAGATCAACGAGGGCACCTTCGAGGGGAAGACGACCTCTCGTTTCGTCGCCACCTACACCGACATCGTCGACGACGAACGGCTCGTCTACACCTATGACATGTGGCTCGACGGCGCCCACATCTCCACCTCGGTCGCCACCTGGGAATTCGTCCCTACCGCCACCGGCACCAAGCTCACCCTCGTCGAATTCGGCGCCCACCTCGACGGCTACGACACCGGCGCGCAGCGCGAGGAGGGCACCCGGGAACTGGTCGAGAACCTGGTGCGCTACCTCGCCGGCCAGTCCTGACGATCGATGCGGCGCAGGCGCATCGGGCGTCGCTCCGGGAAGATCCCCGCGCGACGCCCGATCGATCGTCAGCGCCGGTGGCCCATTCGATCGGCGCGGATGATCGGGAGCGCGAGGACCGCCAGGGCAGCGCCGATCACGCAGACCGAGGTGAGGGCGACGCCCCGGGTGAGGGTGAGCGCGGCAAGCACGGGTGTGCCGCTGATCCCCAGCTGGAACGCCGACACCGTGGTGGCGCCTGCCAGCGTCGGAGCGTCCCCGGCCAGGGCGAACACCCGGCTGTAGAGCGCCGGATTCAGCACGAACGCCGCGACACCGAGCAGGAAGACCGTGGGCACCACCACTGCCGCCGACCCCATCGCCACGGCGAGGATCGAGGACAGGATCGCCATGGCGATCGTGCCTGCGGCCAAAGCCAGATGCGGTCGCCGGTCGGCGATACGGCCGCCGAGCGACAAGCCTGCGAAGGCGCCGATCCCGAACAGCGCGAGGATCGCCGGGACCCACACCGAGGGCACCGCGGTGACTTCGGTGAGCATCGCGGCCAGATAGTTGAACGTGATCATGTACGCCGCTGTGGTCAGGATCGTGATCGCGAAGATGCTCCAGAGCGCGGGAGTGCGCAGCGTTCGTAGTTCCCGCCGTACGTCCGGCCGGGCCATGGGCGCGGAACCGGTCGCGGGAGCGGCGATTCCGAGCAGCGACCCGCCGATGCCGACCGCGGTCAGGACGACGACGACCCAGAACCCGCCCCGCCAGCCGATGAAGTGGCTGAGCAGGGTGCCCGCCGGTCCACCGGCCACCATCGCGATACTCAATCCGCTCACCACCACCGCGGCGGCACGCGCGGTCCGCTCCGGGGGCACCATGGCGGCCGCGGTGACGGCGGCGACCGCGAAGAACCCCGCGTAGGCCACCCCGGACACCACTCGCGAGACCAGCAACAGCTCGTAGCCGCCGAGCAGTCCGACGGCGACACTCGCGGCGAAGACCGCCTGCGTACCGATCAGCGCCGTGCGCCGCGGCCAGCGCAGACTCAGCACCGCGAGCGGCGGCCCGCCGACCACGACGCCCAGCGCGAACGCGGTGATGAGCAGACCCGCCGAGGAGAGCGGGACGGACAGATCGGTGGCCACCTCCGGCAGCACACCGGCGAGCAGGAACTCCGCGCTGCCCATGGCGAACAGGCTGAAGCCCAGCAGGTAGACCCCGGCGGGCAGCCGGTGGCGGCCGGGCCCGGTCGGTGCGGGCGTGGATCTCGTTGCGGTATCCGTTGTTTCGGTCATGTCGGATCACCTCCGCGACGAGCGTCACCCTTCGCATGCTGTTTCGGCAAAGAATGTTGCCGAAACCGGGACAACTCGGTTCACTGGGCGCATGGATGATCAACCCGGCGTCGGCGCGGTGATCGACCAGATCGCGCCCCGGCTGCGGCGCGCCCGCGCACAGCGCGGCCGCAGTCTCGCGGAGCTGGCCGCGCTCACCGGCCTGTCGACGAGCACGCTGTCCCGGCTGGAATCGGGGCAGCGCAAACCGAGTCTCGAACTGCTGCTGCCGATCACGGTCGCGCTCGGCGTGCCGCTGGACGAGATCGTGGCCGCGCCGCGGGTCGTCGAGCCCCGGGTACGGCAGGAGCCGACGCGCCGCGACGGTCGCACACTGATCCCGTTGTCGCGTCAGCGGAGCGGTCCGCGCGCGCACAAGATGGTCATTCCCGCCCATGACGCGCAGCCGTACCCGCGCGCGCACGACGGGTACGAGTGGCTGTTCGTCCTGCGCGGCCATCTGCGGGTGCGGCTCGGCGACCACGATGTCGTGCTGGGGCCCGGCGAGGTCGCCGAGTTCGACTGCCGCATCCCGCACTGGTTCGGCGCCGCGCACGGGCGCGAGGTGGAGATCCTCAGCCTCTTCGGCGGACGCGGCGAACGTCCGCGCGTGCGGGTCCGCGGCGCCACACCGGCGTGATCGTGTCGAGGCGCTCAGCCGTGGTGCATGGTGCCCGTGTCCATGGCGCGCGGCGTGGCCGTCATGCCCGGCGCGAGGACCAGGAACTGGCCCATCATGCCCTGATCCTCGTGATGCAGCAGGTGGCAGTGGTACATGTACGGGAAGGTCGGATCGGTGTGGTCGGCGAAGTGCATGGCCAGCGTGTAGGTGACCCCGGGCGCGGTGTACACGGTGTCCTTCCAGCCCGACAGCGCCGGCGGCGGCGGTTTCCCGTCGACGGCCAGGATCTGGAACTGCACGTCGTGGACGTGGAAGTTGTGCGGCCAGTTGTCCTCGTTGCGGACCGCCCAGACCTCGGTGGTGTCGACCGGGATCGTCATGTCGACGCGATTCATGTCCATCCGCTGGTTGTTGATCATGAACCACTTCAGCTCGAAGGTTCTCGACGGGGTGGTGGTAGCGGGGGCGAGCGCGCGGAGCGGGACGAGTACGGCGGGCAGCGCCGCGGACGGATCGATCGTGTCGGCGGCGCGCAGCGACAGGATGTCGAAGGTGTCGTCGAACCCGAACTCGGCGGCCCGATCGATCCCGGCGCGATCCGCGATCGGCCGTGACCGCAGGACGGTCCGCTCGCCCGGCCGCAGGGTGACCACGATCTCGGCACGCTCGCCGGGACTGAGCAGGATCCGGTCCAGCCCGACGGGTTCCGGCAGCAGTCCGCCGTCGGTGGCGATGAGCTGGAAGCGGCGATCATCGGCGAAACCCAGATCGTAGAGGCGGCCGGACGACCCGTTGACAAGCCGGAAACGGACCCGTTCGGTGGTGGCGGTGAAGTGGGCATTCGCGATGCCGTTGGTGATCAGGGTGTCGCCGAGCAGTCCGACATCGGTGGGATCGGATTCGTCGAGGTCGCCGGCGGCGGTGAACCGCCGGTCCTGGATCACCAGCGGAATATCGTCGATGCCATAGCCTTTCGGGAGGTCGAGCGCGTCGGCGGCGTCGTCGTCGATCAGGAACAGTCCGGAAAGGCCGCGCTGCACGTGCTTTTCGGTCGCGCCGTGCGGATGCGGGTGATACCAGAGCGTCGCGGCCTGCTGGTTCACCGTCCAGGTCGGCTGCCAGCGCGCGCCGGGCGCGATCATCTGGTGCGGTCCGCCGTCGCAGGCCGCCGGGACGTGCATGCCGTGCCAGTGCACCGACGTCGCCTCGGGGAGATCGTTGACGACGGCGACTTCGACGGTCTCCCCGCGGCGGGCACGCAGTGTGGGGCCGAGCACGGACCCGTTGTAGCCCCAGGTCGCGGTGGCGGTGCCGGGCAGCATCTCGGTGGTCCCCGGCTGGGCTCGCAGGGCGAAACGACGCACGCCGTCGGCCCCGACCGCCGACGGTGCGAGCGGGGGGATCGGCAGGGCGCGAGCAGCGGCACCGGCCGCCGGGGGCGTCGTCGGGGCGGTGCAGCCTGCCGCGTAGACGACCGGGGTGAGGGCGAGGCCGGTGAGGAATCCTCGTCGCGAGACCACGTGTGCTCCTTGTCTGTGGGGAACCTCCAGCTTCGGGAGTGCCCGAGCCGGTGAACTCCGCCGTGCGGCCGGCGCGTGGCGGCGGGTTCCGGCCGCGCGGCTGTTGCGGACGCGCCGATCGCGTGCTAGCCGCCCACCGTCGCCTACCGTGGGTCCGTGATCGACGTGCGTGCCCACCGCGACCCGCTGCCCCTGCTGCGGTGGCTGCCGCTGGTGCTGATCCCGGTGCTGCTGCTGGCGAGCACGTATCCGGGCCAGTACCGGGTGCCCGCGCACTACTGGGTGCTCGCCCTCACCTCGGGTGTCGTGTTCCTCGCGGGTGCGCGGTGGCCGCTGGCGGTCTCGATCGCGCTGTCGGTGCTGGCCGTGCCGATGCTGCGGACACCGGCGTGGGGTGTGTCGGGGCTGGTGCCCGCGCTCGGCGCGGTGGCCCTGGTCGACGTGGTGGCGCGCACCCGTCACCGGGAGGTCGTCGCGGTGGCCACCGCGTGTTGGGCCGCGGCGGTCGTGCTGGGCCGGGTCGGACTGCACGACACCTCGATCGGTCGCGCGTCCACCGCGGTCGAGGCCGCGGCCTATGTGGGACTGCCGCTGCTGCTCGGGTTGTACCTGCGCGGACAGCGCGATCTCGCCGAGAACCTGCGGCTGCGCGCGGCCGACGCCGAAGCGCGCGTCCGCCTCGACGAACGCGCCGCCATGGCGCGGGAACTGCACGATGTGGTCGCCCACCACATGGCCTCGATCATTCTGCGTGTCTCGGTGGCGGGCCGGGTGGTGCGCGCGGCCGATCCGCGCGTGGTCGCCGTGCTCGACGACGTGCGCGCCACCGCCGCCGACGCCCTCGCCGACATCCGGCGCTTCCTGGCGGCCCTGCGCGATCCGGCGCTCGGGACCGTCTCGCTCGTCGAGGCCGACGCGCTCGGCACCGAGCTCGACGCCGCGGTGGGCCGGGCGAAGGCCGCCGGGTTCACCGTCGAGGCCGATCTCGACGTTCCGCTCGGCGGGCTCGACGCGATGAGCAGGCTCACCCTGCTGCGCCTGGTCCAGGAGTCACTGACCAATGTCATGAAACACGCGGAACGAGATGTGCCGGTGCGGGTACGGATCGGCGGTGGCGCGGCGGGCGGCATCGACGTCGAGATCGTCAGCGGCGGCACCGGTTCGGCGACTGCCCAGGGGCACGGCATCGTCGGGATGCGGGAGCGGGTCGCCGGCGGCGGCGGGGCCGGCCCCCCCCCCCCCCCCCCGGGGCGGGGGGGGGGGGGGGGGGGGGGGGGCCCCCCCCCCGGGCGCCCCCCCCACCGCCGCCGCCGAGGGTCAGCTGTGGGTGGTGCGGGCCTGGCTGCCCGACACCGTGCGCGGAGCGGACCCGCGGTGATCACGGTGCTGCTGGTGGACGACCAGCGTCTGGTGCGGGCGGGCCTGCGGATGCTCATCGAGGACACCACCGATCTCGCGGTGATCGGTGAGGCCGCCGACGGCGTCGAGGCGGTCCGACGGTTCGCCGAGCTCGCCCCCGACCTCGTCGTCATGGATCTGCGCATGCCCGGCCTCGACGGGGTCGCGGCGACCCGGCAGATCCTGGCCATGGCACCGCGCGCGAAAGTGCTCGTGCTGACCACCTTCGACGACGACGATCATCTGTTCCCCGCGCTCGCGGCGGGGGCCGCGGGCTATTTCGTCAAGGACACCGATCCCGCGGTCCTGCTCGACGCCATCCGGCGGACCGTCGACGGGGACCTGCTCTTCTCCCCGATGCTCCTGCGCCGCCTGGTCGATCGGGCGCTGTCGGCGCGTGCCGCGCCGAGCCCGGCGCCCGCCCCCGACCTGACGCCCCGGGAACTCGACGTCCTGCGCCTGGTCGCCGCCGGATACGGCAACCAGGAGATCGCCGAGCGCCTCCACCTCGGCGTGAGCACCGTCAAGAGCCACATCGCGAACCTGCTGGAGAAAACCGGCACCGACAATCGCGTGCGCCTGGCCGTCTACGCGGTCAGGCACACAGACCAGTGATACCGCGAACGTCGACGACATCGAGAAGCTGAGCGCCGGAATGGATCTCGTGATCGCGGCCACGAGGCCCGCCGTCGGCGCCGTTGCCGAACGACCGCGCATCGGCGGACCCGATTCGCCGTCGCCGCCCGATGACCGGTGCTCAGCGCAGGTCGAACAGGGCGACCGCGTTGTCGTGGCACACCTTGCGCAGCCAGTCGTCGCCGAGGTCGAGGCGTTCGAGCGCCCGCACGGCCTCGGCGTACGGGTAGGGGATGTTGGGGAAGTCGCTGCCGAACAGGATGCGATCGCCGAAGCGGCGCAGGCGTTCCCGCTCGCCCGGCGGGAACGGCGCCCCCGCCTCGCTGAAGTCGGTCCACACCATGGTGGTGTCGAGGCGCAGCAGCGGATACCGCTCGGCCAGATCGAGGAATTCGGTGTACTCGGGGGTGCCCATGTGGGCGACGATCAGGCACAGGCCCGGAAAGCGCCGCAGCAGTTCGGCGATGGGCCCCGGGCCGGTGAATTCGCCGGGCGCCGGACCGGATCCGCAGTGGATGAGTACGGGAACACCGGTCTCGGCGAGGATCGCCCAGACCGGATCGAGCAACGGGTCCAGCGGCGAGAACGCGCCGACCTGGATGTGCACCTTGAACACGCGCGCGCCGTCGTCGATGGCGGCGCGCACGTAGTCCGGTGCCTCCGGTTCGGGATAGAACGTCGCGGTGTGCAGGCAGTCCGGGGTGCGGGCCGCGAACTCGGCCGTCCACTCGTTGAGCCAGGCCGCCATCTGCGGCTTGTGCGGGTACACCAGCGACGTGAAAGCGCGAATGCCGAACTCGCGCAGGGTCTTCAACCGCACCTGCTCGTCGTCGCGATAGGTGATCGGCCAGGGTCGCCCGGTCAGCGGACCCACCTGATCGAAATAGGCCCACACCTTGCGCATCACCTGATCGGGCATGAAATGGGTGTGCACGTCCACCAGGGCGGGCAGCTCGAGGCGACGCCGGAAATCGGCGAGGTAGGCGGCGGTATCGACAGTCATGACAGCTCCGTGGACAGGCGGCGGGCCAGGGCGCCGACGCGGGTGATGAGGCGGTCGAAGAACACCGCGGGGTCGGTGCCGATCACGATGTCGGCGTTGGGTTCCCGGCCCCACATGCCCGTCCAGTCGGCGACGGTGGTCGCCCGGGTGATGGTGCCGGCCAGCTCGACGTCGACCGTCGCGGGCCGGGTCGTCACCAGCGTGGGGTCGAGCGCGACCGCGGCGGCGAACGGATCGTGCATGTGCGCCAGATAGCCGAGGTCGTAGAGCCGATGGAAGTCGAAGTAGAAGCGCACCGCGTCGACGAGGTACCGGATCACCGGATCGCTGGCCGCCGAACGCCATTCGACGCCCTCGTCCCCGGTGAGCGCCTCGATCGGCGCGCTGCCCGCTGCTTCGGCCAGCGCCACCAGGTGGGCGGGGCGCATCTCGATCGACTCGGTGATGTCGAGCGCGCAGACCAGGGGCCTGCGCTCCGGCGGCGCCGCCGAGAACGCGTCGAACACCTCCTTGGCGGCCTCCGGGTCGACGTGGATGTTCCACTCGTTCGTCGGAGTCGTGTTGCCCGGGTGATGGAATGCCCCGCCCATGATCACCAGGCGGCCCAGCAGCCGGGGCAGCTCCGGCTCGAGGCGCAGCGCCAGCGCGAGATTGGTGAGCGGGCCGGTGCACAGCCCGATCGCCCCGGGGTTGCCGCGGGCGAGCTCGACCCACATCCGCGCCGCGGTCCGGTCCGAGAGCGGACGCGCCGACACCGGCAGCTCGGCATAGCCAAGACCCTGCGGACCGTGGGTGTCCTCGGTGGTGCGCAGCGGGATCGCCAGCGGTGCGAGCGCTCCGGCGGCCACCTCGATCTCGCCCGCCCGCGCCAGGTCGAGCAGCGCGAGGGTGTTGGCGGCGACCTGCGCGGTCGCGACATTGCCCGCGGTGGCGGCGATCCCGAGGATCTCGGCCTCGGGGGAGGCCAGCAGGTACAGCAGCGCCAGCGAGTCATCGATTCCGGTATCGACGTCGAGGATGATCCGCTGCGGCACAGCTCGAGCGTAGCGGGGCCAGCGTGCGCCGTGCCGCGGGCCTGGGCGCCGGGTCGATTACGCTCGCTGGAGATCTGCAGACCGATAGCTCAACACTGGCGAGGGTAGGTGCATCGTGAAGGCGACAACCGCTGCGAAATTGGCAGAGTTGCGAAAGAACCTGGCAGCCGCGCAGGAGCCCGCGGGGGATGTGGGAGTCGCCAAACGTGCAGCGAAGGGGATTCCCAGTCCACGCGAACGGATCGGCATGCTGCTCGATCCCGGCAGTTTCGTCGAGATCGGGGCGCTGGTGCGGCAGCCGGGGGTGCCGGACAGCCTGTACGGCGACGGGGTGGTCACCGGGCACGGCACGGTCGACGGGCGGCCCGTGGTGGTCATCGCGCACGACCAGACCGTGTTCGGTGGTTCGGTGGGGGAGATGTTCGGCCGCAAGGTGGCGACCGCGATGGATCTCGCCGCCGAGATCGGCTGCCCGTTCGTCGCGATCAACGACTCCGGCGGCGCCCGCGTGCAGGACGCGGTGACCTCGCTGGCCTGGTACGCCGCGATGAGCAGGCGCCAGCTCGGGCTGTCCGGGGTGGTGCCGCAGGTGTCGATCATGCTGGGTAAATGCGCCGCGGGCGCGGTGTACGCGCCGATCAACACCGACGTGCTGATCGCGACCGAGAACGCGTACATGTTCGTCACCGGGCCGGAGATCATTCGCGAGACCACCGGCGAGGAGGTGACGCTGGAGGAACTCGGCGGCGCGTACAACCAGGCCCAGAACGGCACCATCCACCACGTCGCGCCCGACGAGCGGGCTGCCTTCGACTGGGCCAGGAACTACCTGAGCTACATGCCGTCCAACTGCTTCGAGCGGGGACCGGTCGTCAATCCCGGACTCGAACCCGCGATCACCGACACCGACCGCGAACTCGACACGCTCATCCCCGACTCCGACCGCGCCGGCTACGACATGTACGACGTGCTGGTGCGCATCTTCGACGACGGCGAGTTCCACGAGGTCGGCGCCTCGGCGGCGCGCAACCTGATCACCGGATTCGCCCGGGTGGACGGCCGCGCGGTCGGCGTGGTCGCCAATCAGCCGCTGGTCTTCAGCGGCGCGATCGACGCCAGGTGCTCGGACAAGGCCGCCCACTTCATCCGGCTCTGCGATGCCTTCGGTCTGCCGCTGGTGTTCGTCGTCGACACGCCCGGCGTGCTGCCCGGTGTGGAAGAGGAGAGGATCGGCGTCATCAAGCGGGGCGGGCGGTTCTTCTACGCCGTGGTGGAGGCGACCGTGCCCATCGTCACCGTCGTGGTGCGCAAGGCCTACGGCGGCGGCTACGCGGTGATGGGCTGCAAGCAACTCGGTGGTGACATCAATCTGGCCTGGCCGACCGCGCGCATCGCGGTGATGGGCGCCGAGGCCGCGATCGGGCTCACCCAGCGCAGGCAGTTGGCGGCGGTCCCGGAGGCCGAGCGCGACGCCGTCCGCAACCAGATGATCGATTACTACAACGCCGCCGTCGCCACGCCGTGGACGGCGGCCGAACGCGGCTACATCGACGCGGTGATCGAGCCGTCGCAGACCCGCCTCGAGATCCGCAAGGCCCTGAAGTTGTTGCGGGACAAGCGGGTCGAGCACGGGCCGCGCAAGCATCATCTGATTCCGCTGTAGCGCGGTCAGTAGGTCGGCAGGCTGAAGTCGTCGGTGTGGCCGAAGTAGATCTTCTTGGTGATCGGCCGCATCGGACGCGACATCATGATCCGCACGTTCAGCTTGGCCAGAGCCGCCATCGCGCGCGAGTTGGGCAGCATCAGCGCGAGGCTGCCGCCGGGAATCTCCTTCGCCTTGTCGAGGAAGGGGGTGATCACGTCCTGGTAGCGGCGTTGTGCGCCCGCCAGATCGGCCGGGGTGGCGGCGATCTCCTGGGCCAGGACATAGGCGCCGACGATGGCCATGGCGGTGCCCATGCCGCTCAGGGGTGAGCCGCAGTAGCCGGCGTCGCCGATCAGGGTGACCCGGCCGACGGACAGCTCGGGCACGTCCACGCGCGCGACCTCGTCGAAGTAGAAGTCCGGCGTGGTCGCCATGGCGGCCAGCACCTCGGGTGCGCGCCATCCCGCCTCGGCGAAGGTGCGGCGGATCAGGGCCCGCTGGGCTTCGGGGTCGCGGCGCAGCGCCGGATCGGGGGCGGTGCGCATCGTCATGATGGCCTTGCTGGTGGCCGGGTCGGCGTCCGGCCGGATGCCCAGCATCGCGCCGGGGATCATGCGCATCCCGAACCAGCCGGGCTCGATGCCGGCCGGGCTCGGCATGGTGAAGAACGCGCCGTAGGCGCCGAGGTTGGTGCTGAACTCCTCCTCCGGCCCGAAGACGAGGGCGCGGGTCGCCGAGTGCACGCCGTCGGCGCCGATCACCAGGTCGAAGCGCTCGGTGGCGCCGGAGGCGAAGGTGACGTCCACGCCCGCGTCGTCCTGGGCGATGGTGTCGATCCATTCGCCGTAGCGGTAGTCGAGGATGCCGGTGTCGGCGGCGGCCACCGCGTCCAGGAGCACCTGGTTCAGGTCACCGCGGGTGATCTCGATGTCGGCGACGATGCCCGCGCCGTCGAAATCCTCCATGGCCATCCGCGCGTAGATCTCGCCGTCACCGTCGACGTAGGACATGCCGCGCTCGTCGAGCTGGTATTCGGCGATGCCCTCGAGCAGGCCCATCCGCTCGGCGGCGATCTTGCTGGGCCCGCGCAGGTCGACCGCCTGCCCGCCGGGGCGGGGAGTGGCGGCGCGTTCGACCACGGTGGTGCGAATGCCGTTGCGCAGCAACTGGAGTGCGACCGCGTTGCCCGCGATCCCGCCGCCGGAGACCAGGACGTGCAGGGGGCTGGTGGTGGCCATGATGGTGCTTCCCGTCTGGAGAACGAATGTCTGAGACATATGTCTAACAGCAGTTGGCACGAATGTCTAGTACAAATGTCTTAGACGTTCCGGTAGGGTCGGGTCATGGGTAATCGGGAAGATCTGCTGGCGGGAGCGCGCAAGGTCATCATGGAGCGCGGCGTGGCCAAGGCGACCGCGCGCGATATCGCCACGGCGGCCGGGGTGAGCCTGGCCGCGATCGGCTATCACTTCGGGTCGAAGGAACGCCTGGTCACCGAGGCGTTGAGCGAGGCGCTCGGCACCGCGATCGGAGACGCGATGGAGGACGTGATCGCCGACGGCGCCGGCACCTCGCCGCTGGCCGGGTTCACGCGGTTGTGGAACGCGATGCCCGCGGTGTTCGCCGCCAATCAGGAGGCGATGCTGGCCAGCCTGGAGAACATCGTGCGAATCGTGCGCTCCGAGGAGGCCAGGGCCCAGCTCGGCGACCAGCTCGAGGCCGCGAGTACCGACCTGGCGGCCCATGTTCGCGCGGCGCATCCGGAACTGGACGCGGCCCAGGCCGACGCCATCGGCCGGATGTACTTCATCCTGGTCCAGGGCCTCGGCGTGCTGTGGTTGCTGAATCCGGGGCAGGTGACCGCCGACGGCGACCAGCTCGCGGAGGCGGTGCGGGCGATCGTGGGGGAGTGAGGACGAGCCGCCCTGCTCAGGCGGGGCGCTTCGGCCAGAAGGGTTGGGCCGAGCCGTAGGGCGGTGCGGGCGAGAAGTAGTCGGCGTAGTCGGCGAATGCCGGTGCGGCAGTGGTCACGTCATCGTGCGTGACCGCCGTGCACGGGTCGGGCTGTTCGGCGGCGGGGTGGTGCTCGTCGCGGTGGCCGGTAGCGAGGAGCCACGCGCCGGTGCGTGCCAGCGACACCCGGACCTCGCGGCCTCGACCGTCGGCCAGCCGATCGCGGAGCGCGTCCAGGACGCCCGCGGCGAGCAGGTAGCCGGAGCCGTGGTCGAGGGCCTGGGCGGGGAGCGCGCCGGGTCGGTCCGGTCCGCCTTCGATGAGCGCGATGCCGGAGGCGGCCTGCACGATGCTGTCGAAGCCGCGGCGCGCACCCCAGGGACCGGTCTCGCCCCACGCCGAGACGCGCGCGTGGATCAGGCCCGCGTGCTCCGCCGCGCGCAGGTCCGCCGTGGCCGACGCCCCGGGCCGGTAGCCCGTGACCAGCACGTCGGCCTCGGCGAGAAGTGCGGCGAACACCTCGGGATCGGCGCGCAGGTCGAGCAGGGTCGAGCGTTTGCCCTGGCAGGTGTCCTGGAACTGCCACTCGATCTCGGGCAGGTGCGGCGGATCGACGCGGAGCACGTCGGCGCCGAGCAGCGCCAGTGTGCGGGTCGCGACCGGCCCGGCCAGGACCCGGGTGAGATCGAGGACGCGCAGGCCCCGCAGTGGCTGGGCGACGGTGGCGCCGGGATGAACCGCTCCGCCCCGCGACTCGGGCGACGATGCCGGGCCCAGCGACTGTCCGGCGCCGTCCGACAGCGCGATCGCCACGAGCGGGCCCGCGGCGGCGGCGATACCCTGCGGGCTCGCCGCCCACTCGTCCTGCGCGCGCACGCGGACCGCGATGGCGTCCCCGGCGTGGGCCAGTGCTTCGATCTCGGCGGCGGACATGGTCGCGAACCGGGCGCTCGCGGCCTCGGCGGAGGCGTCGGCGGGCAAGCCGACGGCGGCGGCCAGGCGCTCGCGGTGGTGCGGGTAATTGGCGTGGGTGCGGATCCAGCCGTCGCGGGTGCGGAAGAACCCGGACAGCTCCGCGAACACCGACGGCGCCCGGCCGTGCCGCCGGAACAGCCGCTCGCTGCCGAACGCCGCGGCGATCCGCGCGGGCTCGAGGCGCACCGGCACGGTCGGCAGGCCCACCGCCGCGCGGAAGCGGTTCGCCGACTCGGCCGCCGCGGCCACCGATCCGGCGGCCAGCGCCCAGACCGGTAGCGTTGCCGCCAGCCGGGCGCCGGGATCGGGCTCGTCGGTCGCCGCCGACGGTGTGCGTCCCAGTCCGGTCTCGTAGGCGTGCACGAACTGCCGCGCGGTGGTCACGCCGACCAGCCTAGCGGCGCCGACATCAGATGAGGAGTGTGTAACCAGCGTGAATACCGCTGCGACGGAATGGCTTCGGGTGCTGCGAGCCGACCAGGCGGCCGTCCGTCGGCTCGTCTGCTTCCCACCCGGTGGTGGTTCGGCCCCCGCCTATCGGTCACTGGCGGGCCACCTCGGGGCCGGTGTCGAGGTGACCGCGGTGCAGTATCCGGGTCGCCAGGACCGGCTCGCCGACCCGGTGGTCACGGACCTGCACGAGTTGGCCGACCGGATCGCGGCGGACCTGTTGCGCCGACCGGGACCGGCCCGGGTGCTGTTCGGGCACAGCATGGGCGCGACCGTCGCCTACGAGACCGCCTGCCGCCTGGCCGTCGCGGGCGAACCCGCCGCCGCGCTGATCGTCTCCGGCCGCCCCGACCCGACCTATGTCGACACCGGACGCCTGCACCTGGCCTCCGACGCCGCCCTCATCGACGACCTCGAACGACTCGCCGCCGACCCGGCCCCCGTGCGCCTGCTGCGCACCGAACCGGGCCTGGCCGATCTCGTGCTGCCCGCGCTGCGCGCCGACTACCAGGCGGTCGAGACCTACGCGCACCGACCCGGCACGATGCTGAGCTGCCCGGTCCTGGCCCTCGTCAGCACCGAGGACCCGACCACCACAGTCGCGCAGGCCGAGCGGTGGCGCGGGGTGAGCGACGGCCCGTTCCGCCTGCGGACCTTCCCCGGTGGACACTTCTACCTCGACGAACAGCCCGCCGAGGTGGCCCGGGAGATCACACGGCACCTGAGCTGAGCCTGCGGTGGCGCTGGGACAGGCGCCAATAGCCCACCCACGACACGAGCACGGCCACCGCGGCCACCAGCCGGACGACGCCCAGCGCGCTGTCCGGGTAGATCACCCCGGTCAGATAGTGGTCGATGAACCCGGCCTCGGGCAGCTGGGCCATCCGGGCCTGTCCGCGCGCCCAGTTCTCGGCGTAGGTCAGCGGGCAGTCGAAGCCGATGAGAATGGTGCCGAATCCCCAGGACGCGGCGAGCAGATGGACGCCGATGGTCCGGGGCCACCGCCACGCCAGGAAACCACCGGCGACCACGTACGCGATGAACGCGACGTGGGTGACGGCGATCAGATCGGCCAACACCCGGTACGGCACCCCTCCAGGATAGGTACCCGCGGCTTGCTCCGGAATCATGATCAACATTCCGGTTCGGCATCGCTTGGGCGGCGATCACCAGGGGGACGGTCGATAGTCCTTGAGGAAGCAGCCGTACAGATCGACGCCGTTCTCGCCCTGCACGATCGGGTCGTAGACGCGGGCGGCGCCGTCGACCAGATCCAGCGGGGCGTGGAAGCCCTCCTCGGCCAGCCGCACCTTCGTGTAGTGCGGGCGCTCGTCGGTGATCCAGCCGGTGTCGACCGCGGTCATCAGGATCGAGTCGGCCTCGAACATCTCCAGGGCGCTGGTGCGGGTGAGCATGTTCAGCGCGGCCTTGGCCATGTTCGTGTGCGGGTGGCCGGGACCCTTGTAGCCCCGGCTGAACTGGCCCTCCATCGCGGAGACGTTCACGACGTACTTGCGCCGTCCCGCCGCGGCCGCCATCGCCGGACGCAACCGCGACACCAGGATGAACGGCGCGACCGAATTGCACAGCTGCACCTCGAGCAGCTCTGTGGCGTCGACCTCGGCGACCGTCTGCACCCAGCTGTTGGTGTGCGCGAGATCGGGGACGAGCCCGCCCGCGTCGATCGCCACCCCCGCCGCGATCCGCTCCGGCGTGGCCGAACCCGCGACGAGCGCCAGCTCGGCGACGTCGGCGGCCGACAGCGACGGTGTCAGCGAGGCGGTCAGCGCGGTGGGATGGGCCTGCATGGTCTTGCCGAAGGTGACCATCTCCGGCAGCGCGCCCACCGGCAGCGGGGCGGACTCGGCGTCGACCAGGGCGCTGTAGGCGCCGGCCGAGCGGCGCACGGTCTGCGCGGCGTTGTTGATCAGGATGTCGAGCGGCCCCTGCGCGGCGACGTCGTCGGCCAGCGCGACGACCTGGGCGGGATCGCGCAGGTCGATGCCGACGATCCGGAGCCGGTGCAGCCAGTCGGCGCTGTCCTCCATCGCGGCGAAGCGCCGGATCGCGTCGTTGGGGAAACGGGTCGTGATGGTGGTGTGCGCGCCGTCGCGCAGCAGGCGCAGGGCGATGTACATGCCGATCTTGGCGCGGCCGCCGGTGAGCAGGGCGCGCTTGCCGGTGAGATCGGTGCGGGCGTCGCGCTTGGTGTGGCTCGCGGCCGCGCACTCGGGGCAGAGCTGGTGGTAGAAGGCGTCGACCTGGGTGTAGCGCTGCTTGCAGATGTAGCAGGGCCGGGGCCGCAGCAGGGTGCCGGCGCTGGCGCCGGTGGTCGACGAGCTTATCGGGATGCCCGCGGTCTCGTCGTCGATGCGCTGCGGCGAGCCCGTGGCGGTGGCGGCGATGACCGCGCGGTCGGCGGTGGCGACCTGTTCCCGCGCCTCGATCCGGCGGCGCTGCTTGAGCTTTTTGAACATGTGCCCGACGGCACGCTGCACCGCGATCGAATCGGGGTGCTCCTTGTCCAGCTGTCCGGCCTGTTCCAGCACCCGCAGACAGGTCGCCAACTCGTCCGGATCGATCGTGTTCTCGGTCATCGGGGCGCGCGGCATTCCTTCGTGCGGGAGCGGGGGACGACACACATTGTCTCATTGGCCGCCGAGCGGACCCGCTGGGTATCGTGGTGGACCGCTGCCGCAACCGTGCGGCGGCCACCGAACCCGACGGAGCAGCCCGATTTCCCCGCTCGACACCGATACCGCAGACGCGCCGCGCAGGCGCAGGCTCGAACCCGACGAGCGACGCGCGCAGATCCTGGCCTGTGCCATCGACATGTTCGGTGAACGCCCGTACGCGGCGGTGTCGACCGCGGAACTCGCCCAGCGCGCCGGGGTTGCGCGCGGGCTGATCAACCACTACTTCGGCAACAAGCGTGACCTGTACCTGGCGGTCGTGCGTCGCATGGTGACGCTGCCGCGGCCGGAGAAGGTCACCATTCCCGAGGGCTCCCCGCGCGAGCGGGTCGACGCGATCGTCACCTGGCTGCTCGACACCATCGTCGAACACGGCACCACCTGGGTGAAGGTCACCAGTCACGAGGGCGTGGGCGACGATCCCGAGGTCCAGCAGATCCTCGACCAAGCCGACGACGCGGCCGCCGAACGCATGCTGGTGATGATCGGGCGCGCCGATCTGGCAGACAGTGCACACTTGCGCGCGATGGTCCTCGCCTACGCGGGGATGGTGAAAGTGGCGGGGCGCGAGTGGATCACCCGGGGCACGCTGACCAGGGAACAGGTGCACCGGCTGCTGAGCGACACGCTGCTGACCGTCGTCACCGAGACCATGCCGTCGGTGGAGCCGAGCCAGGACGCGGTGGGTTAGGACCCGAGTCCGCGTCGGCGCGGCTCCGGCATCGCGATCTCCCTGGCGCTGTAGCGCTGCGGACCCACGTGGCCCGGCGCGTGCCCGCTGCGGCCGTACGACAGTTCGATGCGCTGCTCGCGCCGGTGCTCGAACAGCAACGCCCCGACACCGCCCAGCAGGAACACCGCGGTGACGATGCCGGCAACCACGGCCCAGCCGACGTGGCCGGTCCCCGCGGCCACGAGCGTGCAGGCCAGGCCGACGACTCCGATCCCGCACGCGATGATCCCGGGCACGTTGTAGTCGTCGGCGAGCAGATCACCCGCCTGGGCATGCCAACTCGACCGGTCTGCGGGAGTGGTGCTGCCGGACATCGTGTCCTCCTCGCGGGCTCGAACTGCGCGCACTGGTCCACCTGATGACCAGCATGGACCCGCACCGGACCGGGAGGCAAAGATGTTTGCGGGTTCGTTACCGGCGTCCACACCCCTGGATCGGCGGGCTGTGAGCTGTCCGCGCATTTCGCGTTTGCGCTGAAGGACGGGTCGGGAGTCCCTATCCTCTTCGCGTAACCCGGTGCCGCATGGTGTTCGTTTCGCGCCGGGGGGATCGGAGAGGGACCCGGGGTTGATGGCACGCTACGAGGAATGGGACGACGACCCCGAGGAGGAGCTCGACGATCGGCGCTGGAACGGGCAGCGCTGGCCGCACGCGACCACCGAGGAGCGCGGGTCCGGTGGGGGTCGCGCCGAGCAGCCGCGGGTGAATCCGTACGCGATGGTCGCCCTGGCCGCGGCGCTGGTGCTGCTGTTCCCGATCGCGATCGTGTTCGGACTGCTGTCGTTCGGGCATCCACGGGGCCGGGGGATCGCGACCTTCGCGCTACTGCTCGGCATCGCCGAGGTCGCGGTCGTGGCCACGGCGGGCCTGGTGCTGTTCGGCGGGCTGGAGCTCGACGTCCCGGCGATGGCGCAGCAGCCGGCCACCGCGACGGCGGTGTCGACCACCATCCCGTCTCAGGGCGCGCCGACGGCGACGGCCACCGGGACCGTTCCGGTGGTGAGCCCGGTGGGCACCGTGGTCGAGAAGGGCACCGCCTGCTCTGCCGATCGCGCGGGCCTGCTCGGCGTCGCGGCGGACGGTGCCACGTTGCTCTGCCTGCGCAAGGACGGCGAGTACACCTGGTCCGGGCCGTTCAAGGTGTCCGGGTCGTACTACACCGCGGGCGCGGGCTGCGATCCGTCGGTCGACAAGTCGGGGCGCACCTCCGACAACCACGCCCTGGTCTGCGAGGGCAAGGCGGGTTCGGCCACCTGGGTGCCCTGGACGGAATAGGCCGTGGGGGGGGGGGCCCCCCGGCGGGGCCGCGCGGGGGGGGGGGGGGCGGGGCAGGGGTGGGGCGGTGCCCAGGGTGGTCGTAGCAGACCATGCGGTGGCGGGGGCGTAAGCGTGCGGGGAGGTGGCGGCGGTGGTTGTGGAACGACTCCATGC
>NZ_JARWOJ010000017.1 GCF_029868625.1 Nocardia neocaledoniensis | reverse complement strand
GTGCAGCATGACCTACGACACTACGTAGTTGGACGGGTCACACGACGGGGCCCCGCGCCCCCCCCCCCCCGGGCCCGGCCACGAGCGAGAAAAAAGGCAGGCCCGCCGCTGATAAGGGCGGGCCCCGGCCCACCCCCCCCCCCCCCCCCGGCCCCGCCCCCCCCCCCCCCCCCCCCCCCCCCCCCCCCCCCCCCCCCCCCCCGGGGACTGGAGGGGCCGCGACTCGAGCGCGCCAGCGCTCCAACTACTCAGCGCCGATGATGAAAGCCTCGAGCTGGGTGCGGGCGACGTCGTCGGCGATCTGCTCCGGCGGGGACTTCATCAGGTAGGCCGAGGCCGGGATGACGGGTCCACCGATGCCGCGGTCCTTGGCGATCTTGGCCGCGCGGACGGCGTCGATGATGATGCCCGCCGAGTTCGGCGAGTCCCACACCTCGAGCTTGTACTCCAGGTTCAGCGGGGCGTCACCGAAGGCGCGGCCCTCGAGGCGCACGTAGGCCCACTTGCGGTCGTCGAGCCACTCCACGTAGTCCGAGGGACCGATGTGGACGTTGCGGTCGTGCACCTTGCCCGCCAGCGAACCGGTGAGGTTCGAGGTGACGGCCTGGGTCTTGGAGACCTTCTTCGACTCCAGCCGATCACGCTCGAGCATGTTCTTGAAGTCCATGTTGCCGCCGACGTTGAGCTGGTAGGTGCGGTCGAGCACCACGCCGCGATCTTCGAACAGCTTGGCCATCACGCGGTGCGTGATGGTCGCGCCGACCTGGGACTTGATGTCGTCACCGACGATCGGCACACCGGCGTCGGTGAACTTCTTGGCCCACACCGGGTCGGAGGCGATGAACACCGGCAGCGCGTTGACGAAGGCGACGTTCGCGTCGATGGCGCACTGGGCGTAGAACTTGTCGGCCTCTTCGGAGCCGACCGGCAGGTAGGAGACCAGGACGTCGACCTGGGCGTCCTTCAGCGCCTTGACCACGTCGACCGCGGGCGCCTCGGACTGCTCGATGGTCTGCGCGTAGTACTTGCCGATGCCGTCCAGGGTCGGGCCACGCAGCACCGTCACATCGGTGGGCGGCACGTCGGAGATCTTGATCGTGTTGTTCTCACTGGCGAAGATCGCCTCGGCCAGGTCGAAGCCGACCTTCTTGGCGTCGACATCGAACGCGGCGACGAACTTCACGTCCTTGACGTGGTAGGGACCGAACTTGACGTGCATGAGGCCGGGAACCGTGGAGTTCTCATCGGCATCCTTGTAGTACTGCACGCCCTGCACCAGCGACGATGCGCAGTTGCCCACACCGACGATCGCGACGCGAACCTCGCCGGACCCAACCTTGTTGACATCACTCATGGCCGCTCTTTCCCTCTTTCTGTGGTGCCGCCTTCGTCGATTGCTCCGCCGCAATCAACTCGTTGAGCCAGCGCACTTCGCGCTCGCTTGATTCCAATCCGAGCTGGTGGAGCTGGCGGGTGTAGCGATCCAGCGAGCCACTGGCCTTCTTGATCGCTTCGCGCAGCCCTTCTCGGCGCTCCTCGACCTGGCGCCGCCTGCCCTCCAGGATCCGCATCCTCGCCTCGGCGGGAGTGCGGCTGAAGAAGGCCAGGTGAACGCCGAAGCCGTCATCGGTGTAGTTCTGCGGACCGGTGTCGGCGAGGAGTTCGTTGAACCGTTCCCGGCCGACCGGCGTGAGCCGGTAGACGCGGCGCGCACGGCGCGCGGTCGCGCCCTCCGGAATCTCCTCCGCGATCAACCCGTCGGTCTGCATCCTGCGCAGCGTCGGGTAGAGCGAACCGTAGGAGAAGGCCCGGAACGCACCGAGCAGGCCCGTCAGCCGCTTGCGCAGCTCGTAACCGTGCATGGGCGCGTCGAGGAGCAGGCCGAGAATCGCCAATTCGAGCACCGCGACCTCACTCCCTGACTATGCCGGTCCGACAGACCGAATGGACCTAACCGATGGATGCGACTTCCCACTATATCGGAGCGATACATCAGGACATAGCCGGATGACGCAGATCACTGCGTCATGGCTGGTCGGAGGGCTAGGCGGGGTACACAGCGATGGGTTCGCCGTTGAGGCGGATCTTGAGGTAGCCGCTCTGTTCGGCCTCGTTCTTGACGTAGATGCTGATCTCGGGCTCCGCGTCCTTGCCGCCGCCGGGCTCGAAGCGCAGGATCACGTGGGAGACCCAGCCGCCGGGCACCCTGGTGGTCACCGGGGCGCCGGACATGAGGCGGGCGTAGCGGGCGATGTCGAGGGCGGCCAGGTCGAAGGACTTGGTGTCCGGGGTGCGCGAACCCTGCGAGCCCCACGACTTGAATGAACCCCGATAGATCTGGTCGTCCTGCTTGCCCGGCTTGTCGGACTTGCGCTCGACGACGACGTAGTCGGGGTACAGGGTCACCTCGTCGACCTCGGTCGAACCGTATTTCGCGCGGTAGTCGGCCAGGAAGTACGCGACGCCGTTGCCGGTGGTGAGGTCGGGCAGCGGGTCGCCGAGCACGGCGTCGCCCACCGTACGACCGAGCAGACCGGCGCCCGCGCCGAGCAGCCCGGCGAGCACGATCGCGCCCGCCGGGATCCACCAGCGCCGGGGCATCCGGGGCACGCCGCGGGCGACCGGGGTGGCGGCGAGGTCGCCTGGGATCTGCAGGTCGTCGACGAGGCGGTCGAGCGCGCCGAAGGTCTCGGCCCGCATGGCGGTCGCGGTCCGTTTCTCGTGCTCGCGTTCGGTGAGCTGGCCGTCGGCCAGGGCCGCGTCGAGCAGGGCGCACACGTCGGCGCGGTCGGCGTCGCGGGCCCGCAGGTTCTTCGCGGGGGACGGAGTCTTCATCGCCGGGTCATCCTTTGTACGGGTAGGTCTGCAGCACTTCGCCCGTGAGCGCGAGGGTCATGTGCCCTGACTGGGCGACCTCGTTGCGCACGAAGATCGTGATGGCGGGCTTGCCGACCCAACTGTCGTTCGCGATCCGGAAATGGGTGACCGCCCCGTCGCGCACCAGCAGGGTGGCCGCCGCGGAGGCCAGGGCCGCGCCGAGCGCGTCGGCGTCGATCTGGGCGAGGTCGATCTCGACGGTCTCGCGCTTACGGTTGCTGACCTGCGAATTCGACCGGTCGAAGCCGCCCCGGTAGGTCCAGTCGGCGGTCCAGTCGGCGTCGGGGGCAGCGCGGCGCACCGCCGAGGCGTGCTCGTCGTGCAGGACGGCCTCGTCGACGCGGGTGTCGCCGAACTTGGTGCGGTAGTCGTCGCGGAACTGGAGGAAGCCGGCCAGGGTGGTCAGCTTCGGCGTCTGGATCACCAGGGGCGCCGCCGCGTTGTAGTTGACAGCGGCGGCCTGCCGCGCCGCCGGTGACGGCTTGTCGTCGCGAACCGTCCACACGAACCCGCCGACGGCCACGACGACCGCCGCCGCCGCGGTGGCGATGCGGAAGGTGTTGCGGGCCTTCGGTTTCTTCGGCGCGACCGGTCGCTGCTGCAACTCGGCGACCAAGGTGGACAGGTCGCCGAGGGTGCGGGCCTGCTCGGCGAGTTCGACGGCGGCCGAATGTTCCCCGGCGTCGAGCTGGCCGTCGGCGCGGGCGGCGTCGAGCGCGGCGATGGTGCGGGCCCGGTCGGCCTCGCGCGCCCTGGTCCGCGCCGGGTACTCGCCGGAGTGCCCACGGCCGAAGCGCTTTCGCTCGGCGGGCTCCTGACCACCGAGAACGGCCGGGGATTGCAGGTCGGCGGTGAGCCGTTCCAGCTCACCCAGCGTGCGCGCGGTACCGGCCCGCGCCACCCGGTCGTGGTATTCGTCGGCGCCCAGCTGGCCCTCGGCGTATGCCGCGTCAAGCACTGTCGACACCTGGGCGCGATCGAGATCACGCGCCCTCGTCACGGAATCGGCGGCGCTGCGCGCCCGCCTGGAATCAGCCATCGTGGCGGCTACCCTCACCTGCGTAAATACCCGGGCCGACCCCGGTATCGGGAGTTTACGACCGTGGCACCGAAGAAGCAGTGCCACCGGCACCGCAATTCAATCCCGGCTACTCTGGTGATCGTGCGAATTCAGCGGCAGGTGGTCGACTACGCGCTCCGGCGCAGGTCGCTGCTGGCTGACGTCTACGCGGGCCGGGTCGGTGTCGCCGAAGTGTGCGACGCGAACCCCTACCTGCTCCGAGCCGCCAAGTTCCATGGCCGGGGCAGTGAGGTGACCTGCCCGATCTGCCGAAAAGAGCAGCTGACGTTGGTTTCCTGGGTGTACGGCGACGGGCTCGGCCAAGCGGCCGGGTCGGCGCGGACGCCCGAGGAACTGGTCAGGATGGCAGAGTCGAACGAGGAGTTCTCGGTGCACGTGGTGGAGGTATGCCGCTCGTGCAGCTGGAACCACCTGGTGCAGTCGTATGTGCTCGGGAAGGCACCCGCACCAGCCCGCCGTCGGTCGAGCCCGCGAGCGGGGCGGCGCTCTGCTGCCGAATGATGCGCTGCCGAACGGGCCGCGTGTGATGCGCCACTGTTCGAGGTGCAAGGTATCCGCGCCGGTCGTCCGGCGCGGATGTCGTGTGTCGGTTGAACCTTACGAGTTATGGAGATCTGGTCAGTGAGTTCGCCCTACGAGCCCTCCCCCTTCGGTGACGATCCGCACGGCCGTCCGGCCAGGGGCCCGCAGCCAGGTCTCCCTCCCCGTTCCGGCGGTCAGCCGCCACGCAGGCCAGGTCCGCAGGACGGCCCGCGTCAGCCGGGCGGTCCCGCCCCGCGTCAGCCCGGACCCGCGCAGGGTCGCGGTCCCGCCCCCGGTGGACGCGGGCCGCAGGGCGGTCCGCCGCCGAACCGGCAGGGCCCGCCGCCGGGCGGCATGCCGCCGCGCAGGCCGGGTCAGCCGCCGCAGCGTCCCGGTGGGCCGCAGGGCGGGCCCGCGCAGAACCCGCCCGGCGCGGGCAGGCCGCCGCAGGGCAGGCCGGGTCAGCCGGGTCGTCCGGCGCCCGCCGCCGGCGCCCCCCAGAAACTGCCGCGGCC
>NZ_JARWOJ010000016.1 GCF_029868625.1 Nocardia neocaledoniensis | reverse complement strand
CGAACTCGTTGCGCCCCTACCCAGTTCAGCCCCCTAGGCACACCTGTGGTTACCGGGTGCCGAGACGCGAAAGCGGCCCGGGGGGCGGAAATTAAACGGGGGGGCCGGGTTTTGCGGGTAAGCCCGGGGGGCCCCCCCCCCGCGGGGGGGGGGCGGGGGGCCCCCGGGCGCCCCCCCCCCCTTATCCCCTAAAACCCCGCCCCCCCGTTCAATTTCCCCCCCCGGGCCCGCTTTCGCGTCTCGGCACCCGGTAACCACAGGTGTGCCTAGGGGGCTGAACTGGGTAGGGGCGCAACGAGTTCGGTGCCTCGGCAAACGACGTGGCTGATCTCCGGTGCAGCACATAGACTTTCCGTTATCGATGTGTAACCGGTGATCCGAGGGGGAGCTGTGCCGTTACCGCCGGGAACGATGGCCGGCCTGCATCGCGCCGCGGAGCGCGGTGATGGCACCGCCATGCACAACCTCGCCAACATCTACTACGACCACAGCGATTTCGAGGCAGCCGAGTACTGGTTCCGGCGCGCGGCCGCGGCGGGTCACACCAGGGCGATGAACAATCTGGCCGTGCTGCTCGACAAGCTCGGTGATTTCGACGAGGCCGAGTCCTGGTATCGCCGTGCCGCGGCGGGCGGCAACGCCAACGCCATGTACAACCTGGCCACCCTGCTGTACCAGTGCGGTGACCGGCGCGAGGCCGAAACCTGGTACCACCACGCCGCTTTCGCGGGCAACGTGGACGCCATGTACAACCTGGCCCGCCTCTGCGAGGATCAGAACCGGCTCGAGGAGGCCGAGTCCTGGTACCGCGACGCGGCCGACCACGGCGATATCGACGCCATCAACAATCTCGGCATGCTGCTGCGTCGCCTCGGTGCGCTCACCGAGGCCCGCCGCTGCTTCCGTCGAGCCGCCGACTACGGCCACCCCAGGGCGATGGCGAATCTGGCCGCCCTGCTCGAAGCGCAGGGCGCGCACCGGGAGGCCGAATCCTGGTACCGCAGGGCCGCGGGCTGACCCTCGGCTACGGTCGCCGTGATTGTTCCGTGATGTTCGCGCGCCGGTCGCCGGCGGCGAAATATGTCCTGAGCTTGACGTTCTGGAGTTTGCTGGCGAATTCGGCCGAGGTTACTGAAAAGTATTGATACCGGGCGGTTTTCCAGCAAACCTCAGCAAACATTATGGGGCGCAGCAATTTTCCGGCGTTCGAGGTGCGGATGTTTGCGGGTGGGTATAACGTCTCGGTTCGATAACCGATCGATGACAGGGCGCGGGGCGTGTGAATTCTCTCGACGGCTGCCTGAAACGCATCATGGATATTCCGGGTGCGCGCAGCGTGACACTGGTGGACGGGTCCAGCGGGTTGGCGATCGCCGCGGCTGGAGTACACGACGTCGTCGACGAACACGAGGACGCGGCGGCGACGACCGATGTGCTGCGTGCGGTGCTCGGCTGCACGGCGTTGGCCACGGGGCGCGACGGCGACGACATCACCGAACTCGTCGTCTGCCGGACCGGGGGATTCCACCTGCTGCACCTTGTCGACGGCGACTTCGACGGCCGCCTGTTCGTGCACGTCGTCTTCGACGGCGACGGCGGCAATCTCGGTATGGCCCGCTATCAGCTGCGCGGCGCGCTCGCCGAACTGGCGGGCGGCGAGCGATGAGCGCGGCACTGGCCGAGGAACTGCACCGCCTCGAGGAACAGGGCTCGACGGGCGTCCTGCGCGTGGGCGACGGCGAATTCCATCTCGCCCGTGGCGCGATCGCCTCGGCGGGCTGCCGGCGCACCATAGGCCTCGACCGCCTCGTCGTCGAGGCCGGGGTGGCGACCGCCGAGGACTGGCGCCGCGCCGGGGCGGGCGATCCCGGCCCGCTGCTGCACCGCCCCCGCCTGGAGACGCTCGCGCTGCTGTCGGTCTTCGACGCCGCCTACCTGCTGCTCGCCACCGCCGACGAACCGGAATTCCGGCCCGCGCCGGAGCATTGGCTCGCGCCTGTCTGCCGCATCGCACCGCACACTCTCGTCCACGAATTCGCCCGCCGCAGCCAGCTCGAACGCGGCCCATGGCCCGCCGACCTCGTCGCCACCGTGCCCGTGGTTCCCGTGGGCCGGATCCGCCGTAATCGCCTGGTGCTCACCGGCGGTCAGGCCGAGATCCTGGCCGCGGCCGACGCGCGCCGCAGCATCGCCGAGATCGCCCGCGACCTCGGCCGCACCACCTACGGCTGCCTCGTCGACGTCCGCGCGCTCACCACCGCCGGCCTGATCCAGGAGCCCGTCGAGGCCAGGCCGACGGGCAGGCATCTCGCCCTCGCGCCGGACCCAGTCGACGACGCGGCGCCCCAACGACATTCGGCGCCCGAGTCGCCGAACTCCACCGTGCCCGCCCTTCCGAGACGCATCCCCGCGCTCGGTGCGCCGGGGACGAACGAAGGAACCGGACGGCACGCGGTCGACGAGGAAGCGACCGCGACCGTCCGGCGACGCGGAAACCTCACCGGCGCGGCGCCGTACGAACCCGAACGCTGGCAGCAGGTCGACCGCGATGTACTCATCCGGCTCAGAGCGGCGTTGGAGGAGCTTGCGTGACCGTGCGGAAGAGGCTGCTCGGTGAATGGAGGGGAAGGTTGTCGAAAGTGACGGTGCCCGAACGCAATACCGCCGTGCTGGCCGAACTGCAGTCGCTGCGGGCGCGGGTGCCGCGGCTGACCGGCTCGCTCGTGGCCTCCAGCGACGGGATGCTCATCGAGCACGACCTACCCCCGCACATCGAACCCGCGGGCATGGCCGCGATGGCGGCCGCGCAGCTGGCCCTGTCGTACCGGCTGGCGACCACCGCGCACGGTGGCGGGTTCAACGAGGTCGTCGTGCTCGGCTCCGAGGGGCAGGTGGTGATCTACGCCGCCGGCTACACCTCGCTGACCGTGCTCGCCGGTCCGGAAGTGAACGTCGGCCGGCTCCACCTGGAGTCGCGGCCGGTGGCTCGCGCCATCGCCGAACATCTGGCGATGACGCACCCCGAGAAAGAACCGGAGTGAAAGGCTCGATATGTCGAATATGGATCTGGCGCTGAAGGACATGATGGTGATCGACGGTGCGATCGGCGCCGCCGTCGTCGATTACAACAGTGGCATGGCCCTCGGAATGCTCAGCAGCACCAAGGCTTTGGACCTGCAGGTGGCGGCCGCCGGAAACACCGAGGTGGTCCGGGCGAAGCTGCGCACGATGGAGCAGCTCGGCCTCAACGAGGACATCGAGGACATCCTGATCAGCCTGGGTACCCAATACCACCTGATCCGGCCGATGACCGGACGCAAATCCAAGGGCCTTTTCCTCTACCTCGCCCTCGATCGCGGGCGCGCCAATCTCGCGCTGGCCCGCCACCGCCTCAGGGGCATCGAAGAGGACCTCGAGGTGTGAGGAAGAAATCCGGCGGTCGTGTGGCACCGGCGCACCCGTACGCCTATTCTGTTCTGCGGCGAGGTCTGGGCCGACTTGACGGGGTTTGCTCCACACGCGAGCAAGGTTGAACTGGAGCGGTATGCAGTTGAAGAAGGTTGTCGCGGCGCTGGGCGTTGCCGCGGCGATGACTACCGGCATCATGGCGGCCGGCACCAGCGCGAGCGCGGCGCCGGGCTGCCCGAGTTTGTACGTAGTGGCCATCCCGGGTACCTGGGAAACGGGCCATGACAAGGAACCTGGCCCCGGCATGCTCGCCGGGGTCACCAACGGCCTACCCCGTAACACCGACGTCGACTACGTCACCTACGCCGCCACCGCGTTCCCGTGGGAAGGCGATGTCTACGGCCAGTCCAAGAAGCAGGCCGTCGATGCCGCGCGTGGATTGATCACCGCCAAGCTCGCCGCCTGTGGTGACACCGATATCGCGCTGGTCGGTTACAGCCAGGGCGCCGACGCGGCGGGCGACCTCGCCGCCGAGATCGGCACCGGCGTCAGCACCATCCCGCCGGGCAAGGTCAAGGCCGTCGGCCTGATCTCCGATCCGCGCCGCTCGCCCACCGACATCCAGGTCGGACCGATCGCCGCGGGCGCGGGCGCCGGTGGCGCGCGGCCGGGTGGGTTCGGCTGGATCGGCGACCGGGTGCGCACCATCTGCGCGGTCGACGATCTCTACTGCGCGACGGCGACCGACGACTTCGTCACCCGGTTCGCCGGCTTCCTGGCGCAGAGCTCGGACGCCAACCCGGCGAACATGTGGCGCTACCAGATCGAGGCGGGCGCCATCATCAACGATCTGATGGCGCACGGCGGCGTCCCGGTCCTGCAGGCGCAGCTCTCGGAGTCGGCGAACCAGCAGCGGGCCAAGGACCTGGAGCGGTTCTACCGTTCGCAGGCCCACACCCTCTACGGCAGCTACTCCGTCGGTGGCGGTCAGACGGCCATCTCCTGGATGCACAACTGGATCGCCCAGCAGGCCTGAGGTAGTTCACGGAAAAGGCCCCGGGGGGGGGGCCCCCGGGCGGTGGAATGTGAGGGGGGGGGGGGGGTTGGCGGGCGCACGTACCCAACCGGGGCGGGTGGCTTGGTGGGCGGGGGTCAGGGCCAGCAGGACGGCGATGGCGGCGA
>NZ_JARWOJ010000015.1 GCF_029868625.1 Nocardia neocaledoniensis | reverse complement strand
ATCACACGCAGGTGGAGCACAGGGTGGCCCTTCCGGTCGGCACCGCGGGGCGGCGCGTGAACAGACCAGAAGGTACCGGGTCCCCTGTGTACGCGCTATTTCTCCGCGGCAACGGCTTTCGCCGCGTCGGCCGCGGGCTTGGTCTCGCCCTTGGCTTCGGGCTTGGCGTCGATGCCAGCTTCCTTGCGCTGCTGCGCGGTGATCGGCGCGGGCGCCTCGGTGAGCGGGTCGACGCCGCCGCCCGTCTTCGGGAAGGCGATCACCTCGCGGATCGAGTCCTCGCCGGCCAGCAGCGCGGTGATGCGGTCCCAGCCGAAGGCGATGCCGCCCATGGGCGGGGCGCCGTAGGAGAAGGCGTCGAGCAGGAAGCCGAACTTCTCCTGGGCCTCGTCGTGGTCGATGCCCATCACCTTGAACACGCGTTCCTGCACGTCACGGCGGTGGATACGGATGGAACCGCCGCCGATCTCGTTGCCGTTGCAGACGATGTCGTAGGCGTAGGCCAGCGCCGAACCCGGGTCGGTGTCGAAGGTGTCGATCGACTCCGGCTTGGGCGAGGTGAACGCGTGGTGCACCGCGGTCCAGGCCGAGTAGCCCAGGGCCACGTCGCCGCTGGCGGTGGCGTCGGCGGTGGGCTCGAACATCGGGGCGTCGACGATCCAGACGAAGGCCCAGGCGTTCGGGTCGATGAGGTCGCACTTGCGGGCGATCTCGCCGCGCGCGGCGCCGAGCAGCGCGCGGCTGGACTTGGTCGCGCCCGCGGCGAAGAACACGCAGTCGCCCGGTACCGCGCCGACGTGCTTGGCCAGGCCCTCCCGCTCGGCGTCGGACAGGTTCTTGGCGACCGGGCCGCCCAGGGTGCCGTCCTCGTTGATCAGGATGTAGGCGAGCCCCTTGGCGCCGCGCTGCTTGGCCCAGTCCTGCCAGGCGTCGAGCTGGCGCCGCGGCTGGCTCGCGCCACCCGGCATGACGACCGCGCCCACGTACTCGGACTGGAACACCCGGAACGGGGTGTCCTTGAAGTAGTCGGCGCACTCGGTGATCTCGATGCCGAAGCGCAGGTCGGGCTTGTCCGAACCGAAGCGGCGCATGGCCTCGGCGTAGGTCATGTGCGGGATCGGCGTGGTGATGTCGTGGCCGACCAGCTTCCACAGCGCGACCAGGATGTCCTCGGCCAGCAGGATCACGTCGTCCTGGCGCACGAAGCTCATCTCGATGTCGAGCTGGGTGAACTCCGGCTGCCGGTCGGCGCGGAAGTCCTCGTCGCGGTAGCAGCGCGCGATCTGGTAGTAGCGCTCGATGCCGCCGACCATCAGCAGCTGCTTGAACAGCTGCGGGCTCTGCGGCAGGGCGTAGAAGCTGCCCGGCTGCAGGCGGGCGGGGACCAGGAAGTCGCGGGCGCCCTCGGGGGTCGAGCGCGTCAGCGTCGGGGTCTCGACCTCGATGAACTCGTGGCGGCCCAGCACCTCGCGAGCGGCGGCGTTGACCTTGGACCGCAGCCGGATCGCGTGGCCGGGGCCCTCGCGGCGCAGGTCGAGGTAGCGGTACTTGAGGCGGGCCTCGTCGCCGGGGGTCTCGTCGAGCTGGAACGGCAGCGGAGCGCTCTCGTTGAGCACGATCAGCTCCGAGGCGTTCACCTCGATCTGACCGGTCGGCAGCTCCGGGTTCTCGTTGCCGTCGGGACGCTGCTCCACCACACCGGTGACCTGCACACAGAATTCCGCGCGGAGCTTGTGGGCCTGTTCGGCCGCCTCGCCCTCACGGAAGACCACCTGCGCGACGCCGGACGCGTCGCGCAGATCGATGAAGGTCACGCCACCGTGGTCACGACGCCGGGCCACCCAGCCGGTGAGGGTGACGGTCTGACCGGCGTGCTCGCTTCGCAGCGAACCAGCCAAGTGGGTGCGCAGCACGGTATTCCTTTCGACGACTTGTCGCACCGGCGGAGACGACCAGGTGCACTGCCATCGTAGTGAGACACGATCCCCGAGTGGAAACCGATATCGCGGTGGCCGTGTCAAGCTTGTGACGCATGCCCGCCGTCAGTCGCGTCCGGGGCGGTGAATCATGCTGCAGGACAGCTGGTCAACCTAGCGAAGGCGAGTACGGCGATGACCTTCAACGAAGGTATGCAGATCGATCCAGGCCGGGCCTCCTCCGGCGGCGGCCCGGGGATGGGCGGCAAGCTCGCGCTGGGCGGCGGCGCGGGCGGCTTGATCCTGGTCGTGCTCACCCTGCTCCTCGGCGGCGATCCGGGCTCGGTCCTCGGCAGCTTCACCGGCGCGCAGAACGAGCAGCAGGCGGGGCAGCCGGGTACCGCGGGCACGCCGGCGCACTGCAAGACCGGCGCCGACGCGAACAAGTACGTCGACTGCCGGGTGGTGCTCACCGCGCAGAGCCTGGACGCGGTGTGGTCGCAGGAGCTGCCGAAGCAGACGGGCAAGCGCTATGTCGAACCGAAGCTGGTGCTGTTCTCCGGCGCGGTCGCGACCGGCTGCGGCAACGCCACCAGCGATGTCGGCCCGTTCTACTGCCCCGCCGACCAGACCGCCTACTTCGACACCAGCTTCTTCCAGGAACTCACCGACCGCTTCGGCGCGAGCGCGGGACCGCTGGCACAGGAATACGTGGTGGCGCACGAGGTCGGTCACCACATCCAGAACCAGCTCGGCGACATCGGCCGCGCCCAGCGTGACCCCAAGGGCGCCGAATCCGGCGCGGTGCGCACCGAACTGCAGGCCGACTGCTATGCCGGGATCTGGGCGTACTACGCCGACAAGCAGAACGCGCCCGGCGGCAGCCAGCCGTTCCTGAAGCCGCTGTCCGACACCGACATCCGCGACGCGCTCTCGGCCGCCAACGCGGTCGGCGACGACCGCATCCAGCGCGCGGCCGGGCGCAGCGTGAATCCCGAGTCGTGGACCCACGGTTCGTCCGAGCAGCGCCAGAAGTGGTTCCTCGCCGGCTACAAGACCGGGTCGGTGAAGGCGTGCGACACCTATTCCGCAGGTGACCTGAACAACCCGCCCGGGCTACGCTGACCCCCGAACGCGACGCCGTCGCACCGACTTTCGATCGAGGGGAACCCATGCGCCTGACCATGACCGGATTGCTCGTCTGCGCTCTCGCCCTGCCCGGCGTGAGCGCCGTCGCCCATGCCGATCCGGCGCCGCTACCCCTGATCAGCGTCACCACGATCCCCGACGGCTGGTCCCAGCGCACCGATCTCCGACCGGTCCTGCAGGTGTTCCCCGACGGCAAGGCGGTGCATTCCCCGGACGCGGTGAGCAAGGACCGCAAGCCCGAGACCGCGGCCAAGCAGGTGTCGGG
Source organism: Nocardia neocaledoniensis (assembly GCF_029868625.1). Classification (GTDB taxonomy): domain Bacteria; phylum Actinomycetota; class Actinomycetes; order Mycobacteriales; family Mycobacteriaceae; genus Nocardia; species Nocardia neocaledoniensis_A. The sequence continues at coordinate 325 of NZ_JARWOJ010000015.1, read as the reverse complement.
CACCGTCCCCGCCGACGTGCTCTCGGCCGCGCGCGCGGAGATCGAGGCGCTCGAGGAGGTCGACTTCGGCATCCCCGCCGGCGAGGGCAAGGGCACCCAGATCATCGACCTGATGCCGGAGGACGCCGAGGGCGAGGCGCACCTGGTCGTCTACTCCCCCGATTCCACCGACGGCCTCGACCCCGACCAGCTGGCGGCGCGCAAGCGCTTCGCCGACCTCACCAAGAAGCTGGTGGACGCCTTCAAGAAGAGCTGACCGTACAGCGACGCCGCCCCGGGAACCGTGTGGTTACCAGGGCGGCGCCGTGTTCGCTCAGAACCGGTC
>NZ_JARWOJ010000014.1 GCF_029868625.1 Nocardia neocaledoniensis | reverse complement strand
CGCCTGTTCGAAGTCACCACTTCCGCGGTCGAAACCTTCCTCACCGACGTCGGAAAAGCCAGGGGGCCTTCGAACATGCGCACCGGGCGCATCGTGCTCTCGGGCATGTTCCGCTACGCAGTCCGCACCAGCCCCCTCGAGGTCAACCCGGTCCGCGAAGTCCAGATGCCGAAGAACATCGAAGCCAAGGGCCGCACCGGCGGGGCCGGCGACCTCACCACCGACGAACTGCGGTTCATCCTCTCCGCCGTCCAGACCTCCCAGGTCCCGTGCCCGCGACAACTCGCCAAAGCCGAACGAGAACGCGGCACACCCGTCAAGGCCTACACCCCGCCCACCGTCGCCGCCTACTGCGAAAGCGCCGACCTCGCCGACATAATCACCCTCTACGCCGCCACCGGCCTGCGCCGCTCCCAGATGCTCGCACTGTTGTGGACCGACATCGACCTCGACGCAGCGACCCTGCGCCCCACCGGAAAACTCGTCCGCGTCGCCGGCAAAGGACTGGTCCGGGTCACCAGGAAAGACGACCCGAAGAACCGGACCGGCACCATCGCCCTGCCCGAGTTCGCGGTGGAAATGCTCAAACGCCGCAAAACCGCGATGGCGAACCGGCGACCGGCTTCTCCGCCGGACCCCGGAATCGAGGTCCTGGATCTGGTGTTCCCCTCAGCCGTGGGGACATTGCGTGACCCGCAAAACGTCGGACACGGCTGGCAGCGTGTCCGTGAAGCCCTGGGATTCGCCGAGGACATCACCCCACACAGTTTCCGCCACGCCGTGGCCACCATCCTCGACGACGCCGGCCTGTCGGCCCGGGTCACTGCCGATGTCCTCGGCCACGTCGACCCCGCCATGACCCAACGCCACTACATGGCACGCGGACGCCCACACAAGGCCGCCGCCGATGTCCTCAACCGAGCGGTGACCGGATAGCGGAATCAGACCGCTCGCGAATCCGTTCGAAATACGCTGCCCAACTCGAACCCCGCCGGACACTCGCCATTTGAATTAGTGGGGACTTACTGGTGACTGTCTACGCAGATCTTCCTGCGCGGACGCCGCGGATACGACCGCGATCGACAATGCCATCCCGGTGCATGCCGCGGTCAGTCCACCCACCGCCCTCAACCCGACTCTCGATCGTGTGAGGCGCGAAAAGCCCACTGTCCTAGGCAACAAATCCGACCTTCCCTTCGGCCATGCCGTAGTGCCTGGTGGTGTTCACCTGTATAGATCCTCGCAGGTAGAGGCCAGCACGACGGCACAACACGCTCAGATCAACCACCCGAAAGCGTGCACCCGTGCCCGTCGAGCACCCGGGCCCGTTCGACCAGCTCTCCGACACCAATATCGCCGCCGAAAACTGCCTGCCCGGTCAGCCGTTCGGGTCGATCGACACCCACAAGGGATACGTGGATTCGAATCGTGGTTGGCGCATCCCAGCTGGTCTTCCTCACGGTCGAACCAGCGTCGACCGCAGGTGCGCCTGCCCATCGTCAGCACCCCTCGCGAGCTAGGCCCGGCGGTGATTTCGTGCGGGGGTCGAGGCCGCATCCAAGACCGCGCCCTCGTTGAACGGTTCCAGCCTCACCGTGCTCGGTCACCGATTCAGCCTTGATCGACGTCGAGGTTCGCCGATAGGCGGTGCAGTTGTTGACCTTTCACGGCCTCGGCGGGCTCGGCTCATCGGACCTCCGCTGGTGAAGCACTGCCTCTGACCGCGGCTTCTGACGACCCAAAGCGCCCAAGCAAGGGGATCAGCCTGTGCAACCGATATTGCCATCATCCGCCTGTAACCAGCCCCCGACGAGCGAAGACGTGGGCACCGACCGTGCGCACGTCTTCTTCTGGACCGAGCTCTGTATCGCCGCCGGAGTCAGCGTGATCGGCAACGCGACCCAGGCCGTCCTGCACACCACGGCCTTGCCCGTGGTCGCGGCCACTGTCGCGGTCATTCCGCCGCTGGCGTTGCTGGCGGCCGTTCATGGTGTGGCGCTGCTCGCACGCGCCGACACCGTCTCCGCCGCTGCGCGTCGCGCTGCGACCGCCCTGACCGTGGTGATCGCCGGCGGGGCGTTCTGGCTGTCGTTCACCGCGCTCCGCGCCCTGGCGACCACTGCGGGTGTGCCCGCTGGCGAAGCGTGGCTGTGGCCGCTCATCGTGGAGGGAAGCATGACGCAAAGTTCACTGGCCCTGCTGATTCTGGCGCACGCACATCAACCCAACACCGACATCGAAGCGGCATCTCAGACGCCAGCACGGATACCAGCTCTCGAACCACGCCCGACCGAGGGTGTCCGAGTCGCACTTCCCGCCTCGCCGCCGGAACCTTCCGAACCCGTCGAGGAATTCCTCGACGATCGGATCAGCTCAAACATCGACCTGCAGGCGCTGGCGACGTCGATCTGCGACCAAGACCCTGGCGGACGTCGCGATCGCGCGACCGTCTTTGCGGTGCTGACCCATCGCTACCTCGATGATTGGAGCGCCACCCGCATTGCACGCGAACTCGGACGCAGCCGGTCCGCGGTCAGCCGGATCCTGCGAGATGCCGAACGACTGCATGCAAGAGCTGCCACCGACCGTGCGCACACCGACAACGACCCACCCGCCGACCGTGCGCACACCAATCCAACCGTGCGCACGTAGTGCCCGACTGACCGGCGCGATGTGCGCACGCTGCGTTCGACCGTGCGCACGCCCACTACCTGTGACCGGTTGGGGCAGACACTGTTTCGACGTGTGCGCACGGGGGCTGAACATTTGCCGGATGTGGTTCACGCCACATCGACAGTGGCTCGGGTCCGGTGTTTGATCGATGCACGGTTCGTTGCCAGGTACCACACTTCTCGTGCTCTTCTCCAGCGAAACCATGTCCTTGGGGGACCTGTGAACTTCGATATGTCTTGTCCACAGTGCCAACGCGTCGACTGGGTTCAGAACGTGCCCGCTGTCATGTCCGATGGCACGCACGGCGGCTACAGCACCGGTGCGTACGCCGGTGTCGGAATCGCGTCCGGTGGTTTGTTCCCTGTCGCTGGCACATCCACGCACGAGTACAGCCACAGCTCCGCGCTCGCGAGAAGCCTGGCCTGGCAGCCGATTCTGCCGTCGGCGAGTCGGCTGTTCGCCGTGGGCTTGGGTTTGGGCCTTTTCGTCCTTCTCCTCTACACCATGTGCTATGCCTCGCTGCAGAAAGAACCACTACGAGGGGATGTCGTTGAGGTCACCGGCACCCTGATAGGGCTGCTCATCGTTCCGGTTGGGCTGTCCGTGCCGGTGGTCGCGATCCTGATCGCCGCTGTCAAACGTTCCAACCGAAGCGGCAAGGTTCTGGCAGGACGTAACAGGGCTCGTGGAGTGTGGAGCCACGCCTACTACTGCCACCGATGTGGTGTCGTCTACTGGCCGTATCCGACCGAGCCCGGTGTCCCGCACCGCGTCCCGCTCGCTCCGGCTCAATTCCGTTGGCATGTCTGGAACACCGGGGGCTACGCCAAACTCTGACCTGGCGCGTCAGTGCTCAGTGCGCCCTGCGGACCAGAAGGACCCACTTCGACGTCACTTCGGGTGAGTAGACCTCTACGTTGCACATCACTCGGATCATCCTGTCCGCCGGGACCGGCGGCGGGGTTTTCGGCCGCTCGGGCCAGGGCCGTGAGTTGCCGAAGTTGTTTGCTGGTGAGTTCGAGTAGTGCACCGATGCTCGCATCCGTCTCGCCCAACTCGCGCATCGCTGTGACCGCTCCGGCTTGCTGGCCGCGCAATTGCGTGACTTCGGCGTCGTACTCGCGTTCCAACTGTTCGATTCGCTTATGGAGCTCGCCGAGGCGCTGCTCGTGTATGCCGGTGCGCTGCCGGATCGCTCCTGCCGCGTGTAGGTAGGTCTGGACCGCGTCCATCGTGGCGGTCTCACGGCGCCTGGCTGCCTCACGCCGCGCTTTCATCAATTTCTGCACTTCGTCCAAACGGCGACTCGATTCGGGGTCGCGCTTGGATCGTCGTTGTTTGCCAGCAGGCATCTCGATCTCCTGAGAATGGCCCGACCAACGGCTCCTCCGCCTGCCAGCCTAACCCGCAGACCCAGGCCCTCGCCAGGACCCCGACGGCAACATGCCAGCGCTGCACCGTCTTTCATCACCCACGACGGTTCCACTTCTGCGCGCCGCGCCTGGCCCGCGCGCAATACCTGGCGATCCGCGCCTCGGGTTCCGTCCCAACGGTTCTCGCCCGCACAGTTCCGAAGAACGGAGACCGATGACCACCTCGCTCACCAGATTCGAACCGATCCTCCGCGAGCTAGCCGGATCGGAGTTCACCAAGACCCTCCTCGCGACGTTCAGGCAGCAGGAGTGGGCCGAGGACGAGATTCGTCGCGCCCAGCAGGCTCACCCCGATGTGTCTGATGTGTTGCATCACAGCTTTTCGCTGTTGACCGCGACCGAGGAACGCATGGCCACCGAGTTCGTCTACCGTGCACATGCCCGAGAGCTGCTCGAGCGGGTCGCGACTGGTGTGTCGACCAAGCCGGGGACCTCGGTCGAGGTCGTGCTGTCGCTGATGCGCGCGAGCTTGGTGACGCCGTTGAACACCACCGCGTTCGGCCTGTACGTGCGGATGTGGCGTCAGGCCGGACTGCCCGACGTCGACGGTCTGGGCGCGGATGTAACTGAGCGCTACGAAGCGATCAACGCCAGCCGGATCGATGAGTTCGAGGCGATCGCCCGACACAAGCTCGCCCAGCCCTCCCGTGTGCTGAAGCTGGTTACCTGCGAGGGCCGCCATCTGGGCGAGCCGGTCGACTGCCGCCTGGCAATTGCACGCGCCGCCTGACCTGTCCCGGTTCTTCGGTCACGTTCTTCGTCCTGTTCTTTCACGCCGCATCCCGGTTTTCGGGTGCGGCGTTCGTCGTCTTTCAGAAGGGTTTGCTGTGCCCGATCTCGATCTTCCTGACCCGTGCGGGGTCTGCCGATCCCGTGAACCCGGTACTCGTCTGTCGATCGACGGCGGAATCGTCTGCCACGAATGCGCCCGAACGTGCGCGCAGTGTTACCGCTGCGGCGTGCGTTCGCTCGCCCTCACCGACACCGCCGTCGGGCGGGGGCTGTGTTCGGACTGTGCGACCGGATTGAACTCGTGCGCGTCGTGTACGGAGGTGTCGTTCACCGGTCTGCGCACCGATAACGATGGTTTCGTCTGCGGGATCTGCGCGCACCAGTTGTTCGATCAGTGCTTCCGGTGTGAACGGTTCACCCGCCACAGCCGTTACGTCGTCGGTAACCACCGCACCTGCCCGGAATGCGCCCGGCAGCTGCGGGCGTGCCCGGACTGCGGCACCCTGCTGGCGGGGCGGCGCGGGTGTGATCGGTGCGCTGATCGGCACACGTTGTGGAACTACACCTACCGGCCCGACCCGATCTTCCACGGCACCGGCCCGTTGTTCCTCGGATTGGAACTGGAAGTCGTTGTGCCCGAAGACCGTTTCGGCGACGCGATCGCGACCGCCACCGACGCACTCGGGTCGCTCGGCTATCTCAAGCGTGATTCCTCGATCCGGCCCATGGGTTTCGAGATCGTGTGCCACCCGATGACCTACCAGTACGCCCTCACAGAATTCCCCTGGCAGGTCCTGCACCAGCTCGCCCGGTTGGGCTGTGAGACCGGTCCCGGTGTCGGGCTGCACGTGCACGCGTCGCGGGCCGGGTTCACCGGGCCCGCCCACATTTTCCGGTGGATGAAGCTGGTGTACCGCAACTCCGACCAGGTCTCGAGGTTGGCGCGACGCACCAGCCGTTACGCCCCGTTCGAGCTCGACACTCGTTCTCGGGTCAAGGACCTGGCCAAAGGTGCTCGCCACGCGGTGGGTTTGCCGCGCTACCAGGCGATCAACCCCCACCCGCGCGACACCCTCGAGTTGCGGGTCTTCGCCAGCACTCTCGATCCCGGCCAGGTGCAGGCGGCGTTGGCGTTCACCGAGGCCTCCATCGCCTACACCGCCGACCTCACCGTCGCCCAGATCCACGCAGGTGGGTGGGACTGGGAGCAGTTCACCGACTGGCTGACCCACCGCCTCGAATACGCGCCCTTGGTCGCTGAACTCGCCCACCTTGCCGAACAGATCGACGAACAGGAGGGCGTGCTGTGTGCCTCTTGACCTTCATCCCCTCCTCCGTCGCCCCGGACCCGATCGCGTTGCGTCATGGCGCGCTGACCAATCCGCACGGGCACGGGTTCGCGGTCATCGCCGGGCCCAGGATCGTGACCGGGCACGGCATGAACGCCGAAGAGGTGATCGACCTGTTCGCCCGGGTCCGTGCCCAGCATCCGCGTGGTCCGGCGTTGTTTCATTCCCGCTACGCCACCCACGGCATCCGCACCGTCGACAACTGCCACCCCTTCCCCCTCGGCCGCGACAAACGAACCGTGTTGGCGCACAACGGTGTCCTACCCAAACGGGTGCACCCGGGCCCGTATGACTGGCGATCCGACACCCGCATCGCCGCCGAGGACTACCTCCCACGCCAGCCGTTCGGTTCGATCGACACCCACAAGGGATTTCGGGGGCTCGAATCCTGGCTGGGGTCATCCAAGCTGCTCATCCTCACCGTCGACCCCGCCTTCGACCAGCAGGTTTACCTGCTCAACGAGTCGAACGGCTTGTGGGACAACGGGATCTGGTACTCCAACCGCAGCTATCTGCCCTGGTCGCAGCGGTACGGCTCGCATCGCCGGTCGGTGTGCCGCAGCTGTGAGGCCGTCGACGTGCACCGGGTGAGCCGGTACTGCACCACGTGCGGGTGGTGCTTCGCGTGTGAGAACCGGTTCCCGCACTGCGAATGCCGCCGACCGCGACCCCGCGGCCCACGCCACCGTGCCTCCAACCCGCCACTCGCGCTGCCAGTGGTGAAACGACCGAGCGCCCCGAGTCCCTGACGAGTCGGCCGCGCCCGCAATTCACCACCGCTGTCCCCTGAGCCTGCACCTGTCGGTGCGAGCTTTCGTCGTTTCCAGGGAAGGAATTCCATGCCGACCGCTGTCCTGGTCGATCTCGCCGAATGCGAAGCCTGTTCAGCCCGCCGCCCGACTGCGGAGTTGGTCGAGACCGCCGAGAACGAACATCTCTGCTCCGGCTGTGTGGCCACTCTCGACCTGTGCGAGAGGTGCGATCTCCCCGCCCGCGATGCCGCGCTGACCACCGCGGACGACTACTGGTGTGCTGGTTGCCGAGCACCCTGCACCCTGTGTGAGGACTGCGGGCGCTACGCGCCCTACATCGTGGCGGTCCTCTCCAGCGGTGACGTGTGCGAGTCCTGCGCTGAGTCCTACACCGCCTGCGACGACTGCAATCTGCGGACCGCCGACTCCTACACCGTCGACGGTGATCGGGCGGTGTGTGAGGACTGCCGCGACGACTACACCCGATGCCGCGGATGTCGCATCCTGGTCCGCGGTCGTGACGACTACTGCGACGACTGCGCCCAGCCCGACCCTTCACGCGTCCACGACTCCCACTACACCCCAGAACCCATCTTCCACGGGCAAGGGCCGCTGTTTCTGGGCATGGAACTGGAAGTCCGCACCACCGTGCACGGCTATGAGGACTCGGTCGTGACCGCGAACAACCATCTCGACGGGTTGGGTTACCTCAAATACGACGGGTCGATCAGTTGTGGGTTCGAAATGGTCACCCACCCGATGAGTTTCGACTACGCGATGAGCGAGTTCCCTTGGGCGCTGTTGACGCGGCTGCGGTTGCTGGGTTGTCACACCGATGACGAGGTCGGCATCCACGTCCATGTGTCGCGGGCGGGGTTCGACTCTCCCGCCCACATCTATCGGTGGCTCAAACTCGTTTACCGCAACGAAGACGACGTCACCGCCCTGGCGCGGCGCCAGTATTCGCAATGGGCCGGTTTCGACCCCGAGATCCGCGCCATGGCCAAGGACCTCGCGCACGGCGGACACGGGTGGGGCCGGTATCACGCCATCAACGCCCGACCTGAGCACACCTTCGAGCTGCGGGTCTTCGCCAGCTCCCTCGACCGTCGCGAGGTGAAAGCCGCGCTCGGCTTCGCCCACGCCTCCGTCGAATACACGCGCACCTTGCGTGCCCACGACGTCGTCCGCTGCCAGGGATGGGACTGGGCCACCTTCACCGACTGGGTCGCTCAACGCCCGGAATACGCCGCCTTGACCGCTGAACTCGCCGCGCTGACGCCGACCGAAACCGGTGCGGCCCGCAGCAACCTGGAGGACTTCGCATGTGCATCCTGACCGTCATCAAACCCGGCATCGTCGCCGACTACGAAGCCCTCGCCGCCGGCGCCGTCGCGAACCCGCACGGGCACGGGTGGGCCGTGCACGCCGGAGACCGACTCATCGTCGGCCACGGCCTGGACCCACAGACCACGATCACCGAATTCGCCCAAGCCCGAACATCATTCCCGGACGGGCCGGCGTTGTTCCATTCCCGCTTCGCCACCCACGGTGACCACACCACCGCCAACTGTCACCCGTTCGCCATCGGCGGTGACAAACGAAGTGTGCTGGCCCACAACGGGATCCTGCCCGAGCACGTCCACCCCCTCAAGGGTGACGACCGTTCCGATACCCGCATCGCCGCCGAGGACTTCCTGCCCCACAACCCGTTCGGGTCGCTGGATTCCTGGGCCGGTCGGGAACGGTTCGAACGGTGGCTGGGCACCGACAAGGCCGCCATCCTCACCGTCGATCCCGCCTACAACCACCCCGCCTACATCTTCAACGAGCACCGCGGGCACTGGCGCGAGGGCTCCTGGTATTCGAACCACAACTACGAGCTGGGCCGATACCCGGCCGGTGCCTTCTACGACTACGAGTTCGGCGACGGGTTCTGTGACAACTGCGGGGCGGAGTACGACAACCCCGACGGCCCGCACTGCCCGTACTGCGGCTTTTGCGAAGCGTGCCTGAATCCTTTCCCGCGCTGCCGCTGCACCTTTCCCGGCGAGGCCGACCGCTACGCCGACCTCATGGCGCTCGAAACCGCCTGACACTCATCATCTTTCGTGCTCCGTCTGGAGCCCTCTTGGAAAGGACACCCCCGATGACCTATCCACTGACCGTTCCGCCCTTGCGCCACAGGATGCGCGCCGCCCTGAACCAGTTGCGTGGCCTCGGCGCTGTCGCCGACCCGGTGACCGGTTCGACCGAGTCGACCATGGTGGTGGCCGCACTCCACGAGGCCCGCCACAACACCCTGCCCGTCACCGTCCGCACCCGTGGTGGGCACCTGATGCCGCGGTTGAGCGTGGACACCGTCGGCGCCCGCCACGTCAACCTGAACACTGATGCCGGGGAGCAGGTGATCGTGCCGTTGCGGTTCATCGAATCCGTGCAACACCAGCGGCCCACCACCGACGGCGACCAGGGGCTGCTGTGAACACCACCGTGGTCGGGGCGGCCGAGCCATCACGCTGGACCGCGCGCCTGCACCCCATTCCCCGGCGCGCCCGTGAGGTGTTGGTGATCGGCTGGCACGCCGCATTCGCCGACACCCCCGCCGCGGGAACCCCGATCGCGGTGTTCCCCCACACCGAGATCATCGCCGATCACTTGCCGGTGATGGCGTTGGTGCGCATCGAACACGCCACCGCGATCGACACCATCACCGCCGACGGGACACGCGAAACCCGCTGGGGTAACGATCCGTTCGGTATCGCGAAGACCGGGATCAGTTGGCGGCTGGTCCCCGCCCACCGCGCCGAGGATCGGTGGGTGATCGCGCGCGGGTGGTGGGCCGCCAGCGGGGAAGAAGCCGTGCTCCCGACCTCGGTCACCGAGCACGCCCTCGGCGCACCCACCGTGGTGCCCGTCTATGACCACGACCCCCACACCGGCAAACGCTGGACATCGTGATCACCCACGTCGGAGAACTCACCGCCTGGCTGCAAGCCCAGATCCCCGACCCCGACGAGAACCTCTACGAGCCCTGGAACACCGGCACCCCGACCACCACCTCCATGGTGTCGCTGATCCACCTGCACGTGCAGACACCCTTCGGCCCCGACCAAACGACCACCGTCGTCCTCGTCGCCCCCCGATGCCCGGCCGAGGACACCGCACCCGATATCGAACCACCAGATCCGAGGCCTCCTTGCCCGACTCCCCTACCTCCCGACCGCCCACGCCCGAGCGTGTTCCGATCCCCGCGCGCCTGGCGAAAGCACCGATCTCGTCAGGACTCGTAGTCCCCTACATCACTCTCGCCCACCGCGACCGCACTCGCCCGGTGTGGGGAAACATCGACCCACACCGCCTCGCAGAAGTCCTGCACCACAAGCGATGTCAGGTCTGCGGGGAAGGACTCGACGACACCCTGGTGTTGATGATCCGACCCTCCGACTACCTACGCGGCGTCGCCGTCGAACCCGGCTTGCACCCCGAATGCGCCTGGTACAGCCGCCAAGCTTGCGTGATGCTGGCCGGGCACGTCGACCGCTACAACCCCGTCGGCAACGCCCCGCTCAACCGATGTGGTGACCCGTTGTGCCGCTGCCGGTACTGGGCGCCCCCGGAGAACACCACCCCGGGTCGGGAGGGCAAACCGGCCGAAGCCTGGTACGAGGCCTGGATCCGGCTCGACGACTACGAAGTCTTCACCGTGCCGGCCGACGAATCCGGGGCAGAGGCCACCGGGATCGCGCTACGCGGCGTGCCGTTGCGGCGGTTGCGCAAGGTCCGCGACCCGGCACCGAATTCCGACGATTCCCAGCCGATGGACCTACTCGCCGCAGTCATCGCCGCCCGCAAACTGTGGGAAACCCTCGGCCTTGCCGAAGGACCTGAGACTGCCGACTAGCCGATGACCCGGCGTAATGCGCTGGCTGTCGGTCCGCCCGCTCGATGCCCGCGCGTCGGTCCGGGACGTGACCGGCGCTCAAGATATCCACATGTTGTGGATACCTCTGTGGACAACCACAACAGGAGCCGTCCACCGACCCGGACCCACATTCGGTCGCGACGCGCAACCGACGGTCCAGCATCGCGCCTTCTGATTCCTCACCGGCCACTGAGCCCGCACC
>NZ_JARWOJ010000013.1 GCF_029868625.1 Nocardia neocaledoniensis | reverse complement strand
CAGCAGCGCCCTGTCCACTGTGCAGGGCGCCCAAGCCGACTACGACAGCTACAGCAGCAAGCTCGGCGAGAAGTCCTATACAACCCCGAAGTCGAGCCTGGGCACCGGCGGCGGCCCCTCGACCGGCGACCCTTCCCTGCCCACCGACGACACCACCGCAGGCGATGACGCCTCCGCCACAGCGCCCGACACCAACGCAACCTCGACCGACCCTGTTATCGCGATGCAACAAGCCCTCGGGACCGCGGCGATCGAAGCCGCCACCACCGTGGGCACCCAGCTGATCACCTCCGGCGCCGAAGTCCTGACCACCCTGATCACCGAAGGAGCAGGCGTCGCCACGCACGCCATCGACACCCTCGGCGCCGAAGCCGGTGACACCATCACCGCCGCGCTCACCGGCACAGGCGACAACGCGACCATCCCACCAGCGGCAACCAACAGCGGCACCGCCGCCACGAACCCCACCACCACGCCAGCCGCACCGGTCATCAACTTCGGCGGTTCCGACAAACCCGCAGGCGGTGCCGCAGCCGGTACTGGCACCGGAACGAATGCCGGGGGTTCCCCGGCCGCCGCGCCGAAACCTGAGCCCGCCGCAGGCCCGAACACGGCCGACCCGAAGCCAGCCGCACCGACCGGGCCCGGCGGCACCGGACAACCAGGGGTCGTGCCGAACACCGCGGGCGCGCCCACGACCGCAGTGCTCCCGCCCGCGGGAGCCCAGTCGGCAGCCGGGGACGAGGGCGAGCACAAGCCGCGTACCCAAGCAGGGGTCACGGCCCCGGCCTCGATCGCCGGGGACCCGGCAGGTGTCGTCGTCCCGGTCATCGGGGCGGTGCCGTCGTGAGCGAGAGCCCGTTGGATCTGCGCCGATACACTCCGCCCGCAGACAGCGACGACGACCAACCCGACGACGAACTCCAGCATCCCGACGACCGATCCGACACCGAGGACGGGTGGGTCGGGGACTGGTCGGACTGGAGCCAGCCCACCGACCACCGCGACACCGATCACGGGACCCCGGCAGCGCCGCCGGGGTTCCGGCAGGTCGGCCGCAGCTTCGCCCCCGCGCGCGCTGACCGAGGCCCGGGCCGGGTCATCGCTGGGCTCGCCGCCGCATTCGGCATCGCCTTGCTGGTCCTGGTCGTGATCACGCTGGCACTGCACGACACCGCGTCCCCGGTCACCGAGGCGCCGCTGACACCGCTACCCGACCCGTTGCCCATACCTTCGGTCGTCGCGCCGAGCTCACCCACCTACGCGATCGCGGACTGCCCGCACACCCGCACGCCTGCGCTGGCCTCGGGCACCGACCCTGGTGATACGACCAACGCCGTCTCGGTGATCTTCGCCTTCCAACACGCCTACTA
>NZ_JARWOJ010000012.1 GCF_029868625.1 Nocardia neocaledoniensis | reverse complement strand
GTGCGAGAGGTAGCGGGCGATCGCGGCCGCGGGGGGGCCCCGGGGGGGTGGGGGGCCGCCGCCCCCCCCCCCCCGCGGCCCCCCCCACCCGGGGGGGGGGGGGGCGCGGGGGGGAGTGGGGGGGGGGGGGCGGGGGGGCCCGGGTAACCCGGGCTTCGCGGTCGGGGGCTCCCGCGCCGGCGCCCACGACCGGGGTCTTGCGGGCCGCGACGCGACCGCCGCCGTCGGCCACGCTCACCGCGTCGTCGGCGAGCAAGCGGATCAGTGGGTCGGTGTCGCCGCTGAGGACAGCGGCCAGGAATTCCTCGACGATCCGCTGAGCGGTGGCGGAGTCGACGCTCGCCCGCGTACGCCCGCCGACGTGCTGCTTGGCTCGCCGGTAGATCTGCTGACAGTTCGACTCGGTGAGATCGAGCAGCTCGGCGATCTCGCGATGCTGGTAGCCGAAGGCCTCGCGCAGCACGTACACCACGCGCTCGTTCGGCGAGAGCCGCTCCATCAGCGTGAGCATCGCCAGCGACACGGACTCGCGCTGCTCGACGGTCTCGGCCGGACCGAGCATCCGGTCACCGGCCAGGACCGGCTCCGGAAGCCATTGGCCCACATAGGTTTCCCGACGCGCCCTGGCCGAGGTGAGCTGGTTGAGGCACAGGTTGGTGAGCACCTTCGTCAGCCAGGCCTCCGGCGTCTCGATCAGGTCCTTGTCGGCAGCGTGCCAGCGCAGATAGGTGTCCTGCACCGCGTCTTCGGCGTCGCCGGCCGACCCGAGCAGCCGGTAGGCGATCGCCTCCAGGCGGCCGCGACTGGCTTCGAACAGATCGGCACCCCGTGTCATCACCCCATGGTCGGCTATGCGGGTGCCGCTGCGCCACCCGGTGCCGACGCCCGAGAACGAGCAGGAAATCCGCGCGTCCCGCAATACCTCACCGAGCGTGAGAAGTGACACAGACCACTGATGAGGTTTCGGTCCGTGGTACGGCTCATGCAGACGGATATACGCAGGTCATCTAGCCTTGAGAGGTGCCGATGAGTCATACCGGCACACTCTGACGCAACGGAGCGATCCCAGAGAAGAAAGCGACTGCCGATGATCCTGGCGGCTCAGCTCAGCGATACCCACTTCGATCTCACCCCGCGCAACACCGAGCGCGTGGAGCGGGTGATGGCCTACCTGGCCGATCTGCCCCGCAGGCCCGACGTCATCCTCGTCACGGGCGACATCACCGACTCGGGGAAGCCGGAACAGTACGCGGAGGCGCGGCTGGCGCTGCGCGCCGACATCCCCATCTGCCTGCTGCCGGGCAATCACGACGATCGCACCGCTTTCCGCACCGAGCTGCTGGGTGAACCGGCCTCGGATGCCCCGATCAACAGCGTCCACCGCGTCGGCGCCCTCACCGTCCTCATGCTCGACTCGACCATCCCCGGCGAACCGAGCGGCCTGCTGGCCGAGCAGACCTACGACTGGCTCGCCGAAGCGCTCGCCGCCGCACCGGACGGCCCGATCCTCATCGCGCTGCACCACCCGCCGCGTCCCGTCGCCAGCCCGGTCGTCGACGTGATCGCCCTGGCCGAACCCGCCCGCCTGGCCGCCGTGGTGGCCGGGGACCCCCGCGTCATCGGGGTCCTCACCGGCCACGCGCACTCCCCGATCGCCACCACCTTCGCGGGCAAACCGATGATCACCTGCCCGAGCACCGCCTCCGTCCTCGGCGGCGAATGGGAGGTGACCCTGCCGCACAAGGTGATGGACTACGCCCCCGACCCGGCGATCGCGCTGCACGTCATCGACGAAACCAACACGCTCACAACCCATTTCCGCACCGTGGCAATGGGCGGCTGGCTGGCCGAACCGCCGATCTGAGCCGCACCTACCGCACAAACCGGCCCCCGCACGACCCGACCTCGAGGAGGGTCCGCCGCGCAGCGGCGGGGTGGGGGCCGGGGGGGGGGGGGGGGGGGGGGGGGGGGGGCGGGGGCGGGGGGGGGCGGCCGCGCCCGCCGCCCCGGCCGGGCCCCCGGGGCGACACCCCGCCGCTGCGCGGCGGACCCTCCTCGAGGTCGGGTCGTGCGGGGGCCGGTTTGTGCGGTAGGTGCGGCTC
>NZ_JARWOJ010000011.1 GCF_029868625.1 Nocardia neocaledoniensis | reverse complement strand
CGGTGGCACCGTCGTCGACGGGCTGCCGCGACGGAGCCTGGGGCGGGGGGGGGGGGGGGGGGGGGGGGGCCCCCCGGCGCCCCCCCCCCCGCGCGCGGACCGGCGGGGGGCCGCCCGCCGCCCCCCCGCCGCGGGGGGGGGCCGCGGGGGGGCCGCCGCGCGGAAACCCCGGCCGCGCCAGGCTCCGTCGCGGCAGCCCGTCGACGACGGTGCCACCGAAATCGAAGACGGCGGCGATGTGCGGGCCCTGCGGCCCCGAGCGGACAGCGGCCACCGCCGCGCTGAGGTCGCCCATCAGAGCACGGTCCGATTCGACGGGTCCAGGCTGGCCGCCCTGGCGATGCGTTCGCCGAGATCACGCAGCCGCTCGGCGAATTCCAGCCTGCGGGCCAGCAGCGCGTCCTCCTCGCCCGGCGCCGACCGCGCGATCAAGCCGTGGTTGTCGGCGAGTTTCCACGCGCTGGTGAACAGTTCGCTCGAGACCGACTCGGCGCTGTGCAGCCGCTGCTGCAACAGCATCTGCTTGCCGACCGCCACGCACTCGTCGATGAACTCCTTGCGATCGATCAGCGCGTCGGACGCGCGGGCCGCCAGCCGTTCGGCCACCACCAGCTGCGCGTCGAAGAAGGAGCGCAGCACGCGGTGCGCCATCACGAAGCCGGAATCGGTGAGCGCGCCGAGGAACTGGCGATCGAGCCGGTCGTCGGGGGTGTTCTCGTCCCATTCGGGCACGATGATGCGCACCTCGTCGATGATCTGCTCGGCGAATTCCTGGCGCTCGGGGAAGAAGAACTCGAACTTGAGCAGGTCGCGCAGCGCGAACGCCGCCTTCCAAGCCGAGCGCAGCGGGTCGTCGCCCGGTTCCTCGACGGCGGTGAGCGCGGCCAGTTCGAGGATGGCGCGGTTGACGAACCAGTGCACCGCGCTGTTGCGGTAGAACGCCGCCTCCAGGTGCGCGCCCGGCTCGATCGCGTAGACCGGTTCCAGCCCACCGCGATACACGGTGACCACCCCGGCGAGCGCCAGTTGTTCGAGCACCACCCGTAGGCCCTGGTCGTCGCGCAGGGCAGACAGTTCGCCGCTGGGCAGGCCGCGCTTGTCGATGTAGCCGAGGACCGGGTCGACCACGGTGCGCACCTGCCCGAGCGTCAGCGCGCGCTCGTGCACGCCGAGCAGGGCCAGCGTGACCAGCGCGTTGACGGTGATCGGGGTGACCTGGTTGATGCCGACCGCCACGTCGAAGGCCAACCGCTGCACCGCTTTACGCTCGGTCTCGGCCAGCTCGGATTCGTCGGGCACGCTGGCCGCGCCGGTCGTGGTGTCACGCAGCGGAATGGTCATCGGCCGCGGGTCGAGCGGATCACCGTGCGCGGCCAGCCGTTCGCGCGCCGAGAGCGGTTCGCCGAATCGCACATAGACGCGCCCTGCCGAATGCTGTTGGCTGCGCACATATCTGGCGAGCCAGCCGATGCCCTCCGGCTTCTTCGTTCCGCCCGATTGTTCGCTCGCGATCGCGCCGAGTTCGTTGAGCCGCTCGTAGGTGATCGAGACCGGAACCAGCATCACGTCCTCGACGCGACGCGAACGCACCGCGGCGGCGAGGTAATTGAGCAATCCGTAGCGCGGCGGCCGCAATTTCCCGGTGCGGGTGCGGCCGCCCTCGAAATACCATTCCATATTGAAGCGCTTGGCCAGCAGATAGGCGAAGTATTCCTCGACGACCGCCTTGTAGACCTCGTCGTCGCCGAAACTGCGGCGGATGAACACCGTGCCGGTGCGCCGGGCGATCGGGCCCATCGGCCAGAAACTCAGATTCGCGCCGCCGATCACGTGATTCGGAGGAAAGTCGTTGCGCGCCAGCACATCGCCGAGCACGAACGCGTCGACATAGGAGCGGTGCGAGGGCAGGAACACCAGCGGGAACTTGCGGTTGAGCCTGCGCAGCGAGTCCAGGCCGGTCAGGTCGGTGTCGACCTTCCAGGTGGAGGCGTGGATGGGGCGCATGGCCTGGGTGAACAGGTCGGAGACCAGCCTGCTCTGCGCCGCGACCAGTTCGCGCAGCGCCTTCTCGGCATTGCGGTACACCTGGTCGGGCTCGGAGCCGATCTCCTCGGCGATGTAGTCGAGTTTGCGCTGGAACTCGGGGGAGTCGAGGATCTCCTCGGCGACCAGCTGCGGCACCTTGTACCGATCCCCGATGACGGTGCGTTCGGCGCGCTCGAGCGCCACCACCGCGGCGCGCACCACCGCGCGCGCGAACGGCTCGCCCGACCCGGCCCGCAGCAGCGCGGCGGCCTCGGGATGGTTGGTCCGCAGCTCGCTGAGCTTGGCGGGCGCGCCGACGAGCACGCGGTGCCGGTCGGGGTCGGTCCGCACCAGCCTGCGCTGCACGAGCCGGTTGGGTTTGCGTGGATTGGTGAGCAGCGCCAGGTCGGCGAAGGTGACGCGGCGGACGCCGTCGCGTTCGGGCGGCAGCCACAGCACCCGGACCGGAACCACCAGTGGGTCGTCCTGCCTGCCGACGAGGCGTTTGCTGATCGCCTTGGCGTCGAGGTCGAGCTGGGTCACCGGCGCCGTCGAGCCGAGTTCACGGTCCAGGCCGCCCTCGGCGATCCAGGTGCCGATCAATTCGCGTTCGACGCCGGAGGCCGCGTCGACCAGGGCGACCACCGAATCGGCCATGGGCCCCGTTCGCGGGCCGCGCCGCCCACCGATCTCGATCATCTCTCCATTCAAGCGTCAGATCCGCCTCGGCGCACCGAACTTGGGTCACAGGGCGTGGGGCGGGCGCGCAGGTGGCGAAGAATACCCACTTTGGAGGCTCGATAATCGACCAGGTAATGCTAACCTAACCTGCATTAGTTAGGTCAGCTTTACCTTGGAGGATCGTTGTCGTCGACGGAACAGCCCGTTCGGGTGGAGTATGTAGCCGACCCGGCGGCGGCGATGTCCCGCCTGGCGGCGGCCGATCGCTTCGGTGAATACGTGATGTACGAGCGGCCCGGCGAATGGGTGTTCGCCGCCGACCCGCTCGGCAGCGTCGAACTCGACGCGGGCGAGCTGCGTACGGTGTGGGACGGCCGGACCACCGCGCGCGCCTGGACCGGCAGCCCGGCCCAGGTCGTCGACGCCGCCCTGGCCGCGCTGCCACTCGGCGGCCGCAGCGCCTACGGCTGGATCGCGTTCGAGTTCTGCGCCTACTCGCTGGCCGCCACCGCGTACCTGAACCGCCTGACGCCCCTGGCGCACCTGCTGATTCCCCGGATCGAGGTCCGCATCGACGCCACCGGCGTCCGGATCAGCGGCGCCACTCCGAGCGAGGTGTGCGACATCCACGATCTGATCGCCGAGTCGCAGGGCGCCGAACTGCCCACCGCGCACCCGGTCGACGTGCGCCCGGATCCGACCGGGTACCAGGATCGGGTCGCGACGGCCGTCGCCGAGATCCAGGCAGGCGATTACCAAAAGGTGATCCTGTCGCGCAAGGTCGAGCTGCCCTTCGCGGTCGACGTGCCGGCGACCTATCGGCTCGGCCGGGCCAACAACACCCCGGCCCGCTCGTTCCTGCTGCGCCTCGGTGGCCTGGAAGCGGCCGGATTCAGCCCGGAGCTGGTGGCCTCGGTCGACGACGACCGGGTCGTCACCACCGAGCCGCTGGCGGGTACCCGCGCCTTGGG
>NZ_JARWOJ010000010.1 GCF_029868625.1 Nocardia neocaledoniensis | reverse complement strand
GCAATACCCCGGCATCGCGGGCGCCGTCATCGACTCCAACGACGCGGCCGCCTTCACCCCCCCCCCCACCCCCGCGACGGGGCGGGCACCGTAGTTTTCGCGGCGAAAGCCCACGTCGTCGCGCACATCCGCACCGACCTCACGGTGAGCACATACCTGCTGGTCTACCGCGTGAAACGTGGAAGCAACACAACAGCGCCATCCGTTCACGCAGGTGAAACACCACAGCTCAACGGATGAAACACCGAGTGGCGACCCTTCTGTACAGGTCCTTTTGCCGGAATCGGCGGGGCCCGAGATGAGGAGGAACACAAGGTGGCATTTCCCGTAATCGGCGCGCCCGACGCCGGTGACACCGCATGGATGCTGACAGCGTCAGCGCTCGTGCTGTTGATGACGCCGGGCCTGGCCTTCTTCTACGGCGGTATGGTCCGTGGCAAGAACGTGCTGAACATGATCATGATGAGCATCTCGGCGATGGGTCTGGTGACCATCCTGTGGTGTCTCTACGGCTTCTCGGTGACCTTCGGCGACGACAAGAGCAATCTGCTCGGTGACCCGCTGCAGTACTTCGGCCTGAAGGGCGTCTTCGGCGGCCAGTACCTGGCCACCACCGATCCGGAGGCCCCCGCGGGCATCCCGCTGGCGGGCACCATCCCGCTGTCGGTGTTCGTGGCCTTCCAGCTCATGTTCGCGATCATCACCGTCGCACTCATCTCGGGCGCGGTCGCCGACCGCCTGAAGTTCGGTTCGTGGCTCCTGTTTGCCGGAATTTGGGCCACCGTCGTGTACTTCCCCGTCGCGCACTGGGTCTTCGCCTTCGACGGCATCACCGCCGAGAGCGGCGGCTGGATCGCCAACAACCTGAAGGCGATCGACTTCGCCGGTGGTACCGCGGTGCACATCAACGCCGGCGCGGCCGGTCTGGTCCTGTGCCTGATCCTGGGCAAGCGCAAGGGCTGGCCCAAGACCCCGTTCCGTCCGCACAACCTGCCGTTCGTCATGCTCGGTGCCGGTCTGCTGTGGTTCGGCTGGTACGGCTTCAACGCCGGTTCGGCGGTCGGCTCCAACGGCATCGCCGGCGCCACCTTCCTCACCACCACCATCGCCACCGCGGCCGCGATGCTCGCCTGGCTGCTGGTGGAGAAGCTGCGTGACGGTCACCCGACCTCGCTCGGCGCCGCCTCGGGCATCGTCGCCGGCCTGGTCGCGATCACCCCGGCCTGTTCCTCGGTGAACGTCGTCGGCGCGCTGGTCATCGGTGTGGTCTCCGGCGCGCTGTGCGCCCTCGCCGTCGGCCTGAAGTTCCGCTTCGGCTTCGACGACTCGCTCGACGTGGTCGGCGTCCACCTCGTCGGTGGTCTGGTCGGCACGCTGCTGGTTGGCCTGGTCGCGACCGCCGAAGCTCCGGCGGCTGTCGACGGTCTGTTCTACGGTGGTGGGGTCGAGCAGTTGAAGCTGCAGGCCGTCGGTGCCTTCACCGTTCTCGCCTACTCGCTGATCGCGACGGCCGTCATCGCGTACGCGATCAAGTTCACCCTGGGCCTGCGCGCGAGCGAAGAGGGCGAGTCGGCGGGCCTGGACGAGTCCGAGCACGCGGAAACCGCATACGATTTCACTGCTGTGGGTGGCACGGCACGCTCGCTCGTCAAGGAGGCATGACGAACATGAAACTGGTTACGGCAATCGTCAAACCGTTCACGCTCGAAGATGTGAAGACCGGGCTGGAACAGGCCGGTGTGCTCGGCATGACCGTCAGCGAGGTCCAGGGCTACGGCCGCCAGAAGGGCCACACCGAGGTCTACCGCGGCGCGGAGTACTCGGTGGACTTCGTCCCGAAGGTACGCGTCGAGGTCGTCGTCGACGACGCGTCGGTCGAGAAGGTCGTCGAGGTGATCGTGGAGGCCTCGCGCACAGGCAAGATCGGTGACGGCAAGGTGTGGGTGACCCCGGTGGACACCATCATCCGTGTCCGCACCGGCGAACGCGGAAGCGACGCACTGTAATTCGGGAGCGCCATCCGGCGACAACGATCGAGCGGCGGCCCCGCTCCCACCGGCACCACCGGTCGGGGCGGGGCCGCCAGCATGAATGGCGGTGGGACTGTGGCACAACAGAACGGCGGTATTCAGCACAACGGAGCGGCCGACCTGGTCAAGGCCAGGGCGCAGCTGCTCGAGGGGGCGGGCACCCGCAATCCGCGGCTCGATCCGGAATCCCTGCGCGCGGCCCTGGTCGACCTGTTCGAACTGTGGCTGACCAGCAAGGGCAATGAACTGGGCATCACCGCCGACAGCGGCCTCGCCGTCGTCGCGGTGGGCGGCCTCGGCCGACGCGAGATGCTGCCGTACTCCGACCTGGACCTGGTGCTGCTGCACGACGACGTCGATCCGGCGGTGGTCTCGGAGGTCGCCGACCAGCTCTGGTACCCACTCTGGGACGCCCACATCAAACTCGACCACAGCGTGCGCACCGTGCCACAGGCGCTGCGGGTCGCCGCCGACGACCTGATCGCGGGGCTCGGCCTGCTCGAGGCCAGGCACATCGTCGGTGACGAGGATCTGTCCAACCTGCTCATCGGCGGGGTGCGCCGGGAATGGCGGACCGGCATCCGGTCCCGTTTCGACGACCTGATCGCCCAGACCAAAGCCCGCTGGCAGCGCAGCGGCGAGATCGCCCACCGCGCCGAACC
Organism: Nocardia neocaledoniensis; assembly: GCF_029868625.1. Taxonomy (GTDB): domain Bacteria; phylum Actinomycetota; class Actinomycetes; order Mycobacteriales; family Mycobacteriaceae; genus Nocardia; species Nocardia neocaledoniensis_A. Next base: position 4,071 of record NZ_JARWOJ010000010.1, on the reverse strand, counting down.
CGATCTGAAGAACGGTCGCGGCGGCCTGCGCGACATCCAGCTGCTCGACGCGTTGGCCATCGCCCAGCTCACCGACGCGATGCCGGGTCTCGGCCCCGAGGTCCCCGGCGGCGGTCTCAAGCAGGCGCATCGCAGGCTGCTCGATGTGCGGACCGAACTGCACCGCGTCGCCGGGCGCGCCCGCGATCAGCTGCGCGCCCAGGACGCCGACGAGATCGGCGCCGCCCTGCGCATCGGTGACCGGTTCGATCTGGCGCGCACGCTGAGCGATTCGGCCCGCACGGTGAGCTATTCCACCGATGTCGGCCTGCGGACCGCGGCCAACGCGCTGCCCCGCCGCGGCCTGGCCAGGCTGCGCCGGATGCCGGTGCGCCGACCACTCGATGAGGGGGTGGTCGAGCACGCCGGCGAGGTGGTGCTGGCCAGGGACGCCCGACCGCAACGCGACCCCGGGCTGATCCCGCGGGTCGCGGCGGCCTCGGCCCAGACCGGCCTGCCGATGTCGGCGACCACGCTCAACCGTCTCTCCGAGGACGCTCCCGAACTGCGCGAGCCCTGGCCCAAGGACGCGCTCAACGACCTGCTCGTGCTGCTCGGCGCGGGCCGGGGCAGCATCGACGCGGTCGAGGCGCTGGACCGGACTGGCCTGTGGGGCAGGCTCTTTCCCGAATGGGGCGCGGTTCGCGACCTGCCGCCGCGCGACGCGCTGCACACCTGGACCGTGGACCGGCATCTGATGGAGACGGTCGCCTACGCGAGCGGCCTCAGCACCCGGGTCGCCCGGCCCGACCTGCTCATCCTCGGCGCGCTGCTGCACGACATCGGCAAGGGCAGGGCGGGCGACCACAGCGTCGTCGGCGCGGAACTGGCCACCCACATCGGGCGCAGGCTCGGCCTGTGGCCCTCGGACGTCCGCACGCTCAGCGCGATCGTGCGCCACCACCTGCTGCTGCCCGACACCGCGACCCGGCGCGATCTCGCCGATCCGGAGACCGTCCGCTTCGTCACCGAGGCCCTCGACGGCGATGTCGGCCTGCTCGAACTGCTGCACGCGCTGGCCGAGGCCGATTCGATGGCGACCGGTCCCGGCGTCTGGGGCGACTGGAAGGCCGCGCTGATCGGCGATCTGGTCCGGCGCTGCAAGCTGGTCATGGCGGGGGAGCCGCTGCCGCAACCGGAGCCGATCGACCCGGCACTGCTGGACAAGGCCCGCGCGGGCGGCGTGCACGTCACCCTGACGCCGGGCGAGAGCAAGCACACCTACGTCGTCACCGTGATCGCCCCCGACGAACCCGGCCTGCTCTCCGACGCGGCGGGCGTGCTGGCCCTGCACGCGCTGCGGGTGCTCTCGGCGGACCTCGGCGGTGCCGGGGATTCGGCGGTCAACACCTTCGTGGTCACGCCGAAATTCGGTGACCCGCCCGACGCGGGCCTGCTGCGCCAGGAGCTGATCCGGGCCACCTCGGGCGCGCTCGACCTGTCCGCGACCCTGGCCAAACGCGAGGGCGAGGCGGTCGGCGCCGGTCCCGGCCCTTACGCGCGGGCGACCCCGCGATTGATCTGGTTCACCACGAGCGTGCCGGGCCAGGTGATCCTGGAATTGCGCGCCGAGGACCGGGTGGGCCTGCTCAGCAGGCTGGCCGGGGTCTTCGCCACGGCGGGCGCGAACGTGCGCTGGGCCAAGGTCGTGACGATGGGTTCGGCCGTGGTCGACGCCTTCTGCCTCGATCTCGGCGACGCCGACAGTCCCCAGCTACGCGCCCGCATCGAGAAGGCCGTCCTCGATGTGGTGCCGCGACCAGCGCCGACGCCGCCACCGGCCGAGAACGAAGCCGACTGAGCGGTAGGACACATTTTCACCACCGATTGCTATCAGGTTGCCCCGCAATGAGTCCGCGTTGCCCGATAAGTCGCGGATGGACCTATAGCATTCGAGAGGTCTGGCTGTCACCCGTCCAGAGGGGAGCAGATCCGTGGCTATCGAAGTCGTGTCCGCATCGATGATGACCAGCGACGCGACCGCGCACATCGCGCGGTGTGTCGGCGGTGACCTGTGGGTTGTTTCGTGGCTACCGGGACGCACTCTCACCGGAGCGCAGGCGCTGGCGGCGATGACCATCGCCTCCACGACCTCCCACCACGAAGACAGCCCCGACGCCGAATGGCAGCGCATCGAGATACTCGCCCGCGAACTCGGCCTCACCGGCAGGGAAGCGGTGTATCTGGTGAACATCGAGAATCACGAATTGCGCCGCAGCATGCCACCGCACGTGCGCCACCGGGAATAACACCCATTACCCTGGGAGGGCAATAGAGGTCCCTTTCAGATCAGGAGCGCGATCGGTGTTCGAATCCCTGTCCGACCGGCTTACCGGTGCACTGCAGGATCTGCGCGGTAAGGGGCGGCTGTCACCGGCCGACATCGACGCCACCGCGCGCGAGATCCGCCTCGCTCTCCTCGAAGCCGATGTCGCGCTGCCCGTGGTGCGCGGCTTCATCACCAACGTCAAGGAACGCGCCAAGGGCGCCGAGGTCTCCGCGGCGCTGAACCCGGCGCAGCAGGTCGTCAAGATCGTCAACGAGGAGCTCGTCGCCATCCTCGGCGGTGAGACCCGCAGGCTCAACCTCGCCAAGAATCCGCCGACGGTCATCATGCTGGCCGGTCTGCAGGGTGCCGGTAAGACCACCCTGGCAGGCAAGCTCGCCAAATGGCTGAAGGGCCAGGGCCATCAGCCGTTGCTGGTCGCGTGTGACCTCCAGCGCCCCGGCGCGGTCACCCAGCTGCAGGTCGTCGGTGAGCGCGCGGGCGTGCCCGTGTTCGCCCCGCATCCCGGCACCTCGATCGGCGGCGGCGAGAACCCGCTCGGCATCACCGCGGCCGACCCGGTGGGCGTGGCCCGCGCCGGTGTCGAAGAGGCCAAGACGAAGCAGTACGACGTCGTGATCGTCGACACCGCGGGCCGCCTCGGTATCGACGCCGAGCTGATGCGCCAGGCCGCGGGCATCCGCGACGCCGTGCAGCCCGACGAGACGCTGTTCGTCCTCGATGCCATGATCGGTCAGGACGCGGTCAGCACCGCCGAGGCCTTCCGCGACGGCGTCGGCTTCACCGGTGTCGTGCTCACCAAGCTCGACGGTGACGCCCGCGGTGGCGCGGCGCTGTCGGTGCGCAACGTCACCGGCGCGCCGATCATGTTCGCCTCCACCGGCGAGAAGCTCGAGGACTTCGACGTCTTCCACCCCGACCGGATGGCCTCGCGCATCCTCGGTATGGGCGATGTGCTCACCCTCATCGAGCAGGCCGAGCAGGTCTACGACGCCGAGCAGGCCGAAGCGACCGCCCGCAAGATCGGCAGCGGCGAGCTCACCCTCGAGGACTTCCTCGACCAGATGCTGGCCATCCGCAAGATGGGCCCGATCGGCAACCTCCTCGGCATGCTGCCCGGTGCCGGTCAGATGAAGGACGCCCTCGCGGCGGTCGACGACAAGCAGCTCGACCGCGTGCAGGCCATCATCCGGGGCATGACCCCCGCCGAGCGCGACAACCCGAAGATCATCAACGCCTCCCGCCGCCTGCGCATCGCCAACGGTTCGGGCGTGCAGGTCTCCGAGGTCAACCAGCTCGTCGACCGGTTCTTCGAGGCCAAGAAGATGATGGCCATGATGGGCCGTCAGATGGGCCTGCCGGGCGCGCGCCGCGGCAACAACAAAAAGGGCAAGAAGGGCAAGAAGGGCGGCCGCGGGCCGACCCCGCCCAAGAACCGTGGTGGTTTCCCCGGCATGCCCGCCGGGATGCCCGGGCTGCCCCCGGGCATGGACCTGTCGAAGATGCCGCCCGGCCTCGACCAGCTGCCGCCCGGCCTCGAGGGCATCGACCTCTCCCAGCTGAAGTTCCCGAAGAACTGAGCTGTGTTGTCGGAGCGCTGGCGCGCTCGAGTCGCGGCCCCTTGGTCCCCGGGGGGGGGGGGGCGGGGGGGGGGGGGAGGTGGGGGGCGGACTCGAGGCGCTTGGCCAGCTCGGTGGTCGGCGCGTTCCAGGAGACGGCGGTGAAGGCCTTCTGCTGGGCGGCGT
>NZ_JARWOJ010000009.1 GCF_029868625.1 Nocardia neocaledoniensis | reverse complement strand
CTCGGGTTTGCTGCGGTCCGCGGTGGCGCCCACCCCGGGGGGGCTGCGGGGGGGGGGGGGCCCGGGGCCGCTTGGGGGGGGGTGGCGGGGGGGGTGTCTTTGGGGGGGGGCGGCGCCGCACCCCGCCGGCGGCACCCGCGGAACTGCTGGCGCACACCAGCTTCGAGGGCGAGGTGCGCCGGCTGGTCGAGCTGCGCGCGGCGAACCTGGTGGGTTACCAGAACGCCAAGGTGGCCCGCCGCTACGTCGAGACCGTCGAATTCGTCTGGGCGGCCGAGCGTTCCGTCACCGAGCGCACCGAGTTCAGCGAGGCGGTGGCGCGCGGGCTGTACAAGTTCACCGCCTACAAGGACGAGTACGAGGTGGCCCGCCTGCTGGTCGACCCGGACTTCCTCGCCGAGGTGGGAGCCCAGGTGCCCGGCGGCAAGAACCTCACCTACAAGCTGCATCCGCCGATGCTGCGCGCGCTCGGCCGGGACAAGAAGATCGGATTGCGGCCGAAATCGCATGTCGCGCTGAAGGTGCTGGCCAAGGGCAAGTTCCTGCGCGGCACCAAGCTCGATCCGTTCGGCTACGCCCACGTCCGCAAGGTCGAGCGGGAACTGCTCGCCGACTACACCGACATGGTGCGCCGACTCGCCGCGAATCTCACCACCGAGAACTACGACACGGCCACCGCGGCCGCCGCACTGACCGACGTGGTGCGCGGCTACGAGGACATCAAACTCGGCAATGTCGAGCTGTACCGCGCCGGGCTGCGCGAGCTCGGCATCGAGGACTGATCCGGAAATCCCCACGACGTCGCCGCACCGTGCGGCACCGATGGACCGCCGCTGACCTGCGGCACCACGACACCACCGCCACCGGGCACAACCCGGGCCGGTGGACACCCGAAAGGAAATCGACAGTGACCGTTGTGCACACCGAGGCAGGCGTCTTCGGCCGATCGCACGAACTCAGTGCCCGCGCCCACGAGCAAGTGGTGTTCTGCGAGGACGACAAGTCGGGTCTGAAGGCGATCATCGCCATCCACTCGACGGCGCTCGGTCCCGCCCTCGGCGGTACCCGCTTCTACCCGTACGCCGACGAATCGGCGGCGCTGCAGGACGTGCTGCGGCTGTCGTGGGGCATGACCTACAAGGCCGCGGCGGCCGGTGTCGACCTCGGCGGCGGCAAGGCGGTGATCATCGGCGATCCGGCGACGCGCAAGAGCGAGGAATTGCTCGCGGCCTACGCCCGCTTCGTCGAGACCCTCGGTGGGCGCTACATCACCGCCGGTGACGTGGGCACGAACACCGACGACCTGGATGTGATCGGCCGCCACACCCGGCATGTCACCGGCCGCAGTGTCGCCGCGGGCGGCAGCGGCGACAGCGCGCGGCTCACCGCGCTCGGCGTCTTCCACTCGATGCGGGCGGGCGCCGAATTCATCTGGGGCGCACCGACACTGGCCGGTCGCACGGTCGGCGTCGAAGGCGTCGGCAAGGTGGGCCGCGAGCTCACCGCGCTGCTGCTGGCCGACGGCGCCGAGGTCTGCGTCACCGATGTGAACGAGGCGGCGCTGCGGCGCCTGGCCGAGGAGATGCCCGCGGTGCGGCTGCTCTCGACCGTGTCGACCGCGCCGGTCGACGTGTACGCCCCGTGCGCGCTGGGCGCCACCCTCACCGAGTCCAGCGCCCGCGAGATCGAGGCCAAGCTGATCTGCGGCGCCGCCAACAACCAGCTCGCGACGCCGGAGGTCGAACAGGACCTCATGGCGCGCGGGATCACCTGGGTGCCGGACTTCGTCGCCAACGCGGGCGGCCTGATCCAGGTGGCCGGCGAGCTGCGCGGCGCGGCACCGGCCGAGGTGGAACTCGAGGTCGAGGGCATCTACCGCCGCTGCCGCGACATCATCGCCGACGCCACGACGGAGGGAATCGGGACCGGCGCCGCCGCCAACCGCTTCGCCGAACGCCGTCTCGACGCCATTCCGCGAGCACTGTGATGACCAAGACGAGCGGCCTGTTCCGCACCAAGTCCGTCGAGCAGTCCATCCGCGACACCGACGATCCCGACGCCAAGCTCCGCAAGGACCTGACGGCCAAGGACCTCACGATCTTCGGCGTCGCGGTGGTGATCGGCGCCGGCATCTTCACCCTGACCGCGCGCACCGCGGGCACCGTCGCCGGGCCCGCCGTCTCGCTGGCCTTCGTCTTCGCGGCGATCGCGTGCGGGCTCACGGCCCTGTGCTACGCGGAGTTCGCCTCCACCGTGCCGGTCGCGGGCAGCGCGTACACCTTCGCCTACGCCACCTTCGGTGAGGTGATCGCCTGGATCATCGGCTGGGACCTGATCCTGGAGTTCGCGCTCGCGGTGTCGGTGGTCGCCAAGGGCTGGTCGCAATACCTGGGCGAAGTGCTCGGCTCGTCGGCACCGGTCGTGCACCTCGGTTCGGTGACCTTCGACTGGGGCGCGGTGGTGATCATCGCGGTGGTCGGCGTGCTGCTGGCCACCGGGACCAAGCTGTCCTCGCGTGTGTCCGCCATCGCGGTCGCGATCAAGCTGGGCGTGATCGCGCTGGTGCTGGTGGTGGGCGCGACGTACTTCAAGCCGTCGAATCTGACCCCGTACATCCCGCCCGCGCAACCGTCGGAGAAGGCCGAGGGCATGCACCAGTCACTGTTCGCCTTCCTCACCGGATCCGGCGGCACCAGCTACGGCTGGTACGGGCTGCTCGCGGCGGCCAGCCTGGTGTTCTTCGCCTTCATCGGCTTCGACGTGGTCGCCACCACCGCCGAGGAGACCCGCAACCCGCAGCGGGACGTCCCGCGCGGCATCCTGGGTTCGCTGGCCATCGTGACGGTGCTCTACATCGCGGTTTCGCTGATCCTCACCGGCATGGTGTCCTACACCCAGCTCGCCGACGGCAACGCCACACTCGCCACGGCCTTCGCCATCCACGGTGCGACCTGGGTGAAGAACATCATCGCCATCGGCGCCCTGGCCGGGCTGTCCACCGTGGTGATGGTGATGTACCTGGGCCAGACCCGGGTGCTGTTCGCCATGGCCCGCGACGGCCTGCTGCCCCGCTCGCTGGCCCAGACCGGCAAGAAGGGCACGCCCGTGCGGCTGACCGTGCTCGTCGGCGTGGTGTGCGCGCTGCTGGCCGGGTTCGTCGATTTCGGCACGCTCGAGGAGATGGTCAACATCGGCACGCTGGTCGCCTTCGTGCTGGTGTCGATCGGGGTGCTGGTGCTGCGCCGGACCCGCCCGGACCTCCAGCGCGGGTTCCGCGTGCCGTTCGTCCCGGTGGTGCCGATCCTGGCCGCGCTGGCCTGCCTGTGGCTGATGCTGAACCTCTCGATCGAGACCTGGCTGCGGTTCGTGATCTGGATGGCCCTCGGTGTCGTCGTGTACTTCGCGTACGGGCGCAGGCACTCGATCCTCGGACGCGGGCGACCGCAACCCGCGGAACCGGAGTTGACGCCGGTCCCCTAGGCCGAAATCCCCTGGGGCGGGGCGCCCCCCCCCCCCCCGCCGGGGGGGGGGGGGCGGGGGGGGGGCGCCCCCCCAAGGAACCCGCGGGGGAGCCGGGCCCGCCCCCGGGAAAATAAAAAAACCCCAACCACCCCCCGAGAAAGGTGGGGTGG
>NZ_JARWOJ010000008.1 GCF_029868625.1 Nocardia neocaledoniensis | reverse complement strand
GTTTCTCTTTTTTTGCGCGGCGGTGGCGGGGGGTGCCCCCCCCCCCCCCGGGGGGGGGCGCGGGGGGGGGGTCCCCCTCCCCCCCCTTCCCACCCCCCCCCCCCCCCGCGCCCCCGGGGGGGGGGGGGGGGGCCGCGTCGTGGGTGTCAGCAGAGTCCGCGCAGCTGCTCGATCAGCTTGACCCGGCCTGCCGCGTTCTCCGCCAGCGGCGTCACGTTCAGCGTGGTGACGCCCGCTTCGGCCATGGCCGCGATGCGGTCCTTGACGAAGCTCTCCGGGCCGATCAGCGACACGTCGCGCACCAGGTCGTCGGGCACCGCCGCGGCGGCGGCCTGCTTGTCGCCGGCCAGGTACAGCTCCTGGATCCGGTTCGCGGCCTCGCCGTAGCCGTACTTGGTGGCCAGCGTGTGGTAGAAGTTCTTGCCCTTGGCGCCCATGCCGCCGATGTAGAGCGCCAGGTGCGGCTTCACGAACTCCAGCAGCGGGGTCACGTTCTCGCCGATGGCCAGCGCGGGACCGGCGAAGATGTCGAGCTCGCCCAGCGCGGGATCGCGCTTGGCCTTGCCCGCGGCCAGGGCGTCGCCCCACACGTCCTTCGCCTTCTCCGGCAGGAAGAAGATCGGCTGCCAGCCCTCGGCGATCTCGGCGGCCAGCTCCACGTTCTTCGGGCCCAGCGCGGCCAGCAGCACCGGGATGCGTTCGCGCACCGGATGATTGATCAGCTTCAACTCTTTGCCGAGGCCGGTGCCGCGGTCGGCCGGCAGCGGGATCTGGTAATACTTGCCCTGGTAGTTCAGCTTCTCGCGGCGCCAGACCTTGCGGCAGATCTCCACCAGTTCGCGGGTGCGCCCGATCGGGGCGTCGTAGGGCACGCCGTGGAAGCCCTCGATGACCTGCGGGCCCGACGCGCCGAGGCCGAGGATGAACCGGCCGTCGGAGACGAAGTCCAGGCCGGCCGCGGTCATCGCGGTGAGGCTGGGGGTCCGGGTGTAGAGCTGCAGGATGCCCGAGGCCAGCTGCACGCGTTCGGTGCGGGCGGCCAGGAAGCCCAGGGCGCTCACCGCGTCGAACGAGTACGCCTCCGGCACGAAGACGATGTCGAGTCCGGCGCGTTCCAGGTCGGCGACCTCGGCCGCGACCTCCTTGAAACCGCCCGAGTAGTTGATGCTCAATCCGATCCGCATGGCACCCAACATAGCCCCGCCGCCCGCGACCACCCCGACCGGTCGGTCCGTCGCCACCGGTGCTGGTCGGGCGGGGTGCGTGGGGCGGCACGCGGTAGCGTTGACGACGATTCCCGCCAGTTTCTCGCCGCATCGAAAGGCCACCACGTCGTGTCGCAGCCCACCGCCTCGCCGCAGCAGATCGCTCCCTCCTTCGGCACGGCGACCCTGGAGCACTATCTGTCGGAGCTGGGCGCGAAGGTCCCGGCACCCGGCGGCGGCGCCGTGGCCGCGCTGCACGCCGCCCAGGCCGCGGCCCTCATCGCGATGGTCGCGCGCTACACGACCAGGACCAAGGACGCCGAGCACCGGCCGGTCATCGATCGGATCATCGAGGCCGCCGACGCCGCCGGGGCGCGCGCGCTGGCGCTGGCCGATGCCGACGCCGCGGCCTTCACCGCCGTCGGCGCGGCCTACAAGCTGCCCAAGGACACCGACGACGAGCGCGCCGCGCGCTCCGAGGCGATCAACGCCGCGCTGGTGGAGGCGGCCAGGGTGCCCGCCGCGGTGGTCGACGAGGCGGACGAGATCCTGTCGCTGGCCGCCGAACTCCTGCCCATCGGCAACCCGAACGTGGTCACCGACATCGGCGCCGCCGCCGACGCGGCGCGGGCCGCCGCCATGAGCTCCCAGCTCAACATCGAGATCAATGTCGGCTCGCTGCCCGCCGAGCTCGGCGACGCCTTCGCCGCCGCCCTGCTGCGGGTCGACACCATCGCCGCCAGGGCCGATGCCCTGCACGCCGACGTCCTGCACGCCGTTCGCGGCTGAAGCCTGGTTTTCCGCGGCGGGCACGATCTCGAAGTAAGAAATTTCGTCGAGGTCCCGACCTGCGCGAACGCAAGACGACACTCCGATACACCCACGCGCCGTTATCACTTCGATAGTTCGAGTTGATCATGGCGGCCTAGACTTGGACTCCGCCTACGAGTGAGTGAAGGGGTGGCGTTTATGAGGAGAGCAGTTCGTTTTCTGTTCGTCGCGATCATGGCGGTGATCCTGGCCGGAGCGTGGTCGGGCGCCGCGTCCGCCGACCTGATCGGAGGTCAGCGCACCCAGTACAGCGGCGGTACGTACGCCGAGGCGAATCTGTCGGCGCACACCTTCACCGTGTTCCAGAACGGTCAGGTCGTCCGGGTGATGCCCGCGTCGATGGGCAAACCCGGTTTCGAGACGCCGACCGGCACGTTCAGCGTGCTGGAGAAGCAGCGGGCGGTGGTGTTCGACTCGCGCACCATCGGCATCCCGCTCGACGATCCCGAGGGCTACATCATCGACGGCGAGTGGGCCGTGCGGCTCACCTGGGGCGGGGTGTACGTGCATTCCGCGCCGTGGTCGGTGGACTCGCAGGGCAACGCCAATGTGAGCCACGGCTGCATCAATCTCGCGCCCGACGACGCGGCCTGGTACTTCGAGAATGTCGGCATCGGCGACGAGGTCTACATCCACTGGTGAGTAATTCCTCGTGGCATTCGGCGATCCTCCCGTCAGCGCAGTATCGTGCCCCGTAACGAAATCGTTGCGGGGATGAACCTGACGGCAACTCCCCTGATGAAGGTGGGGCGATGGATCGACCGGAGGCACACAGATCGACCGGGGCTCGACAGCACGACCCGGGATCGGTCGGTGGTCCGCTCACCGCTGCCACGCCGCGGCGTGGCAGTCGTGAGCTGGGCGCGCCACCCCGGCGGGTGAGCGAATCCGCCGCGCCCACCACGGGTCCGCGGCATCGCCTCGGCGGCGGACCGCGCACTCCCGCGGGCATTCCGGTGATCTCGCTGCCCGCGACGCACACCCTGAACCTGCCCCCGCAGGACGGCTACGCCACCGATCGGCTCCCGATCGTCGGCGGACCCTTCGATCCCGGTGCGCGCCACGCGCTTCCGGATGTGCCGTTCCGGATCGGGAGCTCCGACAACGGCCCCGACACCGATCGGCTGCCGATCATCACCCGCGACATGCTCGCACCCGCGGCGGAACCCCGCCCGCACCTACCGGAGCCGATCTGGCACGCACCGGAAACCCCAGTGCCGCAGCCTGTTCCGGCACCCGGTTTCGCGCACCCCGATCCCCTGCCGCCGCGCCCCGCACCCGACTACTCCGGTGACGACGAGGTCTTCGCCAGGATGATCAACCGCAACCAGCGGCGGCGCCCGCCCCGCTGGGCCGCTCCGCTCGCCGCGTCGGTAGCGGGCGCGCTGCTGATCGGCGGCGGCTACTTCCAATTGCGCGGCCCCGCACCGGAATCCGCGGCGGCCAGCACCCCCATCGAATCGAGCCAGGCCGATACCACCCCGGCCGCCGGGAACTGCCCCGCCGAGCAGGTCGGCAGCAAGATCCAGGGCAACGGCGCGGGCGGCACCGAGAACGGTGTCGCCGCGATTCTGGCGTTCCAGCACGCGTACTACGTGGCGCGCTCCGGTGATCAGGCACGCACCCTGGTGGCAGGCGATGCCGCGCTGCCCTCCGGCGCCGACATCCAGGCCGGGATCGACACCATTCCGGTGGGCACCACGCACTGCCTGGCGATCACCCCGGCGGCCCACACCGGACAGTACTTCGTGGTGATCACCGAATTCCGTCCCGACGAGGTGCCGATCATCTACAACCCGCAGCTCGTCGGCACCGCCAAGGTCGGCGGGAAGTACCTGATCACCTCGATCGGGCCGGTGCGCTAGACCCGATCGAGGGCGCGAAACCCGCTCAGGCGCGGGCCTTCTCGGCCGCGACGACCACGTGGCGCATCAGCAGCGCGGTGGTCACCGGGCCGACACCGCCGGGGACGGGGCTCAGCGCGGCGGCCTTGCCGTCGACCGAGGACGCGTCGACGTCGCCCACGATGCCACCGTCGGCGGCCTCGTTGGTGCCCACGTCGATCACCACGGCGCCGTCACCGACGTGCTTGCCGGTGATCAGCCCGATCCGGCCCGCGGCCGCGACCACGATGTCGGCGGGAGTGGTGACAGCGGCGAGATCGGCGGTGCGCGAATGCGCGACGGTGACGGTCGCGTTCTCGGCCAGCAGCAACTGCGCCAGCGGCTTACCGACGATGTTGGAGCGCCCGACGACGGTCACCAGTCGTCCCTGCAGCGCGATGCCGTGATGCTTCAGCAGTTCGACCACGGCCTCGGAGGTGGCGGGCACGAAGCCGTCCAACCCCGAGGCGAGCAGGCCCAGCGACAGCGGACTGACCCCGTCGACGTCCTTGCTCGCCGCGATCGCCGAGCTCACGTCGTCGAGATCCACCCCGGCCGGCAGCGGGGTCTGCAGCATGATCGCGTCGGTGGCCGGGTCGGCGCTGCGGGCGGTCAGTTCGGCGCGGATCGTCTCCGCGCTCACGTCGGCACCGAGATCGATGCGCTCGCAGGCGATTCCGAGACGTTCGGCGGCCTTGCGCAGCGAGTTGACGTACCAGGCGCTGGCCGGGTCGTCGTTGGCGACGATCAGCGCCAGTGTGGGCGCCGAGCCCGCGGCGCCGAGCGCGGCGGCGCGGTCCTTCGTGTCGGCGTTGATGGCGGCGGCGAGTTCCTTGCCGGTCAGCGAAGCGGTATCCACGGTGGGTCAGCTTATCCGTCGCTACCGGGTGCACGGTCCACCGGGCGGCGACGCGCGGAACGTCGTCGAGGTCCGGCGTACCCGCCGAACGCGGTCGTAGGGTGTTGGCTGCTCTGTCATCAGCGCTGCCAGCACGTACCGAACCGTTCGCGGGAAGGGTGTCGACTGTCGTGAAGATCTCGAAGCATTGGAAACAGGCGGCCGCCGCGGTGCTCGCGGCCGCCGCGGTCACGACCGCGGGCGTCGGCCCCGCCACCGCCGAAGCGGACGTGACCGCGCTCTACAACTCCGCGCAGCGGCATTTCACCGACGGCGACGACGCCGCGGGCCGGGCCGATCTGCGCGCCCTGATCGCCGCCGACCCGAACGACGCCGAGGCCCTGGCGCTGCAGGCCATCTGGTCGCACTACGCGGGTGACCCTGGTGCTGTCGGCGAAGCGATGGCCCGCCTCGGGGCGGTCGACGCCGGGATGGCGGCGGGCACCTCGAACGTGCTGCGCGCGGTCACCGCCGCGGCCGCGACCCTGCCCAATCCCCTGCCGGCGCTGGTCGGTCCGCAGACCGGCATCGTGGTCCTCGGCTACGGCCTGCTGCCCGACGGGGCGCTGCGCCCCGAGCTGGAGAACCGGTTGACGGCGGCCTGGTTGCAGGCGATCGCCGCGCCGTTCTCGCCGGTGATCGTCACCGGCGGCAATCCACAGAACGGGATCTCCGAGGCCGAGGCGATGCGCCGCTGGCTGGTCGGGCGAGGGCTGCCCGCCGACCGGATCCACGTGGAGGACCGGGCCGGCTCGACCGTACAGAACGCCCTGTTCAGCACGCGGATGCTGCGTGATCTCGGCGCGCACAGTGCCGTGGTGGTCACCTCGCCGAACCACATCCGGCGGGCGGTGGCCGATTTCATCGTGGCCGGGACCAATGTCGTCGGCGCCATGACCTCCCTCGAGCAGCTGGTCTCCCAGCTGCCGCCGCCCGCGCGGGCCGCCCAGCGCGGGATCTACCTCGACGCGACCCGCACGTTCGAGCTGGATACCGCGCGCTGATCAATTCGGTTGCGGGGTCGGGGACAATCGCTGCATGACTGTTCTCGCCCCCGCCGACGTGGTCGTCGCGCTCCGCACCGCCGGTTGCGTCTTCGCCGAAGACGAGGCCGCGCTGCTGCTGGAGGCCGCGGCCGACGACGCGCCCCGGCTGGCATCGCTGGTGGCCCGGCGGGTGGCGGGGACGCCGCTGGAGTATCTGCTCAGCTGGGTGGAATTCCGCGGGATGCGGATCGGGGTCCGGCCCGGTGTCTTCGTCCCGCGGCAACGGACCGCGTTCCTGGTCGAGCTCGCGGTGACAGGTGTCGCGCCGGGCGCGGTGTGCGTGGTCGATCTGTGTTGCGGCTGCGGGGCGCTGGGGCTGAGCGCGGCCACCGAACTCACCGCGCGCGGCGAGCTGGTCGAGCTCGTCGCGGCCGATATCGACCCCGTCGCCGTGGCGTGCGCGCGGGAGAACCTGGCACCGCTGCACGCGCCGGTGTTCGTCGGTGATCTGTTCGACGCGCTACCGGGAGATCTGCGTGGCCGCATCGACGTGCTGCTCGCGAACACCCCCTATGTGCCGAGTGAGCGGGTCGCGGACATGCCGCCCGAGGCGCGTGAGCACGAACCGCTGGTCGCGCTGGACGGCGGGGCGGACGGGCTCGCGGTGTTCCGGCGCGTCGCCGAGGGTGCGGCGCACTGGCTGGCGCCGGGCGGGACGGTGCTCGTGGAGACCTCCACCGGGCAGGTCGAGACCGCGTGCGCGATCCTGGCCGAGCACGGGCTCGTGCCCCGGGTCGAGCGGTCCGAGGAGTACTACGCCACCGTCGTGCTGGGCACCCGGACCACCGATCCGCGCTGACCGTTTCGGCAGTCGATGCAAGAACGCGCGGACTGCCGAAACGGCCCCAGCCCCCCCCCCGGGAGGGGGGGGGGGGGGGGGG
>NZ_JARWOJ010000007.1 GCF_029868625.1 Nocardia neocaledoniensis | reverse complement strand
GCCCTTCATGCCCAGGCCCTTGACCGGGGGAGCCGCAGTCTCGGCGGCGGGGGCTTCTGCGGCGGTCGCCTCAGCCGCGGGCGCCTTCGCACCCGGAGCCTTCGCGCCGCCCTTCATGCCCAGGCCACCACCGGGCGCCTTGGCGCCACCCTTCATGCCCAGACCCTTGGCCGGAGCAGCCTCAGCAGGAGCGGCTTCGGCGGCGGGAGCCTTCGCACCCGGTGCCTTGGCGGCGCCCTTCATGCCCAGGCCACCACCGGGTGCCTTGGCCGCGCCCTTCATGCCCAGGCCGCCACCGGTCGGTGCCGCCTTCGGCGCAGCCTCTTCGACCACCTCGGCCACGGCGGGTTCGGGCTCCGGCTCGGGTTCGGGTTCGGCCTTGGGTTCCTGGACGACGTGCAGGTTGGCCGAGAGCTCGGCGGCGTCGATGCGGGTGATCGAGTCCAGCATCAGCTGGGCGACGTCGACGACCTCGACACCTTCGCCCTGGCCCTGTTCCTGGCGGGCGGTGACACCGTCGGTGAGCATGACCCGGCAGAACGGGCAGCCGGTCGCGATCTTGGTCGGGTTGGTCGACAAGGCTTCGTCGACGCGGTCGACGTTGATGCGTTTGCCGAGTTGTTCTTCCATCCACATGCGCGCGCCACCGGCACCACAGCACATCGACCGCTCGCCGTGACGCGGCATCTCGACCAGGGTGGAGCCGGAGGCTTCCATCAGTTCACGCGGGGCGTTGTAGATCTTGTTGTGCCGACCCAGGTAGCAGGGGTCGTGGTAGGTGATGTTCTGCGACACCGACGCGACCGGGACCAGTTTCTTCTGCCGCACCAGCCGGTTGAGCAGCTGGGTGTGGTGCACGACCTCGTAGGTGCCACCGACCTGCGGGTACTCGTTGTTGAGGGCGTTGAAGCAGTGCGCGCAGGTGACCACGATCTTCTTACGCGACTGCTCCACACCTTCGAACACGGAGTTGATGACCTCGATGTTCTGCATCGCGAGCTGCTGGAACAAGAACTCGTTGCCCGCGCGGCGGGCCGAGTCACCGGTGCAGGTTTCCTCCGCGCCCAGGACCATGAACTTGGTGCCGGCGGTGGCCAGCAGTTCGGCCACGGCCTTGGTGGTCTTCTTGGCGCGGTCTTCGTAGGCGCCGGCGCAGCCGACCCAGAACAGGTATTCGTAGCCGTCGAAGCTGTCGGCGTCCTGGCCGAAGACGGGGATGTCGAAGTCGACTTCCTTGATCCAGTTCAGGCGGTCCTTGGAGTTCTGGCCCCAGGGGTTGCCCTTGTTCTCGAGGTTCTTGAACAG
>NZ_JARWOJ010000006.1 GCF_029868625.1 Nocardia neocaledoniensis | reverse complement strand
CCCCCCGGCCCCCCCGCCCCCCCCCCCGGGGCCCCCCCCCCGGGGGGGTTCCCCGACCTACCGGGGGGGCGCGTACCCCCTCCCCGCGCACACGCCCGGCCCCCTATTCCGGGGGGGGGGCTGTCGCGCGTCCGGCGGTCGTCGTCGGGCGATCAGCTCCGGCCCGCGTCCCAGGCAGCGGCCGGCCGACGACATACGCGGAACAGTGGCCGGAAACCGCAGGGGCCGAAGCCCTTAGAGCGTGCGCTCGAAGGTGATCAGGGCGCGGCCGGGGCCGTTGTAGTCGGGGATCGGGCCCGCGACGGTGAAGCCGAGGCTGCGGTGGAAGTCGATGGAGGTGAAGTTGGCCGGTGAGGTGATGGCGGTGACCACCTTTCGGCCGTCGGCCCTGGCCAGCTCGAAGAACTGGTCGTAGAGGGTGCGACCGAGACCGACCTTGCGGGCGTCGGGACGCACGCCGACGAAATGGATGTAGGCCGCGTCGGGGTCGGACGGCGAGCCGAAACCGATGAGGAAGCCGGAGATTCCGTCGTCGTCGCTGGCCACCAGGCTGGTGCGGTGGAAATGGTCGAGGAACAGCCTGGGCAGACTGGGGACAACGGTTCTGCCCCACCAGTGATCGACCACCCCGATCAGGCCGTCGTAGTCGCCGGGTCGTGCCCGGCGGATGTCGTGCCCCTCCGCCATAACTCCATAGTGCGGCTTCACCGCCCGACCGGCACCCGTATTCCACACTGTGGAACCCGCCTCCCCGCGAACGCCGTGCCGCGAGGAGACGGGTGCGATCGCGTCAGACCGTGCGGGTCAGGCGTTCGGTGAGGAGGTGGGCGAAGCGGGCCGGGTCCTTGAGTTCGCCGCCCTCGGCGAGAACCGCGGTGCCGTAGAGGAGTTCGGCGGTTTCGGCGAGTTCGGGGACCTTGCCCTCGTCGGCGTCGGACTTGCGGGCGTCGTAGGCGTCGCGCAGACCGGTGACCAGCGGGTGGGTCGGGTTGAGCTCGAGGATGCGCTTGGATTCCGGCAGCGCCTGGCCCGAAGCGCGGTACATGCGCTCGAGCATCGGGGTGAAGTCGAAGACGTCACCGACCAGGCAGGCCGGCGAGGTGGTGAGCCGGTTGGTCAGGCGCACCTCCTTGGCGACCTCGTCGAGGGTCTTGCCGAGCCAGGCGAGCAGGTCGGCGAAGTCCTTGTCCTGCTGTTCGCGCAGGGCCTCGGTCTCCTTCTTCTCCTCCTCGGTCTCCAGGTCGACCTCGCCCTTGGCGATGGACTGGAACTTCTTGCCGTCGAACTCCGGCACCGAACCGACCCACATCTCGTCGACCGGATCGGTCAGGATCAGCACCTCGCGTCCCTTGGCCTTGAACGCCTCCAGGTGCGGCGAATTCTCCACCTGCGCACGGCTTTCGCCGGTCATGTAGTAGATCGCGTCCTGGCCCTCCGGCATCCGCTCCACGTACTGCTTCAGTGTGGTGAGCTCGGATTCCGAGGCGGTCGAGGCGAACGAGGAGACGGTGAGCAGGGTTTCGCGGTTGTCGGTGTCGGACAGCAAGCCCTCCTTGAGGACTCGGCCGAACTGCGCCCAGAAGGTCTGGTACCTGGTCTGGTCCTCGGCGCCCTGCAGATCCTTGACCGTCGAGAGCACCTTCTTGACCAGGCGCTTGCGGATCATCTGGATCTGGCGGTCCTGCTGCAGGATCTCGCGGGACACATTGAGCGAGAGGTCCTGCGCGTCGACCACACCCTTGACGAAGCGCAGGTACTCCGGCATCAGCTCTTCGCAGTTGTCCATGATGAACACGCGACGCACGTAGAGCTGCACACCGCGCTTGTGCTCGCGGGTGAACAGGTCGAACGGCGCGGTCGACGGGATGAACAGCAGCGCCTGGTACTCGAAGGTGCCCTCGGCCTTCATCGGGATGATCTCGAGCGGCTCGTCCCAGGCGTGCGAGACGTGGTGGTAGAACTCCTTGTACTCCTCGTCGGAGACCTCGCTGCGCGGGCGCGTCCACAGCGCCTTCTGCGAGTTGAGGGTCTGGTCCTCGACGATGGTCTTCTCGACCTTGTCCTCGCCCTCCCCCTCCATCACGGTGCGCTCGACCTGCATGCGGATCGGCCAGGCGATGAAGTCGGAGTACTTGCGGACGATCTCGCGCAGCTTCCATTCCTGCGTGTAGTCGAAGAGGTGATCGTCCTCGTCGGCGGGCTTGAGCTCGAGGGTCACCGCGGTGCCCTGCGGGGCGTCGGCGACGGTGTCGATCGTGTAGGTGGAGCTGCCCGCGGCGGCTTCCCAGCGGGTGCCCTCGGTCTCGCCCGCCTTGCGGGTGGTCAGCGTGACCTTGTCGGCGACCATGAAGGTGGAGTAGAAGCCGATGCCGAACTGGCCGATCAGCTCCGCTGTGTCGAGACGGTCGGCGGCTCCGCCTTTGGCCTCGGTGAGCTTGCGGCGCAGCTCGGCGGTGCCCGACTTGGCGAGGGTGCCGATCAGGTCGACGACCTCGGCGCGGGACATGCCGATGCCGTTGTCGCGCACGGTCAGGACCCGCTTGTCGGCCTCGACCTCCAGCTCGATGTGCAGGTCGGAGGTGTCGGCGACGAGGTCCTTGTCCTGGAACGTGGCCAGCTTCAGCTTGTCCAGTGCGTCGGAAGCGTTCGAGATCAGCTCCCGCAGGAACGTGTCTTTGTTGGAGTAGACCGAGTGGATCATCAGCTCCAGGAGCTGATGGGTCTCGGCCTGGAACTCGAGGGTTTCGACGTGCTCTGTCACGGCACCGATGTTATTACCGTCCGAAGTCGGCCAGTGAGGGAACCTCGGCGACGGCCCGCTGTGACATCCACTCCCGGAGGACCTGGGTGGCGCGGACGTCGTCCTCGTTGTATTCGAACAGGCGGGTGCGCTGGGACATGTCGATATCGGCGTCGTAGCCGACGGCGCGGCGGTACCAGCCCATGGAGGCCTCGCCACCCGCTTCCGGGTCGCGCCAGCCGAAGCCGGCGACGGGGGCGATCTTCTTGAGGCCCTTGCCGTTCGGGCAGATGAACTGGTCGGTCACGGCCTGGAACATGTCGACCCACTCGGGGGAATCGACGAAGGCGCGGACCTCCTCGTGGGTGGGGACGCCGGGCTTGCCCGCGAAGCGGCGGGCCGACTCGTAGAGCCACTTGTCCTCGGCGGTGCGCGAATAGCAGTAGGCGGCGAAGGTCTTGCCCGCGGCGTGCGCGTCGGCGCGCACGCGCATGAGCCAGGTCCAGAACTCGCCGAAGGAGCGGCCCTCGTCCTCGGTGGGCAGCGGGTCCCAGGTGACGAACGGGCGATACACCCCGTCGAGCAGCGTGCCCCACAGGTAGGCGCCGTCCTCCTGGTAGCTCTCCAGGTCGACGTCGACCTCCACGTCGGCGCGGCGCACGCTCACCGTGTCGAAGCGGCGCACCAGCGGCGCGCCAGCGATCCAGGCGCGGGCGGTGACCACGGTCTCGGAGAACGGGCCGTGCTGCCAGTCGTCGGGGTCCTCGCCCTGCCACGCGGCCAGTTCGTCGACGGTCTGCACACCGTGCACGCGCAGCACGTCGGCCCGCGAACCGGGCGCGACCAGGCTGACGTCGCGCATGACCGCCAACTGTCCCTCGCAGCTCGGCTCCCCGCCGGGGCCCCGCACCCACCAGGGGCACTGCCTGCACTCGGGCACCTTCGACGGCTGCGTCGGTAGTTCGCCGCGGACCACGGCGATGCGGTCGCCGTAGCGCAGGTCGTAGTCGGCGAGCACGGTGGTGAGGTCGTGCACCAGGATGCGGTCGAAGGCGAGGCCGATCGCACCGCCGACCAGGGCGGGACTGGCCATGCCGTGCCGCTGCAGCATCCGGTACAGATGCGCGAGGCGCTGCTGGTCGCGCGGCTGCGGGCGCAGCTTCACGTGCTTGTCGCGGCGCGGCTCCCAGCGGTGCAGGTCGGAGGTGAGCGGGTGGAAGTCGGCCGGATCGGGGCGGCGCGGGTCGGTGATCTTGTGGTTGACCACGATGATCGGGATGTAACCGCCGCGATCGAGATCGCGCAGCAGGAACTCGGCGCCGCCGCGCCTGCCGGTATCGGGCTCCTGTGGCAGCAGCCCACCCCAGATGCGGGCGGCACCCGCTTCCATCGCGGCCATCGTCGCCGCTGCCTTCTCCCGCGCGCGCAGCGCCGGGTCGATCACCACCCAGTCGGCGGGGGCGGCCGAGACCAGTTCGTCGCGCACCCTGGCGCGATGGGTGCTCGCCGCCTCCCTGCGCTGCTGGACGCCCGGGTCCTCCCTGACCTCGGCGATCTCCTCGGGATACTCGGCGTCCAGGCGCAGGCGATGCCTGCAGCCGATCAGCGAGCGCGCGTCCAGGAAGGCGATCCGGGCCTCGGCGACCCCGGTTTCGGCACCTCGGTCGAGCGCAGCGGAAGCGGGGGCCGGGCGATGCACCGGCCCGCCGTCGAAGTCGTCCTCGGCTGCACGCACGCAAGCAGTATGGTCCCTCCCCCCGACACAATGCCCAATCGCTACCCTCATCCCACTACGCTACGAAGTACGGCAGGTCGCTCTCGGCGGCACTGCCTCATGACTTGGCGAGCATGACGGAGGGCCTGATCTCATGGGGTTGTTCAGCAAGCGCAAACGGCGGCCGAGCCGACGCGCGGAGGCGAAGGCGCTCAAGCACAAAGCCGCCGTCGAGGCGAAGCTCGGCGCCAAGAACGAGCGCAAGGCGGCCAAGGCGAGCGAACGCACCACCCGCAGGGCGGCCAAGGCGCAGGCCAAGACCGAGGCCAAGGTGGCCAAGGCGCAGATCGCGACCCTGCAGGCCGAGGAGAAGGCCGCCGAGAAGCTGGCGGCCAAGGCCGACCGCGAGCTGTTCAGCGCGAGCCAGATCCGCAAGTACATCGGGGTGGCCAGGGTGCTCGTCCCCGTGCTCACGCCGCTGGCCTATCGCGCCGCGACCTTCGTGCGCGGCCAGCTCGACGCGCGCAAGGCGCAGCAGCTGGGCATCGGACTCGACCAGCTCGGTGAGTTCAGCGGCCACGGCGCGCGCCTGCAGGCCCGCATCACCAACACCGAGAACGCGCTCGACAAGGTCGCCGCCGACGCGCCCGGCGACGCCGACACCAAGAAGTTCGTCGCGGCCGCCCGGTCGCGGCTGGCCGATCTGACCGTCGCGGTGAACACCGCCGAGCAGATGCCCGCCGCGCGCCGCAAGGCCGTGCACGCCTCCATCTCGACCGAGCTCTCAGTGCTCGAGAACGACGCGCTCGCCCGCCTCGGCGTGCGCTGACCCGTCCCGTGCCGACGCCGCAGCTCACCGCCCGCCTACGCGGTGGTGGCTGCGGCGTTCTCGTCGGCGCGCTGGCCGTCGCCGCGCATGGGATCGCCGGTGGCGCGATGCCCGGGTCGGCGGATATCGCGCTGCTGCTGCTGGTTTCGCTCGCGGCGGGGATGCTCGCTTCGGGCGCCGCCGTCCGGCGGGGTGCGCGACGGCGGTCCGCTGCCCCGCGCCCGACATGGGATCCGCTGAGCCGTCGGTGGGCGGCAATTTCCGCACACGCCGGGAGCGGGCCGGTGCCGGCTACGGCCAGACCCGCGCTTGCCGTGCTCGCCGGGCAGTGGGCCGGGCACTACGCGCTCAGCTGGTCGCCCGGGCACCACGAGGGCGTCGACGGGATCGCGCATCTGCCCGGCCTCCCGATGATCGCGGCCCATGTGCTCGCCGCCTTCGTCTGTGCCGCACTGATTCTCGTCGCCGAACGGCTGTACCTGGCGGCGTCGGGTGTGGTCCGGGCACTGCTGCGGCAGCCCGGCGTGCCCGTCGCCGCTCGGGTCGCCCGCTGGGTGGACGCCCTGCCCTTCGTCCCCGTCCTCCGTCCGAAGGGGGGGGGGGGGGGCCCGCCGCCCCCCCCCCGGGGGGGGTGAGCCCCGAGCAGAAGACAAAGAAGGAGGGCAACGGGTGAAGAAGGACGAAAACACACACGCCCGCCCCCCCCCCCG
>NZ_JARWOJ010000005.1 GCF_029868625.1 Nocardia neocaledoniensis | reverse complement strand
CGCCGGGCGGGCCGGGGGCCCCGGCCACGGCTCAGGACTGCTCCGCCAGCAGCGTCCGCAGGTCGGCGACCGCGGTGCGCAGGTGGTCGGCGAAGGCGTACATCTCGTCGGCCACCGACTTGGGGGTGGCCAGGTAGATGTTCCAGCGGTCGGGCAGCAGCACGTAGGCGATGCCGATGCAGCGGGGGCTGGTGGAGCCGAACCCGAAGTAGCGGATGTGGACCGACGGCGCCGAGCTGGTGCTCAGGTAGTCGTCGCGCATGATCGTCCAGCCCGGGCTGTCGAACAGGGCGATCCGCTCGTCGGCGACGCCGAGTTCGGCACCGCGCCTGCGCTGGATCCACTCCAGCTCCCACAGGTGCTGTTCGGGCGCCTGCCCGGCCTGGCACTCCTTGGCCCGGCCGACATGGGCGCTCGCCGCCGTGCGGGCCGCCGCCAGCTTGGTGTCGCGGTCGACGGTGTCGTCGACCATCGCGTCGACGAAGGCCACCATCTCCGGGGTCACCACGCGCATGGCCTCGGTGCGGCCGTTGCGGAACTGCCGGGTCGCGATGGACTCGTAGGTGGCGCCGGTCAGGCCCTTGCTGCGCCGGTGGGCGAGCTGGTAGGCCAGCTGAGCGAAGGCGTCGGGTGAGATGCCGAGCTGCTTGGCCGCCGCGGTCCCGAAGTCGTCGAAGGAGACCAGCGAGGTGGCGGTGTCGGCGGCGAAGCGCGCGAAGTCGGCACCCGCCGCGGCGATGTCGGCCCGCGCGGCCGAATCGAGGACGAATTCGATCGGCTCGACCGACGGCAGCCCCTGCGCCCGGGCGCCGCTGGTGGCGGCGTGATCCTGGGCGGTCCGCTCGAGCAGCGCGTCCACGAACGACAGCACGGTGGTGCCGTCGAGCCCGCAGTGCTCGATGTTGATGCCCGCCTGGCCGTCGGCGAAGACGATGAACGACACCGACTTGTCGAAGTACCGGTTGGCGCTGTCACCGTGCAGCAGCTGATCGCAGGCGTGCAGTTCGTCGCGCGGGGCGAAGTCCTCCAGGCACACCGCGAACAGCGCGGTCTCGATCTCGTCGAACGCGGCGACGTTGGCGGGCTCGGTGCGCAGCGCGGCCCGGCTGCGCGCCCACTCCGCGCGCGCCTTGGTGGTGAGGTGCCCGACGGCGGTGTCGGTCGCGGCGGGTTTGGTGCCGCCTTTGAGCACGGCACGCAGTCCGTCGACCACGTCCTCGAACGCGTAGGGCGCGCCGTCGGCGCCGATCACGTCCATCCGGAACGCGTTGCCGCGGTAGAAGACCACGACGTGGCGGGCATCCGAGGGGCCCGGCCATTCCGCGCTGTAGGGCTTGCGCACGGTGTCCTGCACCTCGCCCGGGATCCGGGTCTCGGAGAACAGGTACTTGTTCTGCCACATCGACAGCTGCTGGCCACGCTGGGTGACCGGCGCGATCTTCTCCTGGTCCAGCGCCAGCTTGTAGTCCACCGCAGCGCCGATCAGCGCCGCGGCCCGCTCGGTCTGCCCGGCCACGGTCGAGGCCGCGAGCGGAGTGTCGTCGCGGAACAGGAACACGAAGTTGGCGTTGAGCGCGATCCGGTCGCGGCGGCCCAGATACCGCGAGGGCCAGAACTCGTCGAGCCAGCTGCCGACACCCGGCGTGGCGTCGTACTCGGCGAGCGCGGCGTGCAGGGTCCGGCCCGCCCCACCGGGCCGCAGCAGGTCGGCGACCGCGGCCTCGGTGGTGGCGAGCTCTTCGGCGCCGAGCAGCGGCTGACACCACTGCAGGAACCGCGCGCAACTGTCCTCCAGTGTCGGCAGCGGTACCCGGGGCAGAGTGTCTTCGGCGGCGAACGTCGGTTGGTTCAATCCAGATCCTCAGGTCTCGATGGGATGCGGGCGTGACACGAACAGGTTGGCGTAGAGCCAGCCTTCGGCTTCGTGGTCGGTGGTGTCGATTCCCTTGGCCGCCAACGCTTCCAGCACCTGTGCCCGTTCCTGGTCGGAGGCGAAGCGACGCTGCTGGAACATACCGGGACGCTGCTCGCTGCGATAGCCGAGTGCGGCGAGTTCCTCGGCGATGGGACCGAAATCGAACATCCGCAACACGAAATGCGCCATCCACGGTCGCTTCTGCGGATCGGCTTGGGCGACCCTGGACAGGGTTTTCTCGGTAATGTAGCCGACGCACCCGGTGGAGATCACCAGATCCGCGGCGGCGAGCACACGGCGCTGGGCCTCGGTCGGCTCGGTGGCCTCGAGGTCGGCGTGCACGTAGTCGTGCAGGAATCCGGCGGCGTGCGCGTAGATCAGCGCCGGGCGTGCGGCGTCCATCCCGACGAAGCGTACGTCGGGCATCAGGTCGGCGCGTAACCGCTCCCGGTCGGCGGCGATGAGCCCCACCGCGTCGGTCTCGGCGTGGTCGCGATAGTGCCGGGCCAGCTCGTCGACCGTCGTGTCGGTCCGCAGCAGCGCCGCGTTCACCCCGTAGGAGCAACCCAGGTCGAGCACCGTCGGGATCCGGTCCGGCCTGGCCGCCCGCAGCTGACGCAACTGCTCCTGGAAGTGCGGTTTGGCCAGTTCCGGGATCCGGTAGTCCAACTCGTTCATCCGCGCGAAGTAGGCACGCGGATCGGCGCTGTCGTAGATGTCGTCGAAGGATGCTTTGCCGGTGGTGTGCAACGGAACGGACATGGGCGGTTCCTCTCAGTCGAGCAGTCGGTCACCTCGGACGGCGTCGGCCGCGGCGGCCACGTGGTCGGGCAGGACACGGCCGAACAGCTGCCTGGTGCGTTCGACAGTGCCGATCACCCCTGGCCGGTCCGTGTAGGCGAAGATCGCCGAATGTCGTTGGCCCGCACCGGCCACCTCGGTGACCCGGTGCAGGGAGAAACGGCCCTTGAACAGCTGCAGATCACCGGGGCGCAGTTCCAGCGCGCGGATGAACCGCTCGCCGTCGCCGGTGAGCACGGACCGCACGTCGTCGAGATGCTCGGCGTGCGGATCACGGATATTGGGGCAGTACTCGAAGACGCCGCCGGCCTCGGGGCGGCGGGTGAGCATGCTGACGGTGAACTCGTTGGTGTCGAAATGCCATGGATGCGACATGCCCGGCTCGACGACATTGAGGCACAGCCCGGCCAGCGGATCGGCGAATTCGTGCAGTTCGTCCAGTTCGAAACAGTCGGCGACGAAGCGCTGGAAGACCGGGTCGGTGTAGAGGCGCTGGATCAGCGCGTCGGTGGGGATGCGGTCGCGGGCGACGAAGGCGTTGCCGCGCTCGAGCACGATCCGCGCCGGATGGTCCGCGGGCAGATCGGCGTCGAGCGGGATGTTGTAGGCGTTGACCCGCTCCACCTTGTAGTGGGCGTGCGGGGCGATCCGCTCCCCCTCCACGCGCAGCGTGTCCCACAACTCCGGCCGGATGAACCCCCGCAGGACCGTGCAGCCGTCCTCGGCGAGTTCGGCGCGCGCGGCCGCCACCGCGGCGCGTCTGCCGTCACCACCGAGTTCGGTGAGCGGATACCGTGCGATGTCGACGATTTCGTCAAGCCCCCGCATGCCTGTCATGCGCTCATTTTGCGGGAATTTTCCGCGACACGCCCGTGTTTCGCCGAATCCGGCCTATCCCGAACAGATCACAGTGAGATGAATTCGACTGTGCGGCAAGAGTTTTCGTAAAATCAACCGCAATCGCGGAATTATCACGGTAGGCTATTACGCCCTATCTCGCTGTGCTGCCGAGATGTTCGTCGCGCACCGCCATCGCGGCCCGCAGATCGGCCGCGGACAGACCTACCAGTGTTTCCCGGAATACCCGCCCTGGCACCTCGGGAACCGCGATTTCGCACGGAATCACGATCAGCGCGCAGCCGGCGCCCTGTGCCGCGAGCGCGCCGGTGGGCGAGTCCTCGATGGCCACGCAGTCGCCGGGCGCGAGGCCGAGCAGCTCGGCGGCCCTGCGGTAGATGGCCGGATCAGGCTTGCCGTGCGCCACTTCGTCACCGCAGACGGAGATGTCGAAGAAGTCCCGGCCCAGGGTGTCGAGGCCGTACTCGGCGAGCGAGCGCTTGGTATTGGTCACCAGGGCACAGCGCAGGTCGGCGTCGCGCACCATGGCCAGCGCGTCCTTGGCGCCGGGCCGCCACGGGATCGGACCGAGCATCAACTCGGTGACGCGCACCTCGAGGAAGTCCCCCGCTTCGGCGATCGCGCGCGGCGTGGGCTCGACACCGATGCCGTCGAAGAGGATCCGCAGCGCGTTCGGGCCCGCGGCGCCGATCAGCGCGTGCCGGACCTCGTCGGTCAGTTCCCTGCCGTGTTCGCGGGCGAGCTCGCGCACCGCGATGTCCCACAGCTTCTCCGAATCGAGCAGCGTGCCGTCCATGTCCCACAGCACCGCGGCCGGTCGCGCGCTCACCTGGTTCTCGCCTCGTTCTCGTCACATCGGGGTTGGGGGCGCGGGTTGACGGGGCGGGCGGCCGGGGCGGGAGGGGGCGCCCGCCCCCCCCCGCGGCGTGGCGGGCCGGGGGGGGGGCCCCCGGGGGGGGGGGGCCGGGGGGGGGGGGGGGCGCCGCGGCCGGTGCGGTGATCCCCGGAATGGCGGGCAGCCCGGGGATCGCGGGCAGACCTGGGAT
>NZ_JARWOJ010000003.1 GCF_029868625.1 Nocardia neocaledoniensis | reverse complement strand
CACGGTCGTGTGGATCGCGGCCAGGGCGGCGCCGGCCGGGGACCGGTCGAAGTCGGTGGCGGTCGCACCGTCGATCACGCGGGGGCCTTGCACCGCCACCGGCAGATCAATGCCTTGGTAGGTGCGCCAGCTCAGCCC
This sequence comes from Nocardia neocaledoniensis, assembly GCF_029868625.1. Taxonomy (GTDB): domain Bacteria; phylum Actinomycetota; class Actinomycetes; order Mycobacteriales; family Mycobacteriaceae; genus Nocardia; species Nocardia neocaledoniensis_A. The sequence continues at coordinate 2,413 of NZ_JARWOJ010000003.1, read as the reverse complement.
TGTAGGAGCCACCTGCTCCGTTGTGGGTGTGGGCAGCGGCTGGTTGTCGCCGGGGTCGGTGCCGCCACAACCTGTGGCGGTGAGGCCGGTGATGACGATGGCGAGCCAGGTGATCATTATTGGGCTGGTTGGGGGCGAAAGTTTGTGTGGCATAGGGGTTTCCTGTGGTGTCAGGTGGTGGGGAGGATGGCGATGGCCAGGGCGCTGGCCGAGCCGAGGAGTGCGGCGGCGACCAGGGATCCGAGGAATCCTTCGATCGCTTCTTCGCGGTAGATCCGGACGGCGAGTTGGCCGCCGACGAAGGTCGCGCGCGCCACGCACAGCAGCAGCACGAACCAGGCCAGCCAGTTCAGCAGCTGTGTCAGCGGCGCCAAGACCTGCGCGGGCAGCGGTGCGGCGATCACCAGTGGCCTCCGAACCGGTCAGCGTCTCGCGCCACGCGGATCGCGGAAGACACCGCTGCGGCGGGCAACCAGGGAAAGGTTCGGGCCAGGTCATGGCCCCCGTCGCGCAGGCTGCTCAGTTCGGCCCACACCGTCTCCGCGAGTTCGGTGACCCTCCCGTAGCGCGCGACTGGGTCGGCGTGCCCGGCCACGATCCAGGTCGGTGTCGCCCGCAGAAGGTCTTCGACCACCGCTAGGTCGGCCCCGCATCGCCGATACGCACGCAGGGTGTGGAGGGCGGCCTCGAGTTCGGCGTCGGTGTGCAGGCGGTGCTCGCCCAGGGCGGTGGAAAGTTGGTGGATGAGACGTCGACCGGCCCGGCGGGCCGCCCCCGTGGGGTGTTCGGTGAGGGCTTTGTCGTGATCGGGTAGTTCGGTCACCGGTGTGATCGCGACGATCGCGTCGATGCGGGCGAGGTCGCGTCGGTGGTGGTAGAGCCATTCCTGAGCGACGATCGCGGCCAGTGAATGCACGACCAGCACCACGCGACCGTCAGCATGGGAGATGACGGTGTCCAGGTCTTCGACGAGTTGGGTCATGCCCGCGGGTCCGGGTTGCAGCGGAAGGTCGTTGCCGTGGCCGCGCTGCTCGTACACGAGCTGGGCGACCTCAGCGCGGAAATGCCGGTCGATCAGCGTCATCATCGGCGCGAAATGGCTTGCGTCGGCGAGCGGTCCGGGCAGGGAGACCAGGGTCAGCGCGGCGTCGGGGTTCCCGAACCGGTCTCCGGTCAGCACTGTGCCGTCGGCGGCGGCGATGGCCACAGCGCGTGAATCCGTTGTGATGCTGCGGGTTTCGTGGCGATACTGGGGAGCCTGCATCAGGATCCTCCGGTGACGGCGGCGTTCATGATGGCGCCGGCGGAGGTGGCGATGATGCCGCCGACCATGGCCGCGAACACGATCTTGGGTGATTCGACCGCGCCGCCGTGCCAGCGTTCCCACCCGAACTTGCCCCCGGCATAGATCAGGGCCGCTACCCCGGCCAGGATGACCAGCCAGGACAGGTAGCCGACCAGGTTGGTCAGCTTGTCCCCGCCCGGCGGGACGGTCGGGTTGATCTTGATTTCTTGGGCCAGCACCGTCACGCTGTCGCCCACGACGGATAGAACCGACATCGCTATTTCTCCGAATCGTGCTGGTCGATAAGGTTTTTGGTCGTGCAGGCGAGGACGTCGATGAGCTCGCTGCCGACGTGATGGACATCCAGCGGCACCGCTTCGGTCAGGCGGGCGCGGCGTTGTGGGACCGGGTCGAAGGGGCTGAACTCGGCGAGTTCGCTGAGTTCGCGTTCGATGAGCTCGTCATGCCAGCTGATCTCCCACACGCGCTCGGCCAGGTCCTCGACTACAGCGCGGTAGCGGCGCACGGGTGCCGGGACTCGGCCCGGGCGGGCGGCGCTGAGGACGACACCGACGACCTCGACGCCTTCGGGTGCTGCTCCGGCGTGCCACTCGCGCAACCGGTCCGCGCAAGCGATCAGCCCTGGCAGGCACAACCGTGCCGCCACAACGACACGTTGGGTGGTCTGCGGCGAGCCCGGCCAGGACTGTTCGCAGTCCGCAGCGGGCGCCCACCACCGCGCCAGCGTCGAGGTCCCCGCTCCCCCGTGGGCACCGACGATCGCGACCGCCGGTGGGTGCGCTCGGGTCGTCGGCAGCGGTTCTACGCGGATACCGGCCGCCCGGTGTGGCGGGGTCACCGTGGTCGGGTCCAACCGGCGGCCCCTGATCACGGCGAGGGGATGCTGCTGGAGGGTCGATGCGGGCATCAGCTGCCTCGCTTCTGGATGTTGGTGATGACCAATCCGCTTGCATCGGCGGCGGTTACGTTGATCACCTGCAGGTAGTCGAAGCGGCGGCCGTCGGGATGCAGTTCCACCAGGTGGACCTCGGCGGTGTTCTCCGCGATGGGGGTGATGCCGACGCAGTGGGTGGTGTCGGCCGGTAACGCGGTGATCGCGGCGGCCAG
>NZ_JARWOJ010000002.1 GCF_029868625.1 Nocardia neocaledoniensis | reverse complement strand
GGGGGGGGCCGCGGGGTGGGGGGGCCCCCCCCCCCCGACTATGTGCTGTGGGGATGGGTCAGGCGGCGACGAGTCGACGCTCGCGCGGTGTGGGGATGTGCAGGCCGAGGTGGACCCGGCACTGTGTGCAGAACCCGTCGTCGTGGACCGGGGTGTAGCGGGTGCAGCCCTCGCACCGGCCGGGCCGTTGTCCGGGTGGCACCATCGGTCCGCGGCGGCGCGTGGACACCGCGGGCGCCGGTACGGCGTCGGAGTCGGCGTCGACCGGTGCCGGGGTGCCGGGCAGGTCCGGGTGGGCGGTCAGGAATCGGTCGATCACGGTGATCAACCATTCCGGTGCGCGACGACGGACCTCGGCGATGAGCGCGTAGGCGGAGTCGCGGTAGTGCTCGACGAAATAGGTGCAGTAGGTGGCAGCGAGATCGGCGACGGTGAACCCGGCGGGCAACGCGGGCAGCCCGGCGCGGTTCTCGCACCGGCAGTAGTCACACAGTCCGTCGTCGCTGCGCAACACTCCGTCGCGGGCGTGGACGGGGCGTTGGTCGGTGGTGGGGCGTTCGACGAAGCAGGACACGCACCGCCACCCGGCGACCGGAGTCATCGCGGTGGCGAAGTCGTCGAGACCGTTGCCCTGGAACACGAACCCCTCTCGTCGGTCGGCGCGTGAACGCAGCCCGGTCCGTTCGGCGGCCCACGCGTGGGAGTGTTCGGGGGACTTGGTCGATTCCCCGGCCAAGGCGCGGTCGTGGTCGCGTTGATCGGCGACGTGCACGCAGTACTGGTGATCCCACATCGCCTCGGCCAGGTCGGCGGGCAGCGGTGCCCGTTCACCGGGGCGGCGCGGTGTCCAACCCCGGGGCGCACCGGTGGTGAGGGTGACTCCGCGCGCGATCAGCTCGGCCCAGCGTTGGCGCAGGCGGGCTTGTTCGACAACCTCGGTGTCGACGAACAAGCTCTCCCGCACATACGCGGTGACCTCGAGTGGTTCCCGCTCGGCGGGGCGACGCTTGCCACGTGCGAGGGCGCGGGCCCGGATCTGCTCGGGGCTGAGGCGGACGGCATCGATGCGGCGGGAGGCGGGCATGGCCAGGCGCGGCAGCGGGTTGCGCCAGGTCCGGATGGACGGGCGGGGCATCTCGGCAGCGGCGAGCTGGACCTGAAACTTCGCGAATTCCTCGGCCACGCTGGTGCGATTGGTCCTGGCGCGGGTTTCGATGAGCTGGGCCAGGGCGTGGTTGTCGTGGGAGTGCAGGCCGGGGTCGGTGTCGGGGACCAACCGCACCAACCGTTCGCGTTCGATTTCGTCACCGGCGGACCAGCGGGCACGCAGGCGCAGCAGCGCGGACTCACGCGGGTAGAGGGTGAAGCACTCGACCATGAAATCCAGGACGTCCCAGTCGGCGTCGGTCGCCAAGTCCAACGCTGGACGGAACATCGCGATCGCGGCTTTGCGATCGGTGTCGAAGGTGAGCTCGATCGCTTCGATCGCATCCAGGAACGACCTCGTATCCGGCACCGCCACCACCGATTTGGTGGCTGGCTCATCGGACGGTGGCTCGGCGGCGGTGATATCGGAGGCAGACAGAGTGAGATCGTGCCGGTCGAACCCGGGCTCGACACTGTGTGTGGTGAGGGTGATCGCGGGGGAGACGGTGGGTGCGTGAACGGACACAGCTGTTCTCCTGACTGTGGACGGTGAGATGGTTCGGCACCCGGGCGCGCTGGAACTGCCACGCTTTTCGCGAAATAGGGGTGCCGGGCTGGGGTGGGCCCAGCCGAGGGCTGTTCACCAGGACAGCGGGCGACACGACGGCGGGAACGCGCCATCTGCGTGCGGGGGCGAATTCCCCGCGCGCACAACCCCATCCGCCGGCCGCGGCTGGGACGGGCGCGGGGGATTCGTTTCCGCCGGGCGCGGGCCCGACGGCGTGGCGCACGATGGCCTGGTAGCCCTCGAGCGGCTGGGCCCACCCCAGCACGGTGCCCCGACCCACCACCTACCTGCCCGCTCGCCACCGCAACGGGATCGCAGAACCGGGTCAGGTCACAACGGTGGCTGTCCGAAATCACCCACACCGACACCGGCCAGCACGGGCTCGGCCCACGCTTCGCTGCCCCCGCCCGCCGGGGCGGAGGTGGACCACGGGTCAGAAGCATCCGAGGTCCGCGCAGCGGTGGCGGGCTCGGCCGCAGAGGTGACGGGGGGAGGGTTGTCGACGCCGAACCCGTTGCCGCTGCCGCTGTTCGGTCTGCGTCCGGTGCGGTTGACCTGGGCGCGCGCGAACCGCAAGCTCGGCCCGACTTCGTCGACCTCGAGCTCGAACACCGTGCGCTTGTCCCCGTCACGGGTCTGGTAGCTGCGTTGCTTGAGCCGCCCCGCGACGATGACACGCGCGCCCATGGTCAGCGACTCA
>NZ_JARWOJ010000001.1 GCF_029868625.1 Nocardia neocaledoniensis | reverse complement strand
ATGATGATCGGGTCAACGCCGAGGAATTCGCGGCCTACCTCAGGAAGAAGATTGCGGGTCCGACAGCCGTTCGGCCACCCGACCCTGCGTGCACAATCCACGTCGGTGACCGGGCAGGAGCGACAACGTTACGTTCGCAATGGGTGCGTTGCAGGCAATGCCCGTGCATGGTGCCGGTGAACCCGCCATCGAAAAACGGTGCAAGCCAAGGACGGCCGCGCGCGCTGTGCAGCAATGCGTGCCGTCAGCGCGACTACCGGCGCCGGAAGGCCGCAGCTGCCCACGGCAACACATGACGCCGCGGTGGCGTAATCGTGGCGAATCGCGCTGCTGTGCGGATGGGGTGCCATCGTGGTCGGGGAAGCGTCGCTTGTTCACGCCGTGGTGGTGAAAGAGAACTCTGGACCGGTCTCGCCAGAGTGGCTGAAACCGGAACTAGTTCATCGGCCGCCGATGCAACCTGGCGCCTCCTGGGTTCCGGGCGGCGTTCATGATGAGGATGGTTGGGCAACTGCGAGTGTGCTGTGCGGTGGGGTGCGCGCGGATGCGGATACCGGTGGCTAACGAGTTGGTTCCAGCCCGGCAGTGCGACCGCGTGCGTCGGCTAGTACCGATCGGTGCAGCGTCGTCACTGTGGGGGTGGAATCCAGTGGCCGGCGCCCGACACTGCGCGATACGGTGGATCCATCGCTGCTGGAGGGGAATCGGGGGTCACAGGTGGGTCTGCGCAATCTTGTCGACTACAGAGGACACTATCTTCTCGACGTCGCCTTGGCGCGTGCTCGGTGCCGGATCGAGATTGCTGGATCGCAGTTCGATCGAGAACGCGCGCGCGAAGTTCTCACCGAACTCGGCTGGTCACCGACCTCGCAACCCGGCACCGGCCCCGATGACCGCGACACCTTCGCACGCGACATTCGAACAGGCCTGGGGCCGGGCGCGGATGCCGCAGTAGCGCAGCGCCTCCAAGCGGAACTCGAGGACGGGTTGTGTGACGCGCAAGTCGCCCTGGTCAGCCTGGAGCGCATCCGCTACCGGCAACTTCACGCGAATCGCCAGTCCCCAGGGCCCGCAGGCCTGACCTACAGCGGTCGCCCCGTCGACACTCTGACTACCTTCGCGCCGGCGCCGGTGTCATCGGAAACGCCCGAGTCCAGAACGGGTGACCCGAACCCTACGCCGCCGAATCCTCCCGGTCCGCTAACGGTACTGATGTTGGGATGTCTCACCTTCATCGCCCGGGTGTCACGGCCCTTGCTTCGCTTCATCTACCGCCATCCCTGGCTCCGGGGGTCAGTACGTTGGCTTACCGCCGAGCCGCCCGTCAATCGAAACTGGCGACTGGCGGTGTGCGGAATCGCGGCTGCTATTGGGTTTACGGCTACCGCCCGGTGGGTCGAGGTGGGAGACAACAACGACCTGTCCGGCCCGTTTGCCTGGTTCATGGGATGGGTGGCAGGGCTCGTCGTTGTGCTCGGTGTTTGCACGGCGTTGGCGAATCTGGCCACCCGCACGATCTTGCACGCATTGCCGGCAGATGTCAGTCTCCCCGATGGGCACTCTCGATGGCAGGCGACGTGGTGGATCGATTCCACGGCCGCTTCGATCATCGGCGCTCACTCGGCGCAGTT